>NZ_JBNNTG010000008.1:42164-155308 GCF_050278525.1 Peribacillus sp. NPDC096540 | reverse complement strand
AGTGCTTCCCGTAAGGGAGCGACAGTCTGTGATGCACCGAGGTCGTTGGAGTCAGACTAACGGATGGGCTCTAATGGCACCATAGTTCATCGACCACCATAGAATCAGTATGGACGGTTTTCCACCATTTTCATTCTCTGTGGTGCAGCGCTGGTCGTGCGCTGCATGGTTGGCTAACGGGGCAGTTTAGTTCAACAAGCGTAGTGTCTTCGAACTGTGCAACATTAAAATTTATTCTCCCTTCCATTATTTAGTTTATAATAATAGTAAGGAGTTGTTTTTTTATTGAATGTTAAAAATATAAGTACATCCATTTCTGAAGATATTATTATTACTAATTTGACAGGTTACATAACCCTTGCTGATGTAAACACATGGTTTAATTCATTTGAGAAAACGTGCTATTCATTTATTAGACAAGGAAAAAAGTATAAGTTGTTAGTTAATCGTAAAGGTTATACTCCAGAACATTTTTCTGTACAAAAATTGTGGAAAGACAAATTGTTCTCTAATAATATATTAGAGAACACTATTGCAGTCGCTTTTTTATTAGAAGAAGGGGATATTCTAATTCACCTTGAACAGTCTAATACTAAAGACAACGCAATGTTCTCAAGTAACTATGACCAATTAATTGACTGGCTTACTAAATATAAATAATGGATTTCTAATCCTAAGTTGCTGAAAGGTAACTTTTTTTATTTCACAGTTTGTGTCAACTCAACAATCCTTTTCTGAACACACTCAAATTCCCATTGAAATGAATGTTTTTTTATGGCTATAGATGTTACAAAACTCTGTTCACTATTCTATGTTCAATAACATACAGAATTCTATCTTATGTTACAATGAACTTAAAGGAAAAATGAGAAAAGAGTGATTACTGGTGTTAATTGGATATGCGCGCGTTTCGACAGGGTTACAAAATTTAGATTTACAAATGGATGCGTTAACACAACATGGCTGTGGAAAAATCTTTTACGATAAGATGAGTGGAGCGAAAAAGCAGCGACCTGGTTTGGAGGAAGCACTTCAATATGCACGTGAAGGCGATACCATTGTTGTTTGACGATTAGATCGTCTTGGTCGCAACATGCAGGACTTAATACAGATTGTGAATACTTTGAATGAACGAGTTGTGGGCTTTCACAGTCTGCAAGAAAGCCTAACGATGGACAAAAGCAACGCAACGGGGCAATTAATGTTCCACCTCTTCGCATCCTTTGCAGAATTTGAACGTAATTTGATTGAAGAACGCTCAGCTACAGGGCGTGCAGCAGCTAGAGCACGTGGTCGTCTTGGGGGACGTCCGGAGAAACTAGAACCGAAAGATATTGAAGTGATGAAAGCGCTCATTGAAAATGGTACATCAATTAAAGATGTGGCGGAAAAATGGGGTGTATCTCGAACAACCATTTATCGCTATTTGGAAAAACTCTAAATAAAACGTAAAGCACTTGTTACCAGCTTACAGCTTGGATAAGTGCTTTTATTGTTTAGAATAGACGTATATTGAAGTGCAAAATAGCACTTAAAACAGGTGCAATTTACCGATTAAAGTGACAAAAGAAGACTAGTGTCTCAATTTTGTTCTTTTCTTTTCTTTCCAATCAATAAGGTGATTTGTGTCATAGTAAAAGGCAATGAAGTTTTTTTTCGATAAGCTAAATATTTAGGTTGCCATGTATCTGCATATTTTTCTTTAAATTTTCTTAAACCATGAAAAGAATAGAGAAATTGACCATGCATAAATATTTGGGAAGCTATTTTTTCACTTAAAAATGAATACTTTGATAGCCCAACATTGGATAAAGGTGCCATCCCTATATTAAAGTATTTATATCCTTCTTCTTTTGCCCATTCAAATAATGATAGAAAAACAAAGTCCATCGTTCCAGAAGGTGCATCCTTTCCAAATCGCATCAAGTCCAAAGAGATAGTTTGTTTTTGATCATAAACCGGCATAATGTTTACAAATCCAAGGATCCTCTTTCCATCAGCTTTAACAATGGCGATCTCAGCTTTATTGAGGTAATCCTCATCAAAAAAGCCGAGGGAAAAACCTTTTTCTATTCTTCCTTGAAGCCATTCATTTGATAATCCCCTAAGCTCATTCATGAAATCTTCATGATAAGGGGGTGTTACAATCTCAAAATGATAATTCTCTCGTTCAAACTTGTTTTTTACTGCCCTAGCTCCTTTCATTTTTTTTCCACTAAATGAAAAACTGTCTAAATCAACGTAAGCCTCCTCGCCGAGCTTGAAAAAGTCATAACCGTTTTCATGCAGATAAGGGAGCATTGCATTGCTGACCTCATAAAAAACAGGGGTAAATCCATGGAGATCAGATGTTTCTCGGAATTCTTCTATTGCAAGAGGCAATTCGTCGCGTTCTCCAATAGGGTCTCCAAGAACCACTAGCTTGTCTGCAAATATTTGATAGGAAAACATTACGTTGTTCTTTTTATTCCAATAAATATATTTATCATGTAAAAAAACTAAATGTGTTAGCACAGTTCCATTAAATCTATCTAAGTGATCAATAATTTTCCCTTCCTGAATAAGAGAAGATTCCATAACCCATTTTTTATCCCGTCTTATCAAATAACCTGCGGTAAAAAGAGACAAGGCGATAAGCAAGCCAATTAAAGCACTATTAAATAAATCATGATAGTCTTTAATCACAAATAGCGATAGCTTTGGATTCACTTTCAATTTGGAGGAGGGCAAGTTTAGATATCCAATTAAAACATACATAAAGGTAATCGTGACAAACACAGCTATATCAAAAATAGTAGTGCCCCAGCTCAATACAAAATTTTCTCTGTAAAAACGTTTTTTTGAAATTCTCAAGAGCACGATAACAATTAGAAGGTATAATGCCTCCTCATAATCGAATCCTTTAAAGAAGGAAAATAAGGCAGCAAAAAATAGTACAATCATAGTTAGGGGGTATGACTGTTTTACCTTGTACTGAATACCTCGGGATAAACCGAGCAGGATAAAGCCTGTTGCAACAGAGAGCTGATGAGATATATTCATGATCGGTAAGGATAAAAATTCTTGAGCTAGTTGTAACCTTCCTATAATTCCCGGTACTGCAGCTGAAAGAAGCAAAATAAGTCCTGAAAGAAATACCAAAAAGGTTAAAAGTACATGGCTAGTCTTAACTATGACCACATTGGGAACATTGTTCCATGATTTATTCCACTTGTCCCAAAACTCTTTGATGAAAAAAACTACTCCTACTAAAAATGGAAGGATAAAATAGCCTATACGATAAAATAGTAGTAGGACTAGCACTTTCTCATCCGGAACACCCAATGACTGTGTTCCCCAAATGAAAACTAAGTCAAAAGATCCAAGGCCTCCAGGAATCATACTGATAATACCGGCACATGAAGCAACGATAAAAACAGGGACTAGATCGTCAAAATCAATTGGTATGCTCATAATAATACATAATAACCAAATAACAAGGAAAGCGCATATCCATTCCAGTAAAGAAACAATGAGTAGTCTTATTGCAATTCCAAAATCGATAACTGAACCAGTAGCTTTTTTGCGTTGAATTATATGGACAATGATAAAAATTGGTAGATAAATACCCACGGCCACAACTGCCCAAAAAAGCCACCTTGTATCTTGAAAAAGAGGGTAATTCCTATAACCAACAAGTACAATCCAGGAAAGCAAAGAGATTCCAGTAAGGTAAAAAAGAGAAACAGAGGCAATTTTCTTTACTAGTCTTTTCCTGTCAACTTCGTATTCATTATAGAAATAGGTTCTCAGCGTAGCGCCAACGAGACCTCCAAAACCAATTAAGTTTGAAAAGGTATTAGCAATAAAGGACTTTATCACCAAATCTTTTAAAGGTACTTTAAATCCTAATATTTTCACTAAAAATACATCATAAAATATCATAGGAAAAATAGCACAAAAAGTAATGAAAAGAATCAAGAGCATCTTAACATATTGCAACTGGCTTACTTCATGGCGAAGCAATTGAACATTTATGTTTCCAGTAAATTTTTTTATTTCAAAGACTGCAAGGCCTAATAAAATCAATGGAAAAATAATTTTTATGAATTGAACTACCTTTGCTTTATTTAATCTTTTCATACTCATTCACCTCGCATATTTCTCCTTGCTTGCCATCCATAGATATCTGCAATGAACTTATGATAAGGAAAAGAATTGCTTCTAAATTACAGATAAAAAATATTAATCTAAGCCGTAATTTGTATCGAAAGTACACAAATATTCGTAAATGAATTGATTTTTCTCTATCACTGAAACTGAAATCCTAATAAAAGAAAGTTTGTTATGTAACCAAGATTTTGTCTAACAAGTAACCCTTAAAAAGTGCCTATTAATAAGTTATTAGCTAATGAGTTGGGAAGTATACCAGTGGATAACTATGAGGCAGGGAACATTATCATTTAATCATTAGGACTAATACAACTTTTAAAAGGTGAGATTACAGAAAAATTACCGTTATATCTCATAGAGCAAGCAACGGATGTACAAGTGTAATTGGTATCCATAACGTTGAATGTGGACATACATTAATTAAATTGAATGTGATTCAGCGAATAATAATGTTTGAATCTATAAAAATAAAGATATCAACATACGCATTACTTTACCAGGAAAACTGTACAAATATTTCTTAGATGGGGAAAATAACAATTATATTCAAAAAAATAGGAGGGATTACTTTTGAGGAATATCTAAGTAATAAGATGGATTGAGGATGTTGTATGGGGCATGTTTATGAGGTATCACTTTTTTTATTTCCTAAACAAAAAAACGGGAGTAGCCTAATTAAAAATTTGCCGATAGGCTATTGTTCTTAGGAATCCCCCACTTCAATCAGACCGTAAGGTCGATAAGTGGTGGGTAGTTCAATCACGTTCAAACAATTCACGAAGTGTCGATTAGCGCAAAATAAATATAAGTATGATTTTTTAAACTCCTTAAACATTAATAATACTTAAGAAAGAAACAATAGCTATTTTTATTTTAGTCTTAAACATTTCATTAACCCGAACCTTCATTAAAGAATAAATAGAGGAAAAGGGGAACGGGATGTTCAGATTTTAAAGTTCGCGTTAAATTCTAATTTAACGCGAACATTCGACATTTTTCGACATGAGGAGTTTTATACATGGCTTCTGCAAGAGAAACACTTATACATGAAAAACGCTTAAACACTCACCTGGCATCTATGCCAGAGTACGTCGTTGAGTTTGTTCAAGCAAAAAAAAGAGCAAAATACTCCTCTTCTACCCTGCTTGGTTACATACATGAGTACAAAAAAATTTTCGAGTGGCTGCAGCACGAGGGAATCTCAAAAGTGGATCACATAAAATATATTCCTCTACCTGCCTTAGAAAATCTTACAAAAAAAAATGCAGAGTTTTATAAGGAATTTTTAGAAGAAGAAATCATTTCTGAAAAAGACGATGTAATAAAAAAACGGTCAGGTAATGCCGTAGCAAGAAATATTAATGCAATCAAATCACTCTTTAATTACCTTACGACTGAAACTGAGGATGAAGAAACAGGAGAATGTTATTTTTACCGAAATGTATTCAGTAAGGTGAAATTAAATAAAAAAGATGAAGATACAACCAGCCGTCGCGCCAAAAAGATAAGTTCTATTATCCTGAATGACAAGGAAATCAATGAATTTCTAGATTACTTAAAGAATGGCTATGAGAATCCACTCAGCCCGCACCAAAAAGGCTCATTTCTTCGAGACAAGGAAAGAGATATTGCGCTTATTAGCATGATGCTTGGAAGTGGTGTTCGAGTTAGTGAAATTTCCTCCCTTACGTTCAAAGACATTAACTTTCAAAAAAAGCAATTAGACATTATTCGTAAAAGCGGTAAAGCGGATACAGTAGAAATCCTAGATTCTGCGTTGAATGACCTAAAGGAATATCTCCGAATTCGAGAAACGCGGTATCCTGGAGCAAATAGTACCTCATATGTTTTTGTATCTAAATATGCCGGTACGGCAAGACCGATTTCAGTCAGAGCTATTCAAGATTTAGTAACTAAATACACAATTGCTTTTAATTCACAGGAGGAATTCTCTTCAGGGCAAGCTTTGAGTCCGCATAAATTAAGGCATACTTTTGCAAGCGAATGGATAAAAAACGGTGGAAATCTCATTTTGCTTCGTGACCAATTAGGACATAATTCAATTGAAACAACACAGAAATATACGAACTTATCATCCAAAGAGAGTAAAAAAGTAATGCATGAAATAGAAAAGGCACGTGATCAGACAAAAAACTAACAACTTGCATTAATCAGCGATCACAAGTATTTGATAAAAGTATTGGATCCGTCCCAAACTGTGAAGAAAGTGGTGAGGTATAATTATGTTTGAAATCGTAGTTAAACTTAAGAGTGATTGGATTGATTTGTCTCGTGTGCCAGATGTGGAATTATTTAAGGCACTGTCTGAGTGGTCAAATGGTAAAGAGGACGTTATTAAGATTAAAAGTTTTTCGTTCAAATCTAAAGATATTATGAGTATTACTATCAATAGATAATTGAACAGTACGAATAAACTGAGCAGTAAAATGATTAGCGACCTGGATAATAATCCAAGGTCTCTCTTCTATGGCACTGAAACAACAAACCATACGAACAGTTGTAGCTTCTAATATCATCAGATTTGGAGTCCTGTAGCTTTAAAATTAAGTTTGATCAAATCACTGAGCCTTGTTCCGCAAACACCCCAGTTAGTTAAACAAGAAAATCGATAAAGCAACTTCGAAAGAAAGAATCATAAATAATTCCCTTAATATATCAAAGAATATTACCTGATTTATCGCAACTAAATTCTATAGTGAAGGCTTTCTCAGTCGCTATACCATTAATATTATAAATACCTTCAATGCGAAGGCTATAATTTCGACCATTATCAATAGTGAAGCATCATAAGATGTTTGCTCCCACTCGCCCCTAGAAGAACTTGCTATATGCGATGTAATAGGGTCTACTTTTGAAAACACTTACCCCTTTCGAGATTCATTTGTTCAATTTGGCTATCTAGATTTTGATCTTGTGCACTTACTCGAGCATATCCATAAATCATTTTTTCCCTCTTTTCAATAGTATTTTTGATAGGTGTTATTGAGAGTCTATCAAGCTAATACATCAAGAAACCAAGATCTTATCAATAGAGTGTACCTTATTTATAAAAAATGGCTGTTTTCGTAAACTTTGTTGCTTTTGATGAAGGAAACTCTTGATTAATGTTAAAACCTCGCTTTATGTTTCCTAATTTCTTTAATTAAAAAGTGAACTTTTTCTATTTAATTGAATCCCTTTGCAGATAAAAAATCCAGTAAAAAGACCATTCCGTAGAATGGTCTTCCAAAATTATTAGTTAAAAACGCGTACTGCTTTTACAAACCTAGGCATCCAATAAGCTTTCGTATCTGCAATGGATACTCCTTTGGATGTGGCAGCATGTAATACTGTTGATGAATCTACATAAATGCTGACATGATTTATCACGCCGTTATTGTCTGTAGCAAAGAATAACAGGTCCCCTTTTTTCGCTTCTGAAAGTGGGATTGTTGTTCCGATTTTAGATTGTTCTGTAGAGGTTCTTGGTAATTTAATTCCATTTTCACTAAAGACTCTCTGCGTGAAAGAAGAACAATCAAATGTTGTTGTTTGGTTTGGTGACGCACCATATTGATAAGGAGCCCCCAAATACTTTTTTCCCGACTCAATAATAGCATTAGCCACTTGTTCCCTCGTTTTATCCACACTAGGTTTAGATGGTGTAACGCTGCCTGTCGTTCCATTTGGGACATTTACTACTTGTCCAACTTTTATTAAGTTTGGATTAGAAATTTGCGGATTTAAGCTTAGTAGATTCGTGGTTGTTGTATTATACTTTTTCGCTATACTACTTAAGGAATCTCCTGATTTAACCGTATATTTTTGATTTGATGTTTCATTTGTGGAAGGTTTAGAATCCGCAATCTGCAAAACCTGTCCAACATAAATAGTGTCAGAGGTTAATTTATTTTGAGTTTTTATTTCTGACACACTTACCTTGAAATTATTTGAAATTTCCCATAGGCTATCTCCTGATTTAACAGTGTATTCAGCAGCTGAAACACCTTCTCCCACAAACAAAGAACTAAGGAGTGCTCCTGCAATGACCATTTTCTTCAATTGAATTTCCCCCGTTTGTATGTAAAATAACTAGTTGTCTCAAGGACTGGTTAATCATAGCATCATTTCCATGGATATAGTCGAAATTCCAATATTTTTTTTATTGGTAATTAAACCCTAGGGGGAACTTTTAAAATTAGGTGGTAAAATTTATTTGTAGGTCTAATATCAGTAAGGAATGAAAAATAATGGAAGATAAATTGCTTGATTTTAATGCGTATGATACTTGGATGAAAGGACTACCTTCTCAAATTAAAGGTTTTAATGAGTTAAGAAAAGAGAAGTTACTTCCTCTAATGGAGATGTGATTTTTAATTTAATCGATTAGAGAGAATTGTTCCTAGAGCGAAAGCTAGGCCTATTTTGTGAAGGATGTTTTTTCAAAAGAAACAGACCGACAGCCGATCTTTCATATTTGCCCTTTAACTGAACTTCACCAGTTGGTTGAAAGAATTTTCAGAATTTAGCTATTGTAATTTATCAGAATAGTTAGTATTATTACACCTAACTAAATTAGTTAGGTGGTATGTTGATGACGAAAAATAAAATTAAAGACGTTGCTTACAAGCAATTATCTGAGAAAGGCTATGAGCGTGCAACTCTTTCAAGCATTGCTAAAGAGGTGGGTATTAAAACGCCGTCCATTTATGCTTTTTATAAAAGTAAAGAAGATCTATTTATGGCTGTATATAAGGATTTGTTGCAAGATAATCACCGTCACATAAAAAGTTCCATTGACAATCTAACAAATGGAACGGTAAAAGAAAAGCTCTATCAAATATTAGAAGCGATATGTCATTATCATTTAAGTCAACCTGAGAAAACGGCAGCCTATATGAAATTTACCTTCTTCCTTCCTCCGACTTTAAACGATGAAGTAAAAGAAACGTTTAGCGAGATGGAAGAGGTTCTTGGTGAGATGCTTGAAAGTATCTTTTCGGAGGGAATTAGGCAAGGGGTGTTAAAAAATCAACCTATTGATGACTTAATTGCCTCCTTCCTATGTTTAATGGACGGGATCTTTTTGGAATTGCTCTATTATCAACACCAGGAAGACAAATTTAAAAGACGGGTAGAGCAAACCTGGAGCATTTATTGGAATGGAATTCATAACGATCATAAAAAAAGCAGTTTACTCTGATGAAAGTAAAAAAAACAAATTGTGACAATAAATAGGGGGCTGCGTCTATGAAAGAGGAAAAAGTTACTTCAGATTTTGCACGGGAGGCTGTACCAAAGGAATTGCGAAGGTCATGGTTTTCGATGTTTTCGGTATTAGTCGCTATCGGGGTCGACTTATCTGCGGTTATTTTAGGCGCGGAATTAGCGAATGGGATGCCGATAAATCAAGCGATTTTATCGGTTTGTGTCGGTTCGCTCCTTCTATCCATTTTATGTACGATTTGTGCAATTGTTGGATCTTCCACTAATCTTTCTACAGCAATGATTACAAAGTATGTATTTGGAAAATACGGTGCTCAAGTGTTTTCTATTGTCCTCGGAATATCATTACTTGGTTGGTTTGGGGTACAAGTGGGCTTTTTTGCTACCAATGCGCACACAGTTTTAGAAGACACCTTTCACTTATCCATCAACGTCAAAGTCCTTTCTTTAATTGGCGGTCTACTGATGATGACGACCGCTATTTTTGGGTACCGGGCTATTGAGAAATTAAGCGTGTGGTCTGTGCCGCTATTATTAGGATTAATGCTGTTCACCTTATTTTTAACGCTGAAAAATTATTCGATACCCGTAAGTATTCCAAAAGCAGGAGGATATACGTTTGGCAGTGCAATATCGCTTGTTATTAGTATCTTCATTGTAGGAGCAACGGTGCAGCCAGATATTTCTCGTTGGGCAAAAAGTAAAAAGGATGCAATCATTGCTACATTTTTCGGAATTTTTATTGGAAACAGTTTCATGATTATCCTAGCCATTTTAATGTCAAAGGCAATGGGAACTGATGATATGATGAAAATTTTTATCACGCTTGGACTGGCGATTCCAGGAATACTCGTATTAACGCTCGCACAATGGACAACGAATACGTCGAATTTATACTCTTCTTCGTTAGGTTTTTCGATAGTTTTTACGAAAATTCCGAAAGAATGGTTAACGATTATTTTAGGAGTCATTTCAACAATCCTGGCAGTTCTCGGTATTTATGATCAATTTATTTCATTTTTAAATATTTTGGCGATTATAATTGCTCCGATTGGTGGTATTTATGTAGCTGAATATTTTTTTGTCAAAACAGAGTTCCAACGCTATGACCAACATTTAGAGGCAAAGGCAATTGTAACTCGTTCGATCATTGCCTGGGTTGCTGGAATGCTGATTACTTATTTGACAACTGCACAGCCGTCAGGATTATCCTTATTTTCCCTTACAAGCGTCTCTGCCCTTGATGGCGTTTTAAGTGGATTTATTGTACAAGCAGTGTTAGGAAAGCTTTTGAAACAAAAGGATTCATTTCAACAAGTAACGATCGATAAAAGAGAAAATGAGGAGTTTGGAAAATGAGATATATAGATGAACAGACAGTTGAAAAAATCGCATTAGGTGCAGCCGTTTTAGGAACAGGCGGCGGTGGAGACCCCTATATTGGGAAATTGATGGCGATAGAAGCCATTAGAAAATATGGACCTGTGAAGTTAATTTCATTAGATGAATTAGAGGATGACCAGTTGGTAGTAACTGTATCTGGTATGGGTGCCCCAACTGTCGCAATTGAAAAAATACCGTCAGAACATGAAATGACAGCACCATTGGAAATGTTAGAAAGAGTGCTGGGGAGAAAAGTCGATGTGGTAATGCCAATTGAAGTAGGGGGGATCAACTCTTTATTTCCAATTATCGCTGCTGCTAAAAAAGGTTTGCCAATGTTAGATGCGGATGCGATGGGGCGTGCGTTTCCAGAAGCACAAATGGTCACCTTCTATTTGGACGGTTTTGACCCATCACCTGTTACAATGGCTGATGAAAAAGGAAACACGGTCGTGTTGTATCCACAAGATGGAGTGTGGACAGAACGATTAGCACGTGCTCTCACGATTGAAATGGGAGGAAGCTCATCCGTTTGTGAATATAGTCTGTTTGGAAAGGATGTCAAGACGTCGGTTATTCCTGATACACTTTCTTTGGTTGAACGAATAGGTGAATATTTGTTAGATAATCAAGTGAAAGAACAAATAGGAATCAATAAAATGTTAGAGGAATTAAATGGATATTGTTTGTTTGAAGGCAAAATAGCAGACATTGAACGGAGGCTTAGTGGAGGCTTTACAAGAGGTAGTGCAAAGTTGGAAGGTAGTCGTAATGACCAAGGGAAAACATTTTCCATCTATTTTCAAAACGAGCATTTAGTAGCGAAAGAAGGCGAGCATTTATTATGTTCTACACCAGATTTGATTGCTGTTTTAGATGCTGAAACAGGTTTCCCGATTACAACAGAAAGAATGAAATATGGTACACGTGTTGTAGTCGTTGCATTTCCTTGCCATGATAAATGGAGAACGCCAAAGGGAATTGAAACAGCAGGACCTCGTTATTTTGGGTACGATTTTGACTATCAACCAGTAGAAGTTCTACAGAAGGAGAGAAGATAATGTATCGCTTAGGAGTAGATGTTGGAGGAACTAATACAGATGCAGCTTTATTAGACGAACGTTTACAAGTAATTCATACGGTTAAAGTACCAACTACAAAAGATGTAGAAAGTGGGATCTTTGAAGCCATCGCAAAAGTGGTACAAGAAAGCAGAATAGAGCCTAGTGATATTGGATATGCCATGCTTGGAACAACGCATTGTACGAATGCTATTGTTGAGCGTAAACGTCTAAATAAAGTAGGTGTTATTCGAATTGGGAAGCCTGCTACAACAGCTATCCCTCCGTTTACAGATTGGCCACAAGATTTAAGAGAAGAAATTGAAGGAGCTTCCACTATGGTTTCTGGTGGCTATGAATTCGATGGACGATTGATTTCTGAGATAAATAGAGAAGAAGTGTTGGAATTTTGTAAAGAAATAAAGGGGAGTGTAGAAAGTATTGCTATTTCGGGTGTGTTTGCGCCTGTAAATAAAGAACAAGAAGAAAATGTTGCAATCTGGGTAAAGGAAGAGCTTGGAGGTATCCCTATTTCTCTTTCTAATGAAATTGGTAGTATCGGTTTACTAGAACGTGAAAATGCCACTATTTTAAATGCAGCCTTAATGACAACAGGTCAAACTGTTATTAATGGATTTTCTAAGGCATTAAGTAATCTCGATATTAAAGCGGAAATGTTTTTCAGTCAAAATGATGGGACATTAATGAATGCGGCTTATGCCCTTCGTTATCCAATTCTGACCATGGGGTGCGGTCCAACAAACTCTATTCGAGGTTCAGCCCATTTATCAGGATTAAAGGATGCCATTGTACTTGATGTTGGAGGAACAACAAGTGACCTTGGTGTATTAACAAGAGGATTTCCAAGACAGTCTTCTTTAGCTGTAACAATTGGTGGTGTGAATACTAATTTTAGGATGCCTGATATTTTATCAATTGGGCTGGGCGGTGGAACTCGCATTTTTGGATTAGACGAAAATTTTACGATTGGACCGGAGAGTGTAGGCTATGAGATTACCAGAAAAGCACTTCTTTTCGGTGGAGATGTATTAACTACTTCAGATGTTGTGACGCGTTTAGGACATGCTTTTGAGGATAAAGCAATGCAGGTTGACCAATTATCAATTGAGTTTTGTAATAATGTATATAAAAAAATGACAGATATGTTAGAGGATGCAATTGATCAAATGAAAACGAGCTCAAAAGAAGTACCACTTATTTTATCAGGTGGTGGGAGCATTATTGTTTCGAATTCTTTGAAAGGGGTTTCAGAGGTCTTTAGGCCAAAACATTTTGAGGCCGCAAATGCAATTGGAGCAGCACTTGGTCAAATTAGTGGTGAAGTTGAAAAGGTTTATAGTTTAGAAGGAATTTCCCGTGAAGATGCTATCCATCATGCTAAAAAGTTAGCTACTGAGGAAGCAATAAAGGCGGGAGCAAATAATGCCACTATATCGGTGGTTTCTGTAGAAGATATACCACTTTCGTATTTACCTGGAAATGCATTGCTAATTAAAGTAAAAGTAGTCGGCGACTTAGTTGGTTCTGGTGTAAAAATTATTTGAAAAAGTCACAGGATATTACCTTTAAGAAAATTAAGAAGGTGCTTATAGATTTTTAAAATTTGAAAGATTGGTATTGTTACTAGAAAACAAAGTACTGAACCACATAAACAACGACGTAATTGAGTAGATGATTACTTAAAAACTAATTATCCTGATTTTGATGTTAAGGTGCGTGGAAAGGAAAGAATGGAGAGTTCTAAAAAGGTGTTGAAAGGGGGAGAAATATTGCTTCAAAAGTTAAGCGATGAATATACCTATCTTAAAGCAATAAAATTTGAAATTGATCCCAGTTTTATATCGTTATTAACCAAAGAAATAAATGAAAGATTTAGTTCTGATGTAATAAAATCATTAAATTTTCTAGAACTATCATGGAAATACACCATACCCAAACCAACAGATAGGCTTTGCAAATGAAATTGTACCAGTAACATTGAATAAAATTTATAAGGAACAAAAACAACTCAAAGAAAAGTAGAGCAGCTAAAAAAAGTTTTGAAATAATTAGAAATCAATATTTGGAAGAAGAAGTAGAGACAATTATCCAGTTGAAAAGCCTATTAATTAGGCTTTTTAATGTTTTTATAAATTAAAGCAGGGGTCTCAGTTATAACTAATGGTTGGTATAAAAAAGCTCGATAATATTTTTTTACCAGATTATTTTAAAATGATATAATTTTCTTAAAATTATATTTATTTAAGTGGGGACTGATGGAGAGTATGCTGACATTTGGTACAGTTATAAAGCAAAATGCAAGTAAGTACAAAAATAAGCCGGCTGTTATTTTTCAAGATACGATCAAGACATATGAAGAGTTAAACATTCGTGCGAACAAAATTGGAAACGCTTTCTTGCGACGTGGCTTTCGAAAAGGCGATAAAGTAGCTGTCATGTTAAAGAATCATGTTGTTTTTGTCGAAATCATGGCCGGGCTGTCTAAAATCGGAGTCATCATTGTACCGATAAACTATCGCCTGGTTGGACCGGAAGTAGAATATATACTAAGAAACTCTGAAAGCCGGGGATTCATTATTTCAAAAGAATATGAAGGGATTGCCCAAGAGTTGCTTCCAAACAACTCTCAATTAGACACCGTACTAGTAGTGGGTGGTGCGTCCAATGAAAATATGGAAGGGTATGTAGATTTTCTTGCTTCAGACTGTGATGATGAACCGAACATTGAGGTTCATGAGAAAGATACATTCTATCTGGGCTACACTTCCGGTACGACCGGAAAACCAAAAGGAGTAGTCATTTCCCATCGATCCCGAATACTGACAGGAATGGCCGCAGCTTATGAATACAAGATTGACGAATCAGATATTCACCTTGTTGCCGGGCCCGTTTATCATGCATCCCCATGGATTTTTCTTGTCATGCAGTTGCTCGTGGGCGGCACCATTGTCATTCATGAATCATTTAATGCAGAACAGGTGCTTGAAGACATTGAGCGATACAAGATCACAAATACGTTCCTTGCACCAACGATGTACAATTTCTTGATCAACACGAGGGAAGACACAAAAACAAAGCATGACATCGCCTCTATGCGCGTGTTGATTTCAGCAGGTTCGCCGCTGCCGACACAAACAAAAATGGATATTCTGGAATTTTTCAAAAATACCGATTTGAACGAATTTTACGGTTCGACTGAAAGTGCGATTACACTGAACATTAAACCGGGTGACATTCGCCGGAAGGAACTTTCAGTGGGACATCCTTTCCCGCTTGTGGAATGTGTAATTTTGGATGACGAGAAGAACCCAGTTTCGAACGGTGAAGTAGGGGAGTTGTATTTTAAATCTCCGTACAACTTAGACGGCTATTATAACAATCCGGATGCTGACGCCGCTTCGTTTTATCATGGTTTTTTTACAGTAGGAGATATGGCGTTGCAGGATGAGGATGGATTTTACTATATTGTAGACCGAAAGAAAGACATGTTGATTAGCGGCGGTGTTAATATTTATCCGCGTGAAATTGAGGAAGTACTTTATTCACATCCCGGGATTCTCGATGTTGCGGTGATCGGAGTACCGGATGCCGTGTGGGGGGAATCGGTTAAAGCCATTGTTGTACAAAGAGAAGGGGCTAATCTCAAAACAGAAGATATCATTAGTTACTGCGAAGGAAAATTAGCCGGCTATAAGAAACCAAAATCGGTAGACTTTGTCCATGAACTCCCACGCAACCCATCGGGGAAAATATTAAAAACAACATTGCGGGATTCCTTTGCAAATGATAGAAATGGAATCTTTCATATCAATTAATTTTTTCTATTACGGAAACAAGTTAAAAAGCAACTGTTGATTAAGCAGTTGCTTTTTTTTTATAAAATAGACAAATAGGACTATCGATAATTCCCTCTTTCGGTATTTCCATTTTGATAGCAATTTACTTAAATAAGGGAGTTGCTTCGGCAGCTCTTTTTCTTATGGGACTAAAGTCAAGTTAGTTCAACGGTGCTCTTTGATCTTTGTTCAACAATTGGGCCATCCTAATGAATTTTGGAGAAAAATAACCATTTTATATATATCCCTATATAAAATTCAGAATATTTTGTATAATATTGGTACGGACATCACGATGTTTATGAATCTTTTTCAACAGCATTTAGGAGGGGGGCTCTTTCTAGTTGTTTAAATGAAATATTTCTTAGAACATCATCGGTGTATATGGCATAAATCAAGAGGTGTTATGGATAGGATCTTAAATTAGAAAAGGGGTTTTTTCTTGAAAAGAAATTTTTTAAGTAAAAGAAATTTGTTTATCTTCTCCCTAGTTTTTGTGCTTGCATTAGTAGGCTTTTCTTCAGGTACACTTCCAGACCATCTTGATTCTCTTGCACCTGACACTGTTTACTTTAACGGAAAAGTTATCACCATGGACAAAGGTGCTACCATTGCCGAAGCCGTAGCAGTCAAGGACGGAAAAATCATTGCCGTTGGTTCAAATAAGGAAATTGGTAAGTTAAAGGGACGGCACACGAAAGTCGTTGATTTAATGAATAATGTGTTATTACCGGGATTCTATGATGCCCACAGTCATTTTCCGAGCTCCGGAATGGATGGGACTGTTCAAGTTAATTTAAATAGTCCTCCGGTAGGTCGTATTAAAAATATTGATGATCTGATCATTGCCTTGAAAGATCGAGCTATGGAAACCCACGAAGGTGAATGGATACTCGGGCGAGGGTACGATCAGACACTTTTAGCGGAAGGACGTCACCCGACACGTGAAAATCTGGATAAGGTATCAACGGAGCATCCAATCTATATCGGACATACTTCCGGACATTTAGCAGTAGCTAATAGTGTTGCACTTAAATTGGCAGGAATTACAAAAGATACTCCCGATCCACCTGGTGGAGTAATCGTAAGAGATCCTAAGACAGGAGAACCGACTGGGGTATTAGAGGAATCTGCTAAAGGTCTTGTAAGCAAGCATATTCCTGTTGTTACAGAAGAGGAAAATCTTGCAGCGTTTAAAAAGGCTGTCAAGGATTATATCTCAAAAGGTGTAACGACCTCGATTATAGCTGGGGCAAATAAACAGGGTCTTATTGATTTACAAAGATATCAGAAGCAAGGTTTGCTGCCGTTAAGGATTACAGCCATGGGTGCCGGGTTTGGTGGCGTTATAACCTCTGGTGAATTAGGTGGTATTGTAACAGGTTTCGGAAGTGATATGCTGAAGATTGGACCGGTGAAGCTGTCTCATGATGGATCTATTCAAGGGTACACCGGCTATTTAAGTAAACCGTACCACGTGCCTCCGGGAGATGATCCAAATTATCGGGGATATCCGGCGACAAGTCGTGAGGAATTAACGAAGCGAGTAGTGGATTTGCATAAGGCTGGATACCAAATTGCGATTCATGGTAACGGAGACGCAGCGATTGATGATATTCTTTACGCCTTCCGTACTGCCCAGGAGGAGTATCCGCGTAAGGATGCCCGTCATCGTATTGAGCATGCTCAAATGGCTAGATTAGATCAATTGGATGAAATGATGAAACTGGGTGTTACACCATCATATTTTGTTTCCCATACCTTCTTTTGGGGCGATCAGCACAGGGATATATTCATGGGGCCTGAACGTGCAGCTATGATGAGCCCTCTTAAATCTTCCATTGATCGTGGTATTAAATTTAGCATTCATCTTGATTCTCACATTACCCCAATGGACCCGCTGCAGGCAGTATGGTCTGCTGTTAACCGGATTTCAAGAAGCGGCAAAGTGATTGGTCCGGAGCAAAGAATTACACCATTAGAGGCACTTCGCGCAGTAACAAGTGATGCAGCATGGCAAAACTTCGAGGAAAATGAAAAAGGCTCAATCGAAAAAGGAAAATTTGCGGACTTTGTTGTTCTGGAAGAAAATCCGTTAACAGTTGACCCTATAAAAATTAAAGAAATCAAAGTACTTAAGACAATTGTGAACGATAAGGTTATCTACGAAAATTAAATTAAGGATAGGATGCACGGGGACGGTTCTACTGCTTCATTCACTTGCTGGTGAAGCACAAGAACTGTCTCTTTGCTTCCTGCATGTGTGCCCAGCAAGCCGTTAATTGCTAGTTGCGAAAGTCCAAGCCGAGTAAGTGCCAAGACGTTCGGTAGCTGACAGGCAACTGGTGGAGAAATCCTAAGGTTGAAGCCCTGTGACAAAGTAACTCTCTTTAAGGGGGGAATACCAGCTAATACAAAGTTATGTGCTTATTCAAGAAAAGGGAGTTGCGTTGGCAGCTCTTAAGGAGCTAACGGGGCAGTTTAGTTCAACAAGGTAATCGGGTTAAGGATACAGAATAAATATCCATAAAAAGTGAATCTTTGGTTAGATGATAATATAAAAAATATTGATTAATATTATATGGATAATTATATATTTCAAGTCAAAACGGGAGAGGAGAGATTAAGCGGGAATTACGGGAAGTGTGTAACTTGTGAGGTAACTTACATTCTTAATAAGACCTTTTGGTTCGTTATTTCACAGGTACTTTTAAGCGACTCATGGATCGGACATATTCGGACCTTCCTTTAGACGTTTTTTCAATCAGTAATTAAAAAAATCTCAATAATGAGCTACCAGTACATATTTTTTGCCTGTCATAAATGCCTTTGTACGATTTTATAAAGTTTTATGCAATTTAAACGGCCTTTACAGGTGAAAGGTGTCAATACTTATTTATGGGGTAGCGTCAGGAAAACGCGGATTTACAACGTTAAGGATATTCCATTATTAAAAATCCCAATTTCTCACTTATATGATTAAGAGATTGGGATTTAATTATTTTAACAATTGCAACCTATTATGAAAGAAGGTATTAGTCATATGCAATGCTAGTGACTAAGGATATAAAATGAATTTGGATCCTCGAAACTAAATCAATCTCATCGAAGTTAAGGAAGGCGAGTGCTTTTGGCTCGGGATCCGTACAAAAACGGCTTATATTTCATTACCTCAGACAAACAAGCCAAGCTTCGCAACATCCTCCTGGATGTTCAATCCCCATGCAAGCCCTGACAATACTCTCTGATCAATTTGGTTGCCCATGTTTGGCTGATTTGTAGATCCTTGGCTACACGCCTTGAACTTCGATTCAGCTTATAAGATGTACGAACCATCTCTTTTTTTGCCAATTCTATCGCCTCATTGAGGGAAGTGGGGGCAGTTTTTTCAATCTGCAGCTGGCTATGGTTATAAACGCCTTCGGGTAGATCATCGATGGCGATGACATCATCGCTTGTAATGACAAGCTTTTCGATGAGGTTTTCTAATTGCCTTACGTTTCCTGGCCAGGAATAATGGGTCAGCCATTTGAGACAATCTTCCGAAATTAATTTATTCATTTCATATTTTCGATTAAATTTATATAAGAAATAATAAGTGAGCGGGCTGATATCTTCCTTTCTTTCTCGAAGGGGAAGCATTTCGATATCCACTACGTTCAGCCTGTAATATAAATCTTCCCGAAACGTTTTATTTTTCACCATTTCGTTCAAGTCTTTATTGGTAGCGGCAATAATACGGATATCCACCGTCTTTTCTTTATTTCCACCAATAGGAATGAATTTTTTCTCCTGAATGACTTGAAGCATTTTGGCCTGAAGAGGCAAAGGCATGTCCCCGATTTCATCAAGAAACACTGTACCTCCATTAACACTTTCCAGCAGCCCTTTTTTTCCGGAACGGTTTGCATTGGTAAAAGATCCTGGTGTATAGCCAAAAAGCTCGGACTCCATTAAATCGGCAGGAATGGCTGCACAGTTGACTGTTAAAAAGGGACCGTTCTTTCTGCTGCCGTTTTCGTGGACATATTGGGCCAAAACGCTTTTACCTGTTCCGGACTCACCAAGAATTAATATAGTAGAGTTTGCAGCCGCTACCTTCTGGGCAAACTTCAGTACATTTTTCATTTTTTCATTATTGGTGATGATGCTGGCGAATGGGTCTTCCGTTTCTTTACTTTGATCTGAATCCTTTTCTTTTACCTTCAGCATTTTATAGCTTTGTAATTCCCTTGCGGTTGTTACAACCAATTCCACTTCCTTCTTTTCATTTAAAATAGGGACAGCAGAAGTGAGCAGCTCTGCACCGAGGACAGTGGTTTGTTTAATCATAATCGGTTCTTTTCTTTCCAATATATCGGGGAAAATCGAGGGATACCAATAGCCTTTATCCACTAATTCCAAGCTTAATTTCCCCATAACTTCTTCCTTATTTAAGCCATAATGCTTCTTACAGGCATCATTTACATAAATAATTTTCATATTCTTATCCAAAACAAAAATTTCATCAGAAGAATAATCCAAAATTTTAATAAGCGTTTCCATATCCAAATCGAAATTGGTTAAAAAATTGGATAGTGTCATGGTGTGACCTCCTGAAAAACATAATGTGAGTTCGATAGAACTCAAATTGAGTACAATAACGTTCAAACAAAATGAATATAGTACGATTTAGTGAATTAGCATGTAGTTTCGCCGCTCTTTAAAAGTTGGCACGGTTATTGCAAGTATTATAGAGTACAGCAAGAAGAGTGGGGTTTTGTGTGTATGCGCTTTCATTTAAAGATTTGTTACGCCAATAAAATCTTATCACTTTGCACTTAATAATAGATGAAATATTTCGAACTGTAAATAGGTGGATGAAGGAGGGCACTTAAATGGGAGATCATCGTGAGATTGTAGATATTACTATTATTGGCGGAGGACCGGCGGGATTATTCACCGCTTTTTATGCAGGCATGCGTCAAGCATCCGTGAAAATTATTGAGAGTTTGCCACAGTTAGGTGGCCAATTATCGGCTCTTTATCCCGAGAAGTTTATATATGATGTTGCTGGATTCCCTAAAGTGAAGGCACAAGAACTCGTCAGCAACCTGGTTGAACAAATGAATCAGTTCGAAGTTCAAACCTGTCTCGGACAATTGGTTGAACATGTGGAAAAAGATAAAGAAGGCATTTTCACCATTGAAACGGATAAGGAAGTTCACTATTCGAAAACAATCATTATTACCGCAGGAAACGGTGCTTTCCAACCACGCAAGCTAAAGCTTGAAGGGGAAGACAAATTCGAAGAAACGAATCTACATTATTCCGTTCAAAACTTAGCACAGTTTGAAGGTAAAAAAGTGGTCGTGTTTGGCGGAGGAGATTCGGCAGTTGACTGGGCGTTGATGTTGGAGCCAATCACAGAAAAAGTAACCATTGTTCATCGCCGGGATCAATTTCGTGCTCATGAGCACAGTGTAGAATTATTAAATCGGTCGAAGGTGGAGATATTGACTCCATATGTTCCGGTTGAACTTTTCGGAGATGAGATAGTAGAAAAAGTGATAGTCAAACATGCGAAATATGACGTAACATTCGAACTGGATGTTGACGGTGTACTCGTAAATTACGGCTTTATTTCTTCACTTGGACCAATTAAAGATTGGGGATTGGAAATCGAGAAAAACTCGATTGTAGTGAATTCCAAAATGGAAACGAACATAGAAGGTATTTATGCAGTTGGCGACATTTGCACATATGAAGGAAAAGTGAAATTGATAGCGACCGGTTTTGGCGAAGCACCAATTGCTGTCAGCAACGCAAAAGTGTATATGGATCCGAAAACTAAATTGAAGACGGTGCACAGTACAACATTAATGGAAGAAAAAGAAACGAAGAAAGAAAAATCATTAGTTTAAAGTGAATTTTACAGGGGTGGTTATCGATGGCGTTATATGTAAAAGTCGACAGGGATACTTGCATTGGATGCGGAGCCTGCGGGGCAGTGGCTCCAGATATCTTTGATTATGATGAAAGAGGAATTTCTTTTAGCCTTTTGGATTTTAATGAAGGAACCATGCCAGTCTCGGAAGATCTTGTTGATGATTTGGAGGATGCCTGCGATGGTTGCCCTACAAACTCAATCAAAGTGGAAGAAGAACCGTTTGCAGCTTCTTTAAAAGACGAAGTAGTTTAGTGCCAATGAGTGAGTTTAGGTACACACTCTGAACGCTAATGAACTCGCTTTCATTTTTTAAAACTTCGTCAATATTGGATTTTATATAAAAAAGTAGTTGGCATGAAATTTGCAATTGAATTTTAGGAGAAAACTTATTCAGGGATAGGGGGAATGGAAAAAATGAAACAGTTACAAACAAATCAGACCTTGGAACACACTCTTCCATACGATAATTATGTGAACCCGCAAATAATTGAAGAGGAAAAGAAAAAAATCTTCCAAAACAACTGGATTTTAGCCGGACACACAAGTCAAGTGGAGAAAGTTGGAGACTTTTTCACTTTTGATTTAGCAGATCAGCCATTAATCATCAGCAGGGATAAAAATAATGAATTGAATGCTTTTTATAATATTTGTCCACATAGAGGATCGAAAGTGGAAAAAAACGAACAAGGAAATAAAAAGGTCTTCATGTGTTCTTATCACGGCTGGACATTTCAATTGAACGGAAAATTGAATAGGGCACCAAACTTTGATACAAATGAATTAGGTAACCATAGCTGCATGACACAAGTGAAGCTTGAAGTATTTCAGTCATTGATCTTCATAAATTTGAACCCAGAGGCAAGACCGATGGCGGAAACATATGGAGAATTGATGGCCAACTTGGAAAAATACACGTTCTTAGATTCATTGAAAAAGATTCGCGTAACACAAAGAGTCATTGATGCCAACTGGAAAGCGGTAGTTGATAACTATTTGGAGTGTGACCATTGTACGATTGCACACCCTGAGTTTTCAAAAACCTTCGATATGAAAAATTACCACATTGATTTGCATGACAATTTTTCATGTCAATATTCCAAACTGACAAACAAAACAAATGAAGATCAAGAGGAGCACGCAAATTTCTATTGGGTATGGCCGAACTTGATGGTGAGCATCTATCCTGGAGAATCCGGAAATATGACGACAAGCCAAATCTTGCCTCTGGCTCCGGATAAATCGCTGGCTATCTATAGCTACTACTTTAAATCAGATGAAATTAATGAGGAGCAGAAAGAACTGATTCGATTCGTGGATCAGGTCAGAAATGAAGATTTCGATCTTGTGGAGTTATTGCAAAAAGGTTTCCACACGAATGCCTTCAAATACGGAGTTTATTCTCCAACTGAGTATGCAATTAAATTTTTCCACGGCCTTTATGAAAACGCCATCAATGGTGAGTGAAAGAAGGAACTAGATAGTAGAATGCCTTCTTTTTTAAGGAAAGCAAAAAATCTCAGGACTAAGTGACTATCCGTCTTCAGGTACCAGGGGCACAAAGCTTATATTAAGCACTCCGAATGGCAAGAATGCCTTCCGAAGTGCTCATCGTTACTGATACGACAAGCCACATTATTCAGAACCTTTCGACATAAATCTGGGGCTTCGATACAGTTTTAGTCATTTTGGTCATTAACTTTGTCATATAACGTAAGTTTAGCTACAAAAAAATGAAAAAATTGAGGAAGAGGACCATTTGTTTCAGGAATTGAAGGAGAAGGCTTAAAGGGAAATCTCCGTAAGACAGTGGGGATTTGTTTTTTAGACATATGAATTCAGGATGGGGTAACTGGACTGGACTTTCCGTTAAACCAAGAGAGTAAGATTCATAGAAATATATTAATAAACATACTTGGGGGATATTACAATGAATAATCAAACGGAATTCACAGTTGCAGATGCAATCGTAGAAGAATTGGTTGAGGAGGGCGTCGAGGTCATTTTTGGAATCGTGAGTATCCACAATATGCCAATATATGATGCGATGCTTCGCAATGGCAAAATCCGCATGGCAACTGCTCGCGGTGAAAGCGGTGCAGTCAATATGGCAGATGCCTATTCACGTGCGACTGGCAAGATTGGCGTTGTGTTGACAAGTACAGGAGCAGGCGCAGGAAATGGCGCAGGTTCATTGACTGAAACATGGAATTCTGGAACTCCGCTTCTTCATATTACAGGTGAGGCAGATTCCAACTATATCGGAACGGACCAACGTTACATCCACGAAAGTAGAGACCAGTTGAAAATGATGGAAGGAGCAAACAAAGCTGCTTATCTTCTGAAGCGTCCGAAATTGATTACGCCATTTATGCAAAAAGCAATCAAAGAAGCAAAAACTGTTCCTACAGGACCTGTGACTGTTCAGATCCCGACGAACTTCCAAGCGACAATCATTCCGAAAAACAACTTGGTTGCAGTGCAAGCTGAACTAGATACAGAAGTGAAAATCGACCTTCCGGCTGAAGTGATAGAAAAAATCGCTGCTGCAAAAAGACCGGTTATCTGGGCAGGAGATGGAGTGATTCATTCAGCCGCATCTGAAGAACTTTTGGCTTTGGTTGAAAAAATCCAGCCGGCAGTCGTCACAAGTGAATCTGGAAAAGGTTCCATCCCTGAAGAACATCCGCTTTGCATCGGAAACTTCGCGTGGTTCCCTCGCTTTGAGGAGCTTTTGAGAAAGTCTGATTTGCTTATCAGCATCGGCGTCCGTTTCCGTGGCGGTGAGACAAATGGCTGGACATCTCCAGTACCTGAAAATCACATCAATATCGACTTGAATCCTAATGCGTTCAACCGCAACTTCGATACACTTTACGGTCTGGTCGGCGATGCGAAAGCTGTTTTAAAAGAGATCAACAAAGCGTTGGCTGACAAGGAAATCACTTCTGATGCAGCTTATGTGGAAGAAGTTAAAGCTGTCCGCGATGGCGTGCGTGTCGACCTTTGCAGCACGATTGGGCCTTACGGTGATCTTGCTGCGATCATGAATGAGCAGCTTCCTGAAAACACAGTTTTGGTGACAGACGTTACAATCCCTGGATACACTTGGGCAAACAAATTAGTCGATGTTCACGAGCCGAGAAATTACCTCTACATGACTGGCGGCGGTATTGGACAAGGCTTGCCAATGGCCATTGGTGCCAAAGTTGGCCAACCGGAAAAACCTGTTGTTCTCGTTGCTGGTGACGGCGGATTCATGGTAAATGCGGGTGAGATGATCACTTCCGTTCAAGAAAATGCACCAATCGTTGTCCTATTATTCGATGATGGCGGCTACGGAATATTAAAATACTACCAAGAAGCAGCCTATGGCAGACAAACAGCTGTTGACTTGGTAAACCCTGATTTCGTCATGATGGCAAAATCCATGGGCTTCGAATCAGAGAAAGTACGCTCGGTCGATGAGTTCAAGGAAGGGTTAGCGAATGCAATCGCAAGCAAGAAACCTTATATGGTTGTAGTAGATGTAGAAGCAGTAGGAGTATTGGAATACCAAGATTCGGACGAATACATTTCATCTTTCCGTCCAAATCACGGATAAGTTTTAGCTGATTAACCACTTGCTCTTAGAGAGCCTATGTGTCTATTAAAAGTTAGATAGAATTGGTGGCCATATGAAGTAATATGGCCATCAATTTACCATATGGAATTACTATTCCGATGGTAATTGTGCTTGATTACAATGCAATGACTGGTTATGCAATGGTATGTTTTGGAGCGATGGCCGGGTTCCTAACAAGTATTACCAACCCATGTAATGTAGGAGTTGCTCAAGGAAATGCGGATCTCCCTCTTTTTTCAGGGATGGGATTACGTATAGCACTTTTTGTCGTACTGTATATTTGTACGGTGTTTTATATTTTCCGCCATGCGAATAAAGTAAAGAAAAATCTGTCCATTGGTACATATGGTGCCTTTACATCTCACATTTGACTCAAATTTTAAAATGAGTAAAAGGCATTTTGTTTCTTTGGTTATGTTATGACTTACGTTTATCGGATTAGTATATGGAGTAATCAAATTAGAATGGTATTTTAAGTGAAATTGGCGGATTGTTTTTACATAGCGGAATTATTATGGGGTTCATTTCTGGTATGCCTATTAATAAGGTTGCGAATGGTTTTGTCTCAGGAGCAAGTGGTATGACCTCATGTGCCCTAATCATAGACTTTGCATATACAATATTAGTTATCATTAAAAATGGTGATATATTAGATACTATTTTATATTATTCTACCAATTTGTTTGGCAGCCTTCCACCAGCGTTGAATGCAATCGGGTTATTCTTTGTTCAGTTATCTCTTAACTTTTTAGTTCCTTCTGGCAGTGGGCAAGCAGCTTTAACTATGCCAATTATCACTCCATTGGGAGATATGATGGGATTAACGAGACAAACAACAGTACTTGTTCTCCAAATGGGGGATGGAGTGTCAAATATTATCTTCCGTACAGTAGGAGTACTATTGGGTGGCTTAGCTATTGCGGGTATTCCGTATGTAAGTTGGATTAAATGGATTTTTCCTTATTTTCTTCTCATAGTGAGTGTCGGAGTAATTTTCTTAATAATAGCCCGATTGATAACAAACAATATATTTAGAAAACATAATCAGAAAAATAAGGAAGGTGATGTTAAAAGTGAAAGATACACTTAAACATGAATTAGATAATATAAAGTCAAAACTTTGGGAAATCAGTGATCAGATGTACAGAAACCCTGAACTCGGTGACAAGGAATTTGAATCAATGCAACTACTGACAAACTTATTGTCTGAACACGATTTTCGGATTGAAACAGGATTGGTTGACCGTCCAACTTCTTTTAAAGCTGAATTTAAAGGTGAAAAAGCTGGTCCTACAATAGCCTTTTTAGCAGAATATGATGCTTTGCCTGAAATTGGCCATGGGTGCGGACATAATTTGATCGGTACGATGAGTGTGGGCGCTGGTATTATTATTAGCAAGCTGATAAGTGAAATAGGGGGAAGTGTTGTCGTATTAGGTACTCCGGCAGAGGAAACGAATGGTGCCAAAGTTCCGATGAGTCAAGAAGGAGTATTCGAAAGTGTAGATGTTGCGATGATTCTCCATCCTAATAATGTATCCGTTGAAAGTGGAACAACTTTGGCGGTAGATGCACTTCAATTCAAATATAAAGGAAAAGCATCGCATGCAGCTGCGGCTCCTGAACATGGAATTAATGCACTGGATAGTGTTATCCAACTTTTTAATGGTATAAATGCACTTCGAGAGCATTTGCCGACAGATGTTCGTGTGCACGGGATTATTTCTGAAGGTGGTCAAGCCGCGAATATTGTTCCACATTTAGCAGTCGCTCAATTTTATATTAGAGCAAAACAACGTTCCACTTTAGATGAAATTGTAAAAAAAATAAAAAATATCGCAAATGGTGCTGCCCTTATGACGGGTTCTGAGCTTGAAATATCAAATTATCAAATAAGCTATCATAATATGGTTACAAATCAATATCTATCCCAAGCTTTCACTAAGAATTTACAAGAAATCACCGTTCAACCGGTTCTAACTGCTGAACATAGTAATGGATCTATTGATATGGGAAATGTAAGTCGTGTCGTACCAGCAATTCATCCATTTATTGGATTGAATGATACAGAGTTAGTATTACATACCCAGGAATTTGCTGATAGAACAGTATCAGAAGAAGGCCGTCAAGCACTTGTTAATGGTGCACTAGCATTAGCTTATACGGGATACGATGTTTTAACAGATAAAAACTTATTGGAAAATATTGATAAAGAATTTAAAAAGAGTAAATAGTTTGTTCGATTTTCACAGTGATAAGAATAGCTAACTTCAGCAGGGTCTCAAAGCCTATCAAAAGATTGTGTAGTGTTTATTATTTTAATAGAGTGCTTACATTTGATTGTAATAAGCCAGCCAAGGTCATCGATTACGATTACTTCCAGGTGAGTTTTAAAAGAGCCTCTTTGAGTACGAGCGTACTCAATCTTATGAATGAAAACTTATCATAATCAGCTTTTATTGAAGAATGAAGTTGGCGTGAAATTTGCATAAATTTATCATTGAAAAAACTTATATGATGTAGATATAGTTGTGTGAATTGGTAAAGAACTGTAAATGGATCACTTTCCGGAATGCGGCTAAGTGAAGAGTGGATATAATTTGCCGGGTTGAATTAATTAAGTGCTGCAAATCAACGGTGTGTGTGACTGTCATAAACAGCAATACAGTCTTGATTTCAGCATTTGTTAGACTGTAAACCGACATGTAAGGGGGAAACAAAGTCATGGTAAAAGAGTTGAAACAATATATAAACGGGCAATGGGTAGATTCAAGTAACCCAAAAAAACTTGATATTATTAATCCTGCCACACAAGAAGTCATCGCCAGAGCCCCGAAAGGATCAAAAGAAGAAACAGAAGAAGCTATCAAAATAGCAAAAAGAACGTTTGAAAGTAGTGTATGGTCCGATAAATCCCCGCAGGAGCGGGCGGCAGTTTTACTTCAGATTGCTGATAAATTGCAGGAAAACATTGACGAGTTAACGGACTTGGAAGTACAGAATAACGGAAAAATGAGAAGAGAAGCACGGTCGGATGCTGAAGAGGCTGCTAATACATTTCGTTATTATGCAGGTCTGCTTAATATGCCTAATAGCCAAGCGTATGAAGCCTCCGGGGATATGCAAACATTGATTGTAAAGGAACCGATGGGTGTTGCGGGATTGATTGTTCCTTGGAATTTCCCTTTATTGATGAGTGTTTGGAAGATTGCTCCAGCATTGGCAGCAGGTAATAGCATTCTTTTAAAACCGGCAGAAATTACTCCGATGACAGCGGTAAAAGTGTTTGAGCTGATTGATGAGTCCGATTTGCCAAAGGGAGTAGCTAACCTCCTTATGGGATCTGGATCGATTGTTGGCCAGACGATCGCTGAAAGCAATGATGTGGATGTTGTTTCCTTTACTGGAAGCACAGGGGTCGGCCGCCATATCATGCAGGCAGCAACAGGCAATATGAAAAAAGTGTCCCTTGAGTTGGGAGGGAAATCTCCGAACATCATCTTTGATGATGCGGACTTGGAAACAGCCGTCGATTACTCCTTATTTGGCATTTTCATGGGATCTGGGCAAGTTTGTTCTTCGGGAAGCCGCATTCTTGTCCAAGAGGGGATCTACGATGAATTTGTGGAAAAATATGTAGAAAAAGCAAAGGGGATAAGAGTTGGTCCCGGAAATGACAAGCACTCCCAGATGGGAGCCATTGTCAGCGAAAAGCACTTCGAGAGCATACTAGACTACATTCGGATTGGAAAAGAAGAAGGTGCAAACCTTGCTCTGGGTGGCAATCGAATCGAGAAAGACGGTTTGGAAAAAGGATTTTTCATTGAACCTACCGTCTTCACTCATGTAACAAGTGATATGCGGATTGTCAGAGAAGAAATCTTCGGTCCTGTCGTCGCCATCCAGAGATTCAAAAATGAAGAAGAGGCAATCAAGATCGCCAACGACACAGACTTTGGACTTGCGGGTGCTGTATTCTCTACAGATCAAAACAAAGCCTTGCGTGTCATCAAAAAAGTCCGAGCTGGCATCACGTGGGTAAACGCCTACCACCTTACGAATATTCAAGCCCCATGGGGCGGCTATAAACAAAGTGGTATCGGCAGAAGCCTTGGTACGTATGGATTGGATGAATACCAAGAAACGAAACAGATTAACATTAATCTGGCTCCAAAGCCGATTCATTGGTTTGAATAGAGGATTAACGAAAAGCTTGCAGGGAATCTTCTGCAAGCTTTTCTTGCAAGAGACTTTAATGTTGAGGTTGAGGTTTACTAATAATAAGCGATAGTCCAAAAAAATAGCTGAGATGTCGCCTTTCCTTTAAATGGAAGAGGCCATTGTGGAAGTTTCAACGTTATTATGGAACTCCCAAGGAGGATTATTACTGAAATAGTTTTTTTCGAGGCCAGGTGATTCATTTTTTCTTTTGGATTGAACACGTGCGGGTGAGTTTGAAGACACTCTACGAACACAATTGCACTCACCTTCATGTTTATAAACCTTATCGGTATCCGGTTTTGTATACAAAAAAGTTGGCATGAATTTTGCAAATATACTAGTAAGAGGGAGTTTTTTTGGGGAATGAGATGGCGGCAAGAATAATCGATGGACCTCCTTCTTTTTGAAAGCGCTTAAAAAGGACAGGGTGAAGAATCCCTATGTGAAAATGTGGGCGCTACCATGGTTTGCTAAAAAAATATGGGGGAGTCGCACTCGATGAAAACATGAAGTTTTTTAGAAGCGAAAGAAGATCCGCTTATGAATTTACATATAGAGGGGGTGATACATGAATTTGCTGCTCGGATTCTAAAAAATACAATCATTATGATTGCAAACTTCGGCTTAAGTTCCATATATCTTATTAATTAACAACATTTTCATAGTTGGTATGATATATAAGTGAAATAACGGAACCGATGGATATCCGGGTCTCTTCTTTGTTTAGAATAGCAATCTAGTAATTTTTTCTTAAAAAGAAAGTGTCTATATGAGGCTTGCATATAAGTTACGATAATAATAAAAGCAATGAAAGAAGAATTCTTTAGGGGGTATTGGAATGGCCAAACCATATTTAGTTGTAGAGTGGAATGATACGGAAACGGATGCACAAGGGTGGCTTGTTGTTCATAACTTCATGAAAGGCTATGCAGGCGGCGGTACGAGAATGCATCCGTCAGTTACAAAAGAAGAGGTTGAAAGATTGGCAGAGGCCATGGCTTATAAGTATGTAGCTAGTGACAGCGGAACGACCGGCGGATGTAAGGCAGGTATCTCTTATGATTACAAAGCTCCGGATGCATATGCCGTATTAAGAAGATTTTTAATTGCAATGATGCCTTATATTGATATCGGCGTATCTTTGGGAAGTGATCTAGGTACAAAATATGAAGATGTACTTAAAATCTTTAACGAATTTGGCATAGCTATCCCTCTGACGAAGTCAATGAAACAAGATCCTGCTATCCTTCAAGGGATAAAGGATTTTGATGGGCTGATGAAAACAAGAATTGACGGATTGCTTTTAAATGATGTTGTCACAGGATATGGTGCTGCATTTTCGGCAGATGAAGCTTGGAAATTTAAAAATGGTAAAGACGGTGCGAGGGTTGTCATCCAAGGCTTCGGTTGTGTAGGTGCAAGTTGCGCATTGAAATTGTCTCAATTAGGTTATAAAGTCGTCGGAATTTCGGATGCGAACTTGTTAGTCACATGTGAAGAAGGATTAGATGTTCAAAAGCTCATTGACCATAAGAATGTATACGGAGAAATGGATCAAGACTATTTTGAACCGAACTATACTGTAAGGCCAAACTCGGACTGGCTTAATGTGGACTGCGATATTCTCATCCCATGTGCATTAGAGGACGTTATTAACCATTCTAATGCTGGTACAGTAAAAGCAAGCTTGATTGTTGAAGCTGCTAATATTCCGATTTCTTCCGAAGGAGACGAAATCATCAAACAAAAGGGAATTGACATCGTCAATGATTTTGTTGCGAACCTAGGTGCAATAAGATTTTATGACGCAGTTATTTTTGGACTGGTCAAACCGGATCCGCAGGCTGTGATTGATGATATTGAAAAGCTATGCCGAAAAAATACCTATCAACTATTTTCGGAAGCAAAGAAACAAAACAGGTATCAGCGAGACGTTGCTAATGAAATTTTCAAACCGGAAGTCAGCGATTTATTAGAGTTTGAGGATCCGTCCAAAAAGGTAGCTACTCGATAAGCAGTTAATAAAACGGATATATATTTCTCCTAAATATTTCATTCTGATAGAAGAAACGGTGGGGATTGGATGAAGTCGGAACAAGGGAGTCAACCAAAAGAGTTAAAACGTTCGATGAAAAGTAGACATTTATTTATGCTTTCCATAGGTGGAGTCATTGGAACTGGTCTTTTCCTAGGGTCCGGGTATGCAATCGGTGAAGCCGGACCTGTAGGGGCCATTACTGCCTATTTGGTCGGGGGCTTACTTATGTACATGGTCATGGTTTGTCTTGGAGAACTATCCGTAGTGATGCCGGTCTCCGGTTCATTTCAAGCCCATGCAGAGCGCTTTATTGGCCCCGCCTCTGGGTTTATGATCGGCTGGACTTACTGGTTGAGCTGGGCTATTTACGTAGGGCTAGAGTTTATTGCGGCTAGTTTACTGATGGCCAGATGGTTTCCAAATGTACCAGTATGGGTGTGGTGTACAGTTTTCGCCTTGCTTTTATTCGGTATAAACGCTTTGACAACAAGAAGCTTTGCGGAGACGGAATATTGGTTCTCTGCAATTAAAGTAATTGCTGTACTCTTTTTTATCGTGATTGGCGGAGCAGCGATTTTCGGATTGGTTCCTATAAAGGGACAATCTGCCCCGCTATTTTCAAACTTTATTGGTGACGGATTATTTCCAACGGGATTCATTGGTGTGTTTATATCGATGATGACAGTCGTCTATGCGTTTATGGGTTCGGAAATTATGGGAGTTGCAGCAGGTGAGACAGAGGATCCCGAAAAGAGCATCCCAAGAGCAATCCGAAGTATCGTCATCCGTATTTTAATTTTCTATGTACTAGCAACTTTTGTCTTATCAGCAATTGTTCCGTGGAAAAAAGCGGGTATACTCGAAAGCCCGTTTGTAACTGTATTCGATATGATCGGTATTCCTTATGCAGCTGATATTATGAACTTCGTTATTTTAACAGCAATTCTTTCGGTGGGAAATACAGGTTTGTTTGCTTGTACGAGAATCCTTTTCTCACTTTCACAAAGCGGGCAGGCTCCACGTTTATTCGGAAAGGTAAACAAACGCGGTATACCTATGAACGCCTTACTCGTGACTCTCGTCTTTGCCTTGCTGTCCTTGCTTACTAGTGTCATGGCAGAGGAAACATTATTTGTAGTGCTGCTTGCTATCAGTGGTGTTGGAGGGTTGGTTACGTGGATGGCGATTGCGTTTGCACAATATAAATTCCGCAAACAGTATATTGCGGCTGGTGGAAAGTTGGAGGATTTAAAATTTAAGGTTCCTTTCTTCCCTTTTGTTCCAATTAGTTGCCTCATCATGTGCGTAGGTATCGTCGTGTTTACCGCTTTCGATCCGACACAACGGGCATCACTGTATATAGGATTCGGCTTCGTTGTAGCTTGTTATGTCTTTTACTATTTTAAATTTACCAGAATGAAAATCGATGCTACTATCCTAACAAATGGGCATCCCAATAAAACATTATAATAGATTTTCAGAATCATCTTCAGAACTTTTAGGGGAATTTCTTCTCGGTCGTGATATTCTATTAAATCATTGTATTTAGTATTAAGTGAATATTCAGGCTATTTTGGAGCCATTTCCCATCCATACATCCACTAACCTGTTTTGAATTGTAAGGTACAACAACCATATATACATGTATGTATTCTAAATAAGGAGATGGAAGATGAAAAAGAAGATTTTTATATTAACTACCATACCTGCTTTGGGTTCACTTGTTGTGATTAATCGAGTGGAACCCTATGTACTTGGATTGCCATTTGTCCTTTTTTGGGCTATATGCTGGGTTTGTCTGACATCTTTGTTTTTGATCATTGCTAATAAACTGGATCCCTCAAATAAGGAGGAAGAAGAATTATGAATGCAGCCCTTCTAGTAATACTCTTTTTCCTAGTTTTGTGTATATGGTTAGGACTACAGGCTGGTAAAGGGAAAAAAATGAATATGGAACAGTGGTCTGTCGGGGGACGGGGTTTTGGAAGTATATTGCTGTTCTTTTTGCTAGCGGGTGAGATGTTTACTACTTATACTTTTCTAGGAGCAAGTGGTGGTGTCTATAGATCTGGTATTCCCACAGCCCTATACGCTTTTAATTGCTTCTATTTTGTAATCGCTTACTGGATGTTGCCACCCATTTGGAAGTTTGCGAAGAAAAATAATGTCCTCTCCCAATCAGACTTCTATGAAAAAAAGTATAATAGCCCGGCTCTCGGCGTACTAGTAGCAATAATAAGTGTTATTGCCATTATCCCGTATTTGGTGATGCAGTTAAAAGGGTTAGGAATTATTGTATCCCAATCATCCTATGGTTCGATTTCTCCCAACATGGCGATAGTGGTAGGGGTGATTGCCATCACAATTTATGTAACGGTATCAGGGATGCATGGGGCCGCATGGACAGCGATTATTAAAGATATTCTGATCCTGGCTGTGGTCGTCTTTATGGGATTTTATTTTCCTTTTCATTATTACGACGGAATACGTCCGATGTTTGAAGCAATCAATACGGAAAAAAGTGAATTTTTACTATTCCCTGAACAAGGGTTGAGTATATCATGGTTTGTTTCTGCAACGATCATGACGGCACTAGGCTTTTACATGTTTCCACATATGCTAGCGGGGGTGTTCTCGGCTAAAAGTGCTAAATCACTGCGTGTGAATGCAGGGGTAATGCCCATTTATCAGATTATTATTGTTTTTTCCTTGCTTATCGGCTTTTCCGCTATTATCCAAGTTCCAGATTTAAATGGTACAGATGCAGATTTAGTCTTGTTTAAAATGGCTAAAATGTCCTTTGATCCTTGGTTTGTTGGTGTGATTGGGGCAGCTGGAGCAATGGCCGCTCTTATCCCAAGTTCATTAATATTGACGGCAACTGCAACGATTATTTCTAAAAACATCTATAAAGTATGGAAACCAAACACAACTGATCAACAGTTGGTAAAGTTGAGCAAAATGTTGGTGCCTGTCATTGCTTTGGTGGCACTTTACTTTACATTCAATGGCGGAAACAACATTCTTACGCTATATCTCTTGTCTTATAGTTTTATGGTACAGTTATCTCCTGCACTGATTTTTAGTCTTTGGAAAAGGAATCCTGTTACCGTTCAGGGGGCTTTTTCCGGAATGATTGTCAGTATTATGATCGTTGTATATTTAACTATTACAGAATCGTCACTTGCAACATTTTTCCCGTCCCTTCCACAAGTAATCAAGGATTTAGATAGCGGATTAGCCGTATTAATTATCAATATTGTTGTAACGTTAGTTGTCAGTGCCATAACAAGAAAACAAGGTGCCACAGTTGAAGAAGACACGAATACGAAAAATCTAGTTGGATAATTATATGAAGTAGAGAGCGAAAAAAGAATAATAGGAAATTCAAGGGGGATATTGAAGGATGCGTTATTTAAATTACATTAATGGACAATGGAAAGCACCATTTACAGAGGAATTTAGAGAGAATCTTAGTCCACATAACAAAGAAAGCCTAGGGGAATTCCCATCCAGTGCAGCAACTGATGTACACGATGCGGTTGCAGCTGCAAAAGATGCATTTCCAGATTGGAAAAGACTTTCCATTCACCAAAGAGCAACTTATTTACAAAAGGCTGCGGCTATTTTAAAAGAAAACATAGAGGAAATAGGAAGGGATCTAATTAGAGAAGAGGGAAAAAATTTATCAGAAGGGATGGGGGAAGCCAATCGTGCAGTAAGTATCCTCGAATATTTTGCGGCTGAAGCACGGCAATCACTTGGAGAAGTAATACCTTCCGCTAATGAGAAAACATTTTTGTATACGACTCGTACCCCCTTAGGTCCTGTGGGATTAATTACACCATGGAATTTTCCAATTGCAATCCCAGTATGGAAGATGGCACCAGCACTTATATACGGAAATACGGTGGTGATTAAGCCTGCTGATTTAACACCAAAATCCGTATATCATGTCATGAAGGCTTTTGATGAAGCTGGTCTACCAGCAGGTGTCCTTAATTGTGTATTTGGCAGGGGCTCTGTTATTGGGAATGAATTAGTGAAACATCCCGATATAAAAGCCATTTCTTTTACCGGTTCGAATCAAGTAGGTCGGCACATTCAAGAACAGGCTGTAGAACACGGGAAAAAGGTACAGATGGAAATGGGCGGAAAAAACCCACTTGTTATTCTAAATGACGCAGACCTTGAAAAAGCAGTTGAAATAGCTGTAGGCGGTGCATTTAAATCTACCGGTCAAAAATGTACAGCTACTAGTCGTGTGATTGTAGAAGAAGGAATTTACGAGACATTTCGTGATCGGCTTGTAGCGCGTACAAAGGAATTAAGAATAGGGAATCCACTTCACGAAGAAACATATATCGGACCTGCCGTATCGAAAACACAGCTTGATGGAGTGCTTGAAATGTTAGAAATAGGGAAATTAGAAGCAACACTGCTTTGCGGTGGGGAGGTCCCGGAGGATGATGAATTTAAAAATGGTTTTTATGTAAAACCAACAATATTTGAAAACGTGCAAACAAATGCTCAAATTGCCCGTGAAGAAATTTTTGGTCCAGTTATTGCATTATTTAAAGCCAAAGATTATGAGGAGGCAGTGAAAATAGCAAATGATACAGAATTTGGCCTTAGTGCAGCCATCTGTACAAACAATTTAACAATGGCTCGCCGTTTTGTTGAAGATGCAGAAGTAGGACTTGTACATGTTAACTCGGAAACAGCAGGAACAGAACCACAATTACCATTTGGCGGTTGTAAAAATTCTAGTACCGGTAGTCGTGAACAGGGCAAAACTGCTATTGAATTTTATACAGAAGTGAAGACAGTTTATATGGATCCAATGTAATTTTTAACGGTTTTACATATTAGATGCAGGAAAGACTCTCTTTTTAAATACAATATTTAAAAAGAGAAAAAAAGTGTCAGTCCCTCACTGCTCTAAAGTGGTGAGGGACTGACACTTTTCCCTTTGAGGATGGAGTAGTGGAAGGCATAGATATTTAAAATCAAATTATCCTCTTTTTTATGAAAATATAGTAAAATTTTGCTGTGAAATAATTAAGGAGGATTATACTTGTGAAAAGATTATTGAAAATATCTATTATGTCCGTTTTGGTATTCTCGTTTTTCTCGTTCTATTCAACAACTGCAGAAGCAGCTTCCACAGAAAAAGCATTTGTAAAAATCAAAAGTGGTACATTGACTGTAAGAAGTAAAGCAAGTGACAAAGCTAAAAAAATGGGTTTACTAAAAAAAGGAGCAAAGGTGAGTGTATCTTCGACCACGGACTCGGGTCGGTCGAAGATTAGTTATAAAAAGAAGAAGGCATATGTTGCAACAAAGTAACTAAATTTTGTAGATTCATACAAATGAACTCCTGGAATGAAAGCACTAATTGACTAAGCCGACACTATCATTACCTGTTCGTAAAAGTACAACTTTTACGAACTTTTTTTGATTGTTATTTCTTTAAAATAGACTCTGTTAAACAATGCTTTTGATTTTTCTTCTTCAACTAACGAAAAAACGCTAGTTCACATAATCACCCTTATAGGCATGAAAAAAGGATCTTCGATTAAAGATCCTTTTTGCTACTTGTGAACTAAACTTCCCTGTTAGTCTAAACTCAGATATTTAGTGACGGCCGGTAATCGCATTTTGGGTACCCCAACCATCTGATGTATAAATCCACACTTCGGCCGAAGCTTTATACGGGTCTTTATCCCATAATTGAGGGGTATAACAAGAGGTTTGACTTTTCATTACCATCCCGTTTCCACCGGAAGAAGCACAATCAGTAAATGTTCTCCGAGTAGTGCCATTGGTGTAACTATTTACGATTGCTTTTGCATAATAATTGTACGAAGCAGCAGAATAAAACTTTACATAACCCCAAGCCGTATGACAATAGGCACTTCCTTTTAGCTGTAGATATCCAATTTTCACGCCGTTTCTACTATAGATATATTTTGTTTCATAGGTGATTGGACTTTTATATGCACAACCTGTTGAGTAAGGGTTTGAATAATCATAAGATAGGGCAGATGCTTTATTTATTGGTGTAATTGCAAAAATCATTGAAAAGCAATTGATATTACTAATTACGTAGAAGATAATTTTCCATATAAAGAAGAAGGCTGCCAATTGGCGGCCTTTTGAAAGTATAATTCTATACATTATCATACTTTCAAATCAAAGGAAAAATATCCTATAATAGATTGGGGCAGGATAGTTGAACAGGAAATTTTATAATATTATTGACAATAGCTAGAGGAATACGAATAATAGAATTTTAATTACTTAACGAATAGGTGGACAGAACTATTCCAGAAAAATGAAGAAAGGGATGATTATATGAATTACGAATTATTTAAAAGCATCCATAATTTATCTGGCCATAGTAATGCATTGGATAACTTTATGGTATTTATAACGGATAAAGCTATTTACATTTTTGCGTTGGCACTTTTGGTTCTTTGGATATTTGGTGGAAAATCCATGAAACGTGCTGTATTATATGCCGGTGGAACAGGAGTCATTGCGTTAGTCGTAAATGTTCTAATTGCTCAAATTTACTATGAGCCGCGTCCATTTGTCACTCATCACATCCAAACCTTGATTCCTCATGCTGAGGATTCTTCATTTCCTAGTGATCATTCGACAGGCGCTTTTACGATTGCAATCGCCATGTGGTTTCGATATAAAAAAATAGGTATTCCCATGTTTATTTTAGCCCTATTAACAGGTTTTTCCCGCATCTGGGCAGGACTTCATTATCCGTTTGACGTATTAGGCAGTTTAATGGTGGCAATTGTCGTCTCTTATGTGATTGTAAAATTATCAAGATTGTTCGATCCACTTGTAAACTGGATTATTTCTATCTATGACTCAATTTTTGGCAAAAGAAGCATATCCAATAAATCTTCTCGAACTAAAAACTTCTAAAAAAGAAGGAAACGATTTAATAAGTCGTTTCCTTCTTTTTTGATTTTAAGGAATGTTGGTAGTTAAAACTGGATAAATCGCCAATACCCCAATGCACCGCAAGGACACTCATCTCTAAAAATTCAACTATGCGATCGGTGTTTCCTGGAATCGATCTGACCATCTGCTGGATAGTACTCTCACACACCTCAATCACCTTAATCTAATCTTTGACCATACTTTCAAAAATACCTTGACTTCTTACACCATTTAAAATTATTTATTATCTTTTTCTCATCAACTTACCCTAACAGAGTACTTCACTAGCCCACATTTATTAACCTTTTAGTTACGATTGATTATTGCAAAGCTAAGAAAAATTTAAGTATTTTATACCGATGAGAAAAGGCAGACTAATGCAGTCGGCCTTTACTAGTCATTTTCAAATGTATTTTTTATATGTTCCGTTCTCTATGTAAAGAACATTTTTGGGGTAGCCTATGCAACGGAAAACACTTCGAGGATTAAAAAAGTGGCCATGCAGGTGATGCTTAATTTTACTGGTAGGACACCACATGGAAGAATCTATGTCAGCCTAAGAGGTGAATTAAAATAAGAAAATTCCTTTTCGAAACGATGTTTTGAAAAGGAGTTTGTCTACGGTCTAAAATCACCTTTACGGTGATTTACGTCAATTAACACTCATGCTCTTATTTATTTCTACTTTCAATATCATCTTTTAAAAATTTCTGTAATTCCTCTTTGTTCTTATCTAGATCAATATTTAGAACTTCTCCGACATCATCATAACGCTGATTCTCAAATGTGTTATTTAAAGGAATTCTGAGTGTTTGTACATTTTTAGCTTGTCCAGTTATAAAATCTTTGCCGAGAATTAAGTTAGTCTTTGTATCTACATTTGTATCAATATATGAGTCTAATAAACCAAGTAATTTAGGTAATTTAAGCACACTATTAATATTAGTTGCTTGGTCTTTTAACTTCGATAATACTTCTTGTTGTCTCCCAACCCGACCAAAATCACTTAATTTATCATGACGAAAACGAACGTAACCTAGTAATTCTTTTCCATGTAGTGTTTGTTCTCCTGGATGTAGTGTCATCCCAATTCCGGAAGACATCTCATGAGAAATATTTACTTTGATACCATCTGGAGCTATTGTATCTACTATTTTAGAAAAACCATTAAAATCAACTACAGCATAGTAATTAATATCAACATTAAAATTTTGTTTAATTGTTTCTCTTAGTAACTCTGGTCCTCCAAATGCATAGGCAGCATTAATTTTTTGTTTGCCATGACCAGGTATTTCTACATACGTATCCCTCATAATTGATACAAGCTTAGGTTGTTGTGTATTTTGGTCATAATGAGCAATTAAAATAGAATCTGTTCGGGCATCCTTTTCACCTCGGGAGTCACTGCCTAATAAAAGAACATTTATTTGACCATCATCGGGGAGATTACCATTAAACTGTTCAAAGGTTGTTCCATCATTCTTATACTTTCCATCACTAGCTGCAGATAGTCCCTGTTTATATTGAATAATACTGTAGGTTCCTCCTATTAAAAAAATAAATACAAATAGTATAAAAAGAGCCCTTTTCATCTAAACCTGTGTTTCGTACGTTGTGATCGTTCCAACTTATACATCACCACTTCTTCCAAAATAATTACGTTTTTTTTATAAATAGAGCCAAGAATTTATTCTATCAAATGTTGCTAAAGATTCATAAGAAAGTAATTACCATTTCACAAAATTGGTGTATCTCCACAAGGGTTATGAATGTTCAACTGTAGTTAGGGCAGGATTTACCCCTTGGTGAAGCCTATAAGACAAAAGTTGGTTTTTCCTACGTTAAGGAAAACCAACTTTTTGTTTCCATCACTTATTCAAAATTTCTATAAAAAGACACAGAACTATTTACAGGTATTTCCATACCGTGGAAAATATGATAGCTAGCGGCACGATTATCGAGTATATTTCACTACTTACTTAACCGTATTACAAGGATTGAGGTAATTCATAATAAGCTTTAATCATTTGTTAATTCCTTTGTATTTGTCAATTTCATACCTTTTTGTTTTCTTTTATAAACGATCTTAGATAGGAAAACGCTTATTTCATATATAAGAATCAATGGGACAGCTACCGAAATATGAGAAATAAATTCAGGCGGAGAGATCATACAAGCAATAATCACTAAAATGAAATAGGCATATTTTCTTAACTTAACTATTGTATATGGATTTACAATTCCTAGTGTAGTTAAAAACATCATTACAAGAGGTAGTTCGAATGCGATACCAAATGGTAAAGTAATATTTATTAAAAATCTGAAGTATTTGTCTGCCGTGAAGGATATTGTCATTAAGTCGCTGCCTAGATTGATAAGAAAACTCAAAATGTTTGGAAATATAAAGAAGTAGCCAAATGCCAATCCTCCAATAAAAAGAATAAATACCCCAGGTATATAGGATAAAGCTGCTTTTCTTTCATGTGGCTTTAAAGCAGGTCTAACAAACAACCAAATTTGCCAGGCTACAACTGGAATTGTTCCTGCAATTGCTACTAAGGAAGCAATGTGAAAATAAATCCACATAATATCACTAGGTCCTAGAACGAGCAATTTGTAATCAAGATTTCCCATGAAAAAGAGATAAATATCTTTTACATACATAAACCCTATAATAAGAAATACTAAGAAAGCTAAAGCAGAGATGATCAGCCTCTTACGCAACTCATCTAGATGTACTATTATATCAAGTTTTTTTTCAGTCAAAATAATCCACCACGCCTTCCTGTTAAATTAGAATCGTCTTTTCCTTATTGAATAAAATCCTACTTATTTTGTTGCCTCTAATTTTATATTGGATTATATCTATTATCAAAAATATTGTCTATCTATGTTAAAGGGTTGTCCTCCACATGTTTTTTGGATTATGTTATTAGGCATTGCTACAATTTTATCAGCTTTTTTTAATTGGGACCATATGATAGGGGTCCCACCACATCGCCATCAAACTAAGGTGAATTTGTATCATCATAACGAAAAAAACGCTTTTCTTTTTGTAGAAATATACAGGAAGGATGGCGTTTTCTATGAGTTTTTCTGTTTCAGACGAAATGAATATAAAGAAGCGAGTCCGTTTTATGCCAGAATTAAAAACGTTTCGAGCAGCCAAACAATCATCTGTGGAGTGGAGGTGATGCATATGCTGAAAAAAGGACAACTTCAACAAGGGGTGAAGCTTGTCCAAAGCGAGATTGAATTCATACATAAATTATTTGGAGTAGCCTCATAATTCATAGATGAAAAGGATATTGAGATTCTATGTTTCTAACAGGTCATATTTGCACCAGAACCCATAATATTCACCCAAAAAATATTATGCAGTTAAATCATCCGAACTGTACATTCTTAAACAATCACTTTTGTACATTCTTAACTTAGCATTAATAACTTGAAAATCAAATTCTCCGAGTTCGGTTTTCAATTAGATTAAACATACCCGTTCGTAAAAGTACACTTTTACAAACGGGGTTTTATAGAATAAGACGAAAAAATAAAAAAGGAGTAAAGAAACGGATGTTCGAATGGTCGTAGGCTAAAAATAACCGATTTAAGATAAAAGTAGTATAAACAATAAAAACAAATGTTATAATAGTAATAACAATTAGAACTTCATTTGAAGGAGGAACGAATAATGGCTATTAGGAAATTAACTAAAGTCGGAAATAGCTTGGGTATTACGTTTCCAGTTGAAATGTTGAAAACTGCAAATTTAGCTTTTGGTGACGAATTAGAGGTTGAGTTCAAGGGTGAAGAAATCATTTTAAGGAAAAATAAAAATGTGAAATTACCTAAAGGTGTAGATGCGGAATTTATGGAAATGTTATCAGACGTTATTAAAGAACATGACGAAGCATTCAAGGGTTTGGTGGATAGATAATATGACGTTTGATATTATCTATCTTTCCACTAATCAAATTATTGCTATCAATGCCATTCAAATAAAAGTTTATTCTCCTACTGAACAAATCGGGGTGAAAGATCCCGGCCTCCTTGATTCTGCAGTGAACAGACCCAGACAAACTGTTTTCGAGAATGATGCTCACCCATCTATTCATGAAAAGGCTGCAGCATTATTCGAATCCATTTCAAAAAATCATGCGTTCCACAACGCAAACAAGAGGACAGCACTCGCTTCCCTTATTATGTTTCTGAAGATCAATCATTATCAATGGATAATGGGAATAGAAGAAGAACAGGATTTTGTTGTAGATGTCGTCAACCATAAGTATGATTTTAAAGATATCGCAAGAATCATCCAAGAGAACATAAACACTTTATAAAAAGGATCAAGATCCATGCTAGGATTTGGAATACAATAAGTGATTATTCTACAAAAGAGGGAGAAGAAGTCATCCAGATGACTTCTTCTCCCTCTTTTTATCTTTTTCTTTATAAAAAGAAGAAGCTAAGTAAACATACATGAATTAGATGTAGGTGTGGAAATATCTTTTTTAATTTGGACAATTTTTCATATCTTCAATCTTTAAACCATTTTTCGAAATGGATCTTTTAAGAGCGCACCATTCAATTGAGCCCAAAATTCAGCAAAAACTTCTCTGAAAATGACGACTTTCTTCTATTAAAACAAAAGAAGAAAACAAAGAATTTGATAATGAAGAAGTAACTGGAGAATTTATGGAGCGTTATGTAGAAGGAGCCGAATCTGAAAAATCTGTTTTTTTTCGGAGCTGACAAAAAAGGTGAAACAGACAGCCGGGATTCTCTATTCCAAAAGATATTTGGCAAGCCTTATCCAGGAACAACTGATGAAGAGCAAGGTGGTGTTGAAGGATAATGACAAACTTTAAAGCTGTTGTAGTAGAAGATATCCAGGCTAACAGATTAGTAGTATTAGCAGTCAAAGAAAAAGAAAATGAAATAAATATTCGTTTAGCCCAAGAAGATGAAGTCCCTGACTTCTTAGCAACAAGAGCGATCACAGAAGGTGAAGAGGTCTCTGTGACTAACAAGAATAGAGAAACGTGGAAGGTCGAAGCGGGAGCAGACATTCAGGCAGGTGTTTCTGTTGGAACTGGTGAAGTTGGAAAAGTAGTAAAACAACAGTTTATGGGGAAAGTATAGTAATGTTCTTCACTGAACGCCGATCAAAAGAAAAATTTCAAATTAGTTTCCCCCTCACCAAAGTTAGATACCTAGTTGAGTACTTCCGAGAGCCTCGTTTGCGCTTCGCTGACTTTCCATAACCGCTTTGCAATTTCCCAATCCTGGGCGATCACAGAAGGGGTTTTCACTTTCTTGTCGGTGTAGTATAGGCCATTGTGAATGGTGTTATCGGTTGAATCCGCAAGCCACACCATGGTTTCCGCGCCCTTCTCAGGGCTGCGAGAAAATAGCTTCATTACGGCCATGGTCATGCGAGCTAATGTACCGTTATTTTGGTTGAAGTTTGTTGAAACTAGTCCGGGGTCGAAGCAATAGGAGGAAACACCAGTACCATCCAGCTGTCGTGCCAGCTCAATGGTAAACAAAATATTGGCGAGCTTGGTCTGACTATAGCGCAAGGTAGGACCACCCATTAGCTTCCTAAGGGGACTATAGAGACGCTCGGCGTTTAAGTCTTCGAAATCGATACCATTCTTGGCCATTTCGTGACCGTGGGACGCGGTGGTGATGACTCGGGAAGGTGCGCTTTCCTTTAGTCGATTAAGGAGAAGATTCGTGAGCAGAAAAGGTGCCAGGTGGTTTACTGCCCAAGTCATTTCTAAGCCATCATCAGTTAGCTGGTGGGTTTCAAACAAGGCACCAGCATTGTTAACTAGGATATCTACTCTGGGACACTTTGCTAGGATATCGGTAGCCACCTTGCGTATGGATTGCTGCGAAGCCATGTTTGCCACGAATACGTCAACAGTGACACTGTAGTTTGTAGATGTCTTGATCTCATTGGCGATTTCATGCGCCTTGGCTTCATTACGAGCGACAATCCCAAGATTTGCACCTCGGGCCGCGAGCTCCTTGGCAGCGGCTAGCCCGATACCGCTAGTGGCCCCGGTAATTACTACATACTTACCGCGAATATCCCATTTTGGATTTGAAATTATTTTCTCCATCGGTAAAACCTCACTTTCTAATAATAAATGAATGAATTATTCATTCATATTATTTGTATGTAGATTAAATGAAAATATTGATCACTAAATTCATCGCCTTCCCATTTCCTTATGAAGTAAGCGATGATAATTATGAGAGTCAACAAACTTTTGGTTCTTTTAGAGTTGTTATTCAAGATAAAGAATAAGATTATCAAAAGAAAGGAAGAATTAAATTGTCTACTATAATTAATATATTAGGTTTCGTGGGTATTTTTGGATTTATAGTTTTTTTAGCAATAGCAAAAACTATAAAAGATAAATCCAAAAAGTAGTTTGTTTATTAGTTCCATAGGATGCACTAAAGAAGACCACATTAAGTGCTCTACAGTTTTTTTGAGGATTTTTAAAATTTAAACGTTGATTGGAACGTAGGGCACTCGCTTTCCGCGGGCGGTCCGGGAGCCTCCCAGCGTTTTGGGCCTTCACGGAAAGCTCTCCTGGTCGTTCCAATTGCAGGTGCCTTTCTTATTGATGTGTTTGCTATGCCGATCATTATTACGACGATTAATTTATTTAAATGAAATTATGAAAAGATCCCTTCAGGCTGGAGGGATTTTTTTGGATTTTGCACTTTGTAACAGTCCTGTTTTCGGAATTTATTGAACTACTATCAACGAATAAAATATTCCGTATTTGTTAATTTGTATACCATTCTCAAATGATATATATACTCATTTTAATACAAAATTAAGAAACTAATCGTCACTTTCAGTGGAGCTTATATTTTAAGAGGACCAAATCCTAATATAGCATTTGTCGTTAATGAAACAGAAGGTATAGGAGTAGATAAACTCATATCAATCCGAGCGGATGCAACAAAGGAAAACATGAGTTAAATTGGAAAGGCTATGAAAGAAAAGGGAATAGACGCACGAGACATTTTCATGGATAAACTAAGTGGAAAAGATTTTAATCGAGCTCAATATCAGTTGCTTAAACGAATTTTAAGATAAGACGTTCTTCAACGAAAATCCCTAGTTTAGATTCCTATCTATTAATAAAGGGATAAAGAATTTGGGCCAGTATCAAAGGTTTCCGATTAGGGTAAATGTCCAACGACTTTCAAAAGTGTCAAACAGATTATCGAAAAAAGTATGATGAATTGTCTGATTCAGTTAATTCTCAAGGGGAATCTTTGAGGGATAATATTTCAGATAAAGTCGATGAAATGAAGGAGAATAATATGAATTAAGTCTTAACATTGTTTTAGATCCAAAATGCTTCAAATTGGACCCAAAATAGGGGCATAAGTGCACAAGTACTCTTTAAGAGGATATTGTATCTTATTGTTTCTTAAATGCAATCGATCCCGGATTGGCTGCACATCTTTTATTGGATACAACTTGTTTCAGACCCTTTTTCCGATTTGGAAATGGATCAAGTCAAATCTTTGCCACTGCATAGGATACCAGGTCAAAAAGATTTTTTAAATACGGGGGTGCTGTTTAAGAGTAGAAATAAGATGTTGTGCATGCCAAATAGCTGGAAAGTGAAATTTTTCATTTGAAAGGGTCTCATTAAATGCAACGTCTGTTATTGCTTTTCCTTCATTCCAATTACGGAGTAAAGACTCTAATAAGAAAAAATTCTGTGTCCATGCTTTCATGCTTTCTTTTGTCAATGAGCCTGTTTTGCTCCACTCGTCCATTATTTTGAACAAGAGATCAATATCTATAGATACTTGATTCAATGTTTTCAAAAGGAAATCTCCCTCATGTAGTAGTGGTTTTCTTTTTTTGGATACAGGGTTAAATTTCAAGCTTAATTCAGCTTTTTTAATCATTGTTTCTGCTTCGAACATTTTCTTACGTAATAGATTCATATCTAGATTGAAATAATTTTTTTGAGATGCTCCTGCTTCAAGCCACATTGCCAAAGATTTCAGCTTATCCGCTAATATTTGGGGCAATATTTCAACTTCTGCAATTGCTCTTTTTGTTAAATTAGGCGGATTAAAGAATATATGCAGCAACAAAGCTACGGCTACTCCAATTATTGAATCCCGAATTCGATCCGGCCCGTATCCAGGCAGCTTATGCTCAAATTCAAGGACGAGCAAGACACTTAATGCAATTTGATGCAGCGTTGTGCTATTGGCCCCTAAAATGAGCGGGATGACAAGACTGACCATCATGATAACAGCGATTGACCAGCTGTTCGCATGCAGAGAATGGGCGAGAATGAAAACGGATGCTACTCCAATCATTGTGCCGATAATTCTGGCTATTCCAAATCTGATGGATTTAATGAGTGTCGCCTGTAAACAGAGAATAAGTGAAATTGGTCCTAAATATGGATATTTTGAACCGAATAAAATTGCTAATTCCCATGAAATGGATGATCCAATGACCATTTTGAGAATTAGGATTATTTTTTCTAGCATTGTTAGTTTTATTTTATTCACATATATTCCTCCTGATAAGAAACATCAGAGATTAGTTTGGTTTTTGCTTTCACTATTTATGCAAAGGATGGTAGGGTCACAGTTCCCAATTTCTTAATGTGCTCGTAACCCTGTTTCGTAACCTAATACAACATGGATGTAATCACGTTCGGAACGATATGTCTCTTCAGAGTCCATATAGATTTTAGGTATGTAAAATTTAAAGGGATTCGCCTTTAAAAATTCGGGGTAAAACAATAAAAAACCGAGTGATGATATCTCCAATGGTTACTTTTAATCCAAGGGGGAGTAGTTTAATCATGGTAGAGGCCACCGATATAAACAAAATTAGATCTCTTTCCAGAGAGCTGGGTATGTGGAAGAAGACCACATCCTTAGATCAGTTAAGGGGCAAAATTGAGTATTCAACTGTGGCATTGAGGCTTCAAGTGGGAGTATTAATACGTAGATGTGAAAATTCAATTGGAATATGATTTACTTAGTGTTCAATTCCTTATCGAGCAACTTGGACCAGGAAATAGTAATGATAAAATATATGGTACCATCTGCCTTGAATCCGTAGGGGGCGGGCGATTTGTGTTTGAAAGAAATTGTACTTCGATTTAGGAGATTTACAAGCCATTCATGATAAAGAGGTTTACTATATCTCGCGGTTAAAGCTGAATACACGCATTTATATCAAGAACCCTGGCCAGAATACTTCAACAATGGCACGTTAAAAAGGCAAACAGAATACATCCAGCTGATATGACACAAATGATGTCTAGTCTAACCCTTGGTGACGGTGGAAATCCCCGAGGTTTACATTGCCAAATTAGAAGCTTCCAGCACGTGTCATTATCCATCGCTTAACCGATAATCTGACGCAAACACATCTGAAAAACTAAGCGATACGTGAAAAGAAGAAAGGCAATGTCATGAAGGATAAAAGTAAACGTTTAATGGATATGAATGTATATATCATGAACACTTCTCTAAAAGAAGTACAGACGAACTAAGTGCATTCATTGTATTCACCTCGTTCGCAGATTGAGATTTTGTTTAAAACGTGGAATCCATTCATTGAAATTGGATGAATGTAAAAATGTTAAAAGAGAACGCCTAGAGTGTCATTTATACGGACAACTCATTGGCATTCTCCTTTGTTCTTCTATGATGTTTCAAATGCGACAGCTTCTGCTTGAAAAGAAAGGAAAAAGAAGGAGCTGAGTGAATACAAAGCGATTGATTAAAGATTACTTTCCGTTACTGTTTCAAGCGATAGAAGTTGGTGCAGAAGAACTTTTGAAAATTTTGCATCGCCTTTATCAACTGCTCAAAAGGAACGGTCGTAAATGTCATCGGTTTTGAAGGTGACCGTCTGATATTCTAGGAAGTGTATATGAAACGAAGATGAAGCATAGAAAAGCTGCCTAGTGAAAAAATCACGTTGTATGCGGCAGGACTCCTCTTTTCATCAACTCACTACCGTTTATAGTCTGATACAAAATTTCTGATTTCTTGTATCGGTATTTCCAAATTAATAACCATCTGAATGAGTTCAACCCATTCTTTATCAAGTTCTTTTACTGTTTCGTTTGCCTCCTGACGTTGCATTACTATTCCCTTATCAGAATCAGAGGGTAACCCAGCTATCTTTCTCACACCAGATTCACCTTCTTTTTCTTGATACCCCTGTGATTCTTTGTGTAGCAGTTCCCACTGCTCATATAGGCTTTTGGCTGTCTGATAATCATCGAAATTCACTTTTAAATCTGTCTGTAATTTACCTTTTAAATCGCGGTTTGACTTTTCCCATTCCTCTAAACTTTTTATATCAAAGAGTTTTGAAAACCTCGGTTTTATATTTTCCCAGTGAAAATATATATTATCACACCATTCTAACAAATCTTCACGGTATTGTATTTGTTCTTCTATTTCTAGCATATCCCTTGAAGAACCTCCCTTTTAGTGATTTTTCACCTTTATAATGACCACAATTTTATACTATGTTCCATGAATATCCTAGGACTAGGCATTAGCCTAAATATTTCTAATAAACATGACATTATCATTGAATAGTATTGTATAAATTAGGAGGACGTTCAGCCTTCAACTATCCTCCTTTTATAGTTAAGATTCACCCTATCGCTCAATAAAACAATTGATGTTTTTGGTTATTTTAAAACCTTCGAGCGGTAAAGGTATTCCTGCTTTCAGGACCCCAATTTTCTCCCCCAAAACCTGTTCTGCCTTCTAGATTAACAAAGCAAGGCAGTACCGTATATTGAACACCTGGGGTAGCGTTTTGGTTAAAAGTCATTAAAAACCTTGTTTTTGAATTGCCAACAGGCGTAATCCTTGCCATATCAGGTCTTAGACTGTTTGTAGGAAGGAGCTTCATATTACCTCTTTCAACAGTTGCAATGTCGGACGGACTATCTAAATTAATTCTAATCCAATAATTTCTTACATTTGTTGCAGATTTCAAATCGGCTGGTTGGTCATAAGTTATTTCAATTTGATTAGGAGCTGTTTGTCTTACAACGGTAAGGACTGGGTGAGGAACCATTTGAGGATTTTGTCTACCAGTAGGCATCATTTGTCCCGAATACATTTGGGAAGACATATCAGAGTAAGGCATCATTTGTCCCGAATACATTTGGGAAGATATCAGGGGAAGGCATCATTTGTTGTTTTCCTCCTTGAAAAAATTGTAGTCATCTAATCATAATCAATGTATGAAGGGGTTTGCATAATGTTAAAATTCTTATATAAATACTAATAAGTAAGTAAATCTGTTATTTCTGCTTATTTAACTGACTGGTGCTGTTCCTTTAAGATCTGGCTGCTAATCTAGGCTGCTTTTTTATTGAATTAAAGAAGCAGTTTAGTTTAAGAAGGTTAAAGTTTATAGTGTTGAATTAAATTAGATAAAGACACTAAAAAGTTAAATCTTAAGCTCTATTCCAAATTCGATGTTCAATGGCTTGTGGGTTTTGATAGCCCAAGCTGCTGTGAATCCTTTTTCGGTTATACCAACTTCAATAAATTGGAACATTGCTAATTTAGCTGTTTGATAGTCTAGATATTGCACGTGGTTGACTTCTTCCTTCTTTAATATCGCATGAAAAGATTCAATACAGGTATTATCATACGGGCAACCTTTCTGGCTAAAGGATTGCTTAATATGATGGTTTGGATATGTTGAGTAGACTCCCTGCTTGTTTATTATGAGCCAAGATCCGTATAAAACAGGAATTAAAGCCACGGAAACCATTTACTCTTCTTGTTTTAATCACTTTAATTTCTCATGGAGCGACAACTGGTGAAAAACTTTTAAAATCTTCGTATAATAATAGTTATGTCATAGTAGCTAATAAAAAAGAGAACAACAGAAGTTATCTGATGTTCCCAAATCCAATTAACAGATCTTAATGACTTTTAGATCCTTATTTGTAAACTTTCATCGGTAGATAAGTTAAGGACTGTCCCGTTGCGGAGGCAGTTAGGTTCTTTTCTAATTCAAACCCATCCACTGGTTCGATGCGGGAAAATTTTTGTAAAAATGCTTCTAGTGCAATTTTCATTTCTAATCGTGCAAGAGGTGCGCCTAAACAGAAGTGTGGGCCATTTCCGAATGTCAAATGCTTTTTATTGTTTGAACGGTGAATGTCGAGAGAGAAAGGATCATCAAACATATCTTTATCCATATTGCATGCACTCATCCACGCGATGACTACATCTCCTTTCTTCAACTCAACTCCTAACAGATCATTGTCTTGTTTCACCGTACGATCTCTTCTTGACATATGAAAACGATAGCGGAGCATTTCTTCGACTGCGTTTGGCACTAATTCCACATTGTTTCTTAGTTCTCCATATATTGACTCATCATCATAGAGCAATGAGTAGAACGTATTGGCAATTGCGTGGCTGGTTGTTTCCACCCCTGCACCTAAAAGCAGCATGGTCGTCTGTACAATCTCCTCATCCGTAAACTTGTCACCGTCTACTTCAGCCCGGATTAAGTCAGAGATAATATCATCCGCAAGGTTCGAACGTTTTTGAACGACAATCGGGTAAAGATATTGGAAATACTCCATTGCAGCATTTTGTTTTTGTAGCTCAATGTCTTCCAGCCTTTCTTTGTCGTAAGGTTGGAAAAGAATATCAACCCATTTTTTGAACTGATGCCGATCTTGTACCGGTACCCCAAATAAATCTGCTATTACTAGGCTAGGCAAAGGGGCAGCAAACGCTTCAACAATATTAACGGTAGCGTTGTCCTGGATATCTTCTGCAAGTTGAGTTGCAATCTGTTGAATACGGGGTTCCCAGTTCTTCAGACTGCGTGGAGTGAAAGCTGCTGCCAACAAGGAGCGGCCCTTCCGATGCTGAGGTGGATCTGTGAGTGTAAGATTCGTAATAGGTGAGGGTTTTTTTTGTTTGTTGTTCGCTCCAACAAAAATGGTTGTTTTGGGACCTTCACTTGAAAAGAATTCATAGTTGCTTAACACCTGTTTAACATCTTCATATTTAAACACATTCCATGTATTTGTTTTTTCATGATAATAAACAGGATGATCGTGTAACATTACTTTATACCAATCAATCGGAAAAAATTCCTCTGCACGTGACTGAAAATTTGTGATTTCATTAATTGGAATGACTTCTTTATTCATAATAATTCTATTCCTCCTTTAAAATAGATTACACAACCTACCTTTATTTTTAAATAAAGTATCAAACTTAGTGACAACTCCCTAATTCCAGAGTACTCTAATCAGAGTAATTTTTATAGAGTAAAAGGTAATAGGACATGGACCCTATTTATGATTGGAAATTTGGTTTTAATTAGAATTATTGATTTCTCGTCTTCGATGATACCTTCAGCTACACATAATAAGAAAAAGGAACGATTCTATTTTAGAGAAAGGAAGTATGGCGAAGCTTAATATGATTCAGTTGAAATATATTGATCCAGTGAAATCCGCTGTTTTCCTAGAGAATTCAATTAAACAAGAAAAGTTGGGCTCAATATAGAGAGACTAAAAATAAAGAAGAAATCAAAAAGCGTCTTGCACTCCTCGATGAAATACAGCAGAAGTCCGTACAATTTGGCAAAGCAGAACAAAATATTCGCTGGATGGAAAAGTTCTTAACTTTTTAAAAAACAGTTCGGTGATTGAAAAAAGTGCATTCCTATGTCTACGTATAGGGATGTTGCTTGAATAGCATTTTCTCTTAAGATGATAACCTTTGAGCTTTTACACCTTCGTCACCGGTTTTCTGTACCGTATTAGTGGAGGCTGACGCAGAAACCACATTATTTTTCCTGTTTTATATCAATACTAAATTCTGAATTTAATATATTAATTTGTATAAAAAATACTCCCCTTACAGTAGTAACATTTTACTTTAATCGTGCAGCTGTATGGGGAGTATTTTCATTTTTTTTAATTGCTTCCATCTTCGTTAGATAAATTTACCATACAAAAATGGAGCGTTTTGTAATTGACTTTGCAAAAATAATAAAATAAACTATAAAAGTACTTTGATTATAGTACTTTAAATAAAGTATATTAATAGAAGTAGTATGATGTGATTTGATTAAAATAAATTCTAACTTAAGGAAGGATACAACATATGAAATTTACTCAGTTCTTAAAAACAAAAGGCGCAATTGCGACAATCTTTATGGGGATCTTCTATGCCGTTGCAATGCTAGGTATCTTCTTGCCTGGTTATACAGCAATTCCAGGGAATATTGATAAATTACCAATTGCTATTGTCAATGATGATGCCGGTGAATATGGGGCAAAAATTGCCGACCAGCTACAAGAAAATTTACCGTTTAAGGAAATCGAGACGGAATTAACAAATAAGCAAGCCTTAAACGATTTAGAGCACAATGACTTAGCGTTAGTCGTACACATCCCAGAAACATTCTCTGCGACTATGCAAAAAGGTGAAGCGTCATCAAGTATCGACTTTACAATTAATGAAGCAGGGGCAACAACTGTTTCTTCCACTATGAATTCAGTTGTTAAGGAAATTAACAACCAGTTAAGCACACAATTTTCACAACAAACAGCCCAAGGCGTATTAATGAACTTTAATATACCAGAAGAGCAAGCTGCCGAATTAGCAAAAAAGATTAAAACAGCTTACGTAGGAAACGTAGTGTCAATCAACGAAGTACCAGACGGTATGAATAATAATATGCTGCCAATGTTCTTAACAATGGCTGGTTATACGGGGGCGATGATCGGAGCGATGCAATTAGTAGGTGCATTTAAAGAAAGCCGTGGAAAAGCAAGTAAAAAACGTTTATTCAGCTATGTACAATTAACTGCGTTATTGGTTGCAGTGGTATCATCATTAGTTGCATTAGGTGTAACATATTTAATCAATGAGCCAAGTGGTGACCTGTTCTTCAGTTTGGTAGGACAACAAATTTTAAACTATATGGTATGTTTCAACTTTACAGCGATTGTTATCTTCTTAATTGGTGAAGGCGGTATGATTTTGAACTTACCAATTTTATTAATACAAACATTAGCAAATGGTGCCACAATTACACGTGATATGATGTACTTGCCATATGAATGGATGAGCCAAATTTCACCAATGTATTACTCAGTACAGGCATACTTCGCAAACTTATATGGTAGCGTTAGTCCAAGTCCATATATTTGGTCAATGGTTGCAGTAGGTGCGGTTGCAATGTTAATTAATATTGCTATTGTCGCGTTTATCCATAAACCAATGCCGCTAGAAGTTCCGGAAATAAAGGCTGAAACGGAAAATGTAAAGAATGTAACTGAATTCACAGCTTAGTTTTGCTAAAATAAGGAGATAATTCTTCTTAAAGGAGCAAAGAGAATGTCCATTCAAATTTTTATATTGAGTAAACTGATGGAGGATAACAATTATCCTTATAAATTAAAAAAACAGCTTTCAGAACCCATTCCATTTGATCAACTAGGTGGGCTAACAGAAAGTAAACTGTATTACCATTTTGATTCATTAGCAAAACAAGGTTTAATTAAGGCAGTCGAAATCATAAAAGAAGAACATCGACCTGATAAGCAAATATTTACGATTACGGCTAAAGGTCGTGAAGAACTACCGAAAAAAATCTACAAGTTGTTTGAAAATGCGGATGCTATTAGTGATATGGTGGTAGGCTTAGCAAGCATCAAGTATGTGGATCGTGAGAATGTAGTAGAAATATTAGAAAAAAAATTAAAAGATATTAAGGCTCATTGGGAGCAAATTAGTAATTTTGAAAAGCAAATTCAGATAGAAAAAGAACACGAAAAGTTTGCAGAATTTTTCAGTGGCTATGTTTCAACTAGAACAGAGCACACAATTTATTGGCTTGAAGAGTTAATTAAACGAATTGAACAAAGGGAAATATAATGGGATTGTAGTTTGGTCCACAATAAAGAAAAGCCAGTTAGCATTATTTTAAGGTAAACTGGCTTTTCTTTATTAAATATTGAAATGATCGTTTGTGAAGAAGTCTACTTAACGGGTGGATTCTAGTCAATATTTTGGACACTAAAAAGTTAAATCTTAAGCTGTATTCCTAATTCGATCTTCAATGGCTTGTGGGGTTTGATAGCCCAAGCTGCTGTGAATTCTTTTTCGGTTATACCAACCTTCAATAAATTGGAACGTCGCCAATTTAGCTGTTTGATAGTCTAGATATTGCACGTGGTTGACTTCTTCCTTTTTTAATAGAGCATGAAAGGACTCAATACAGGCATTATCGTACGGGCAACCTTTCTGACTAAAGGATTGCTTAATATGATGGTTTGGATATGTTGAGTAAACTCCCTGTAAAAAACTCCACGAATGTACATATTTCTAGGTAATGAACCTAAACATCCTTCCTTATCTTCACATAATCTAAATCAAATAAAGAATTGAGGGGGACTTACTAAAAATGTATGATTTAATATATGAAGATATAAATGCAAATGATTTAAGAAGAATTGGTTTTGGTGGAGGTCACTTTGGAGGTTTTGGGAGACCATTTGGATTTGGAAGACCATTTGGATTTGGAAGACCATTTGGTTTTGGATTTCCTTTTCTAGGGGGGCTTGCTGCAGGAGCATTGCTTGCAGGGCCATATTATGGTGGCTATGGATATGATGGGTATGGATATGATGGCTATGGATATGGTGGCTATGGATATGATGGCTTTGGATATCCAGGATATGCTCCATACCCAAACCCATATTCATACTACCCTTATTGAGAAAAGAAGTTAGTGGCTAAGAGCAAATATGAGAGAGCGAATATGAAATTGTACAGATACTTTTAATTTTTATACCCTTTTTTTTAAGAAGGGCTTATTTTTATTTAAAAGGGTAAATCATCCTATTGATAGGCAAACCTTCATCACTAACTCTGGAATATCATTCTCTCCGTTATAAAAGACGTTATCCATCCTAAAATCACCACTAGAAACATCTTCCCTTTTCATCTGTTGGATCTAATCGTATTCGGCAATTGCAATGCCCAGAATGGTTCTTTCTTGCAGTCTGAAACGACGGCTGGAAAACTACCATTTTGTAAAAAGTTATTTCCCTTTGCGGTAAGTTGACCTCAATATTAAATGTTCATGCTCTATCAAATAAAATTTTAATAACTTGTAGTTCGGAATAAGAAGTAAAAAACTCCACGAATATATATATTTCTAAGTAATGAACCTAAACATCCTCCTTTTCCCTCAAGTTCCCGTGGGTTCCTACTTTATCACTGCTGCTGAGCCAAAATTTTTAACTCCACTCCGTATTACTATTACTATTCCTGTTACTCGAAATAGGAACACAAACGTTACCATAACCATGCAAGTCGATTCATTAGGAATGCAATTTTTGGTAGTGTTAGAAGTTTAACATACACACAACCAATTAAAGATGCAACTGTACAGGTTTCTAGGATAGTGGTTACTCAGCTAGAGGTGGCAGGAACTGTTAATACAAATGCTCAAGGACAATATTTATTTGCTAATCTAGTAGATGGTGCCTAATTTATTGAGGCTGTCAAGCCAGGATTCTTAACGAATCAAAGTGAAACTGTAGACATTTCTGGAAGGGAATTTGTCCAAAGTGATATTGGTTTAGCTGCTGATCTAGATGCTACAACTGGAACTATAAGTGATTTTTTTATCCGGAGAAGAAGCAAATAGTGATATGTGGGAAAGCGTTGGAGTCTATGAAATCCAATGCTTTTTTGATTGCTTATAATGTCAACAAAAAAACAGAAATATGAAAAGATATAGTTTTTGAAACATCTGAATTAGATAGAAAATCGGCACAGGCAGCTGTAGAAGAGGTAATGGAGAAATACCAGTTTAAATACTTAACTTTAAAGGATAGAGAAGCAACGCTCACACAAAAAGCTCGGAGGTTCGTTATCATGGACCAACTAATTAGAGTAGAATCAGACGGGAGATTTAGCTATTTAATGCTGACCAGTTATTTGATGGAGCTGTCAGGAGGAAATAAGCAGGAAATTATCACCTAATATCGAACTATTAGATAAAGGAGATGGTAAAATGAATCTGAGAGTTAAATATAGGCTTTTTATACATGTTGACGGAGGACTTACTCCTGAGAAATATGACCGATACGAGATACTAAAAGTCAGAGAAGATATTGATCCTAATGATACTAAGGATTACCAAGAACTTAGTATAAAGTTGGGAAAGTCGATTAATCGGCCTGTAAATGAATTTAAAATGAAAAGCTTTGAACCAATGTAGGAGCATCCTAGCGATCGTACTTTTTTACTTGCTGGAAAAAATATCCTTAAGTCGAAATGTTGTTTGATTAAGGTAAGGTAAGGTAAATTTATATCATCGAGAATAAAGCAAAGGGACGGCACTTATGTAGAGAGTGTCGTCTTTTTATGGATAGAGAAGGAAAAAATCAGTCGTTTGGAGAATATGAAGAAAGGGGGTGGGATAATATTGAGTCAAAATAGTGAACTGGTTTTATCTAAAGAGGATATTTTAAGAATGATTGTTAAACACCTTGATGTATTCCCGTTAACTAGTCTAGAGGCTATTAGAGAAGTGATTAGGAGTTCTTTAAAAAAACAAGGCTTAATATTTGGGGTAACTGAACATACAGGTGGTGGTACTATAACCTATAACCGAAGAATATCAGATGAAAATTCCCTTTTAATAAATGATTGTATTTATGACCTTTTATATACACGTGTTATCACACCTGGTATTAATGATGATAATCTTGATTTACCTTGGATTCATGTTTCTGATAAAGAGAAACTCAAAACATACCTATAATGAATAGTAATCAATTTAGTTCAAGCACTCATTTCACTGGGTGCTTTTTATTTGCAGGAAATTATCTCCTTGTGCCGAATCTATAGGGCAAAGGGAGTTGATAAAATGGATAGTAGTCAATTATCAATTTTTACGTTGGAAACACTAAAAAAACACAAAACAAATACAGGTGTAAGTGTAAACCAATTTTTACAACAAAAACATCCTAATGGTGATTGGGTAGTAAATAAGGATGAAATAGGTTATTACGTAAAAGTAGCACATTTAACTATGAAATATCGATGGAAAATAGTTGGTGAGGTTATAGAGGCTATTAGTGGAAGAGCAGTACAACTTACACCAGATTTACATCCAAATAAAGTTAATAGGGATTCTAAAAGAGAAAAAGTTGATAAAAAACATCTAAATGATCTATGACTTTGTTAGAAATACCCTTTGGAGAGATTGAAAGCATGGAAGAATCAATTAATAAAGCTTCTGTAAAATTCAATCTTACTGAAAAGGAAGTTGAGGCAAGAAACTATATTATGATTTGAAGGCACTCAGTAGTTACTGAGACAATTCTTATTCAGTTAACGGGTAGCGTAAATAAATAAGGAACACGAAAATAATCAATCTTTTTAATAAAGAATAATTCGATTAAATATTAAAAAAGAGCCTGTATTGATCAATCATTTTTCAAAACAGGCTCTTTTTTTTGTTCGTTTATCAAGGAGCATTAATTTGAATAAAATTTATCTCAAAACTAAAATTTTTACCCACTTATAGGAATATATGGTATTATTTAAAATGGGTATTATTTACTAAAATATACAATATGGGGTGATATTTACATGGAGTTTTTTACTAAGTGGTCGTTTAAGAATAGGGCTGCAGTTTCATTAGTAACCATTTTTATTTTGTTGATAGGAGTAGTTAGTTATTTTAAACTGCCGATGGAATTTTTACCATCTGCTGATAATCCACAAGTTACGATTATCACGATGGGACAGGGCACTGACTCGAAAACGATGGAAACACAAGTTACAGATCCGATTGAAAGGGCTGTTACAGGAGTAAAAGGAAAGAGTTCTGTATACTCCACCACTGGTGATGGTTTTTCAAAAGTAGATCTATTCTTTGAATCCGGATCAGATATGAAACAGGCAAAAATTGATGTTCAAGAGGCTTTAAACAATGTAGCATTGCCGCAAAGTATGACAAAGCCTACTGTTACACAGTTAAATACATCAATGATCCCCATTTCATTTATAGCTGTGACCTTTAAGGACGGATTAACAGCTGAAAATCTAGACTTTACGAAGAAGGAATTAGAGCCTCTATATAAAGATATTAAAGGAGTTTCGGATGTACAGACATTTGGAATCTCCCAATCTGTTCTTTCTGTAAAATTGGATAATAATCAATTGGCTAAAAAGAAAGTCTCCATTCAAGATGTCATGAGCGTCCTTAACGGTCAAAATACAGCTCTAGCCGTAGGCGAAAAAGTGATCGATGGGAAGGCTAGTAACATTAAGGTTATCGGGGATTTAACAAGTATTGAAAAATTAAAAGCGTTAAAGGTCACTCCAAATGTCACACTTGGAGAGATAGCGAAAGTTGATGAAGCGAAGGATGGTAATCTCATCAGTCGTTTCAATGGAAAAGAAAGCATTGATATTAGCATTATCAAGGACAGCCAATCAAATGCTGTCACAATCAGTAAAGAGGTTGAAAAAACAGCAAAAGAAATTAATGAAAAGTATAGTGACCAGAAATCGACCATCTATTTATCTACAGCTGATATGGTGGAGACTTCTGTTCAGACGATGGTAAAAGAAGTGCTGCTTGGTGCGCTATTCGCCACAATTGTGATCATGGTCTTTTTACGAAATGTCCGGTCTACATTTATTACAATCGTGTCCATACCGCTATCTCTTGGCTTTACGTTATTCTTGCTGTCAATGTCGGGAGTGACGCTGAATATTTTAACGCTAGGCGGTGTCGCTGTAGCAATAGGTCGCTTGGTGGACGACAGTATTGTTGTTATTGAAAATATTTTCCGGAAAATGCAGCAGGAGAAGATTTCCATCCAATTGGTAATGGATGCAATAAAAGAGGTAGGAGTGGCGATAACAGCTTCAACCCTTACTACTGTAGCCGTTTTCTTGCCGGTAGCTTTATTGAACGGAGGGCTTCAAGAGTTTTTGCTTCCTTTCGCTTTAACGGTCACTTATTCTTTACTGGCTTCTTTAATTGTCGCATTAACGGTTGTTCCGTTAATGAGTGCGGGATTGCTAAAAAGAGCGAAGCTGCCAAAACATCGACCAGCTAAGCGTTTTACCAAGCTGGTTACTTGGTCATTAAACCATAAATGGGTTGTCCTGATTGTTGCATTGCTGTTGTTTGTCGGTTCCATTGGTACATATTTTGCCATGCCAAAAGGGGCGATTGATAATTCTTCAGCTGACTATGTCTCAGTGACATTGACTTATCCAAATGATCAGCCCTTTGATAAAGTAAAAGAAAAGGCGATAGAACTCGAAGAAAAAATGCAGGATATGAGTGATGTAGATAATGTGTTCATGCAATTAGGTAACTCTGCCGAAGCGGCTCAATACGGCGCAGTCACATCACCTACAGAAGCTACATTCGGTATCTTAGTGAAGGATAAAGCAAACATAGATACCATCTTGGAGGAAATCGAAAAGCAAAAAGAAAACTATCCTGGTGCGAAGCTTACGACTACCGCTTCTTCATTTATGATGGGGGCTTCAAAGACGAACATTACGATAGATGTAATTGGCAGCAGTGCGGAAGATTTGGAGCTGACAGCTAATAAAATCAAAGGAAATATTCAAGATATTAAAGGAATTGAAGATGTTACAACGAACCAGGACGAAAAGAAAACTATTTATTCATTTAAGGTAGATCCGGCTAAAGGCAACACAGAACAAATAGGTCAACAACTTGGTATCATGCTTAATAAAACCCCAATTGGCAATATCACCTTGGATGATAAGCAGACACCTGTAGTCCTTGAACCAATCTTAGATCCTAAAAAACCAAAGGATTTAAAGAATATACCTATAATGACAGATGGCGGTTTAGTCCCGGTGTCGAAAGTTGCTTCTTTAAAGAGTGAAGAGAGTGCAACAACCCAGTTCCATAAAGACGGAGAAACGTATCTTCAATTAACGGCAACTGTCGATCCGACTAAACTTTCTGATATTGCAAGCAAAATAAATCTTGAGATATTTGGAGATAAGGAGAACAAAGGCCTTGATATTCCGAAAGATGTAGATATATATGTTGGGGGAGCCAGTGCTCAGCAAACAGATGACTTTACTGATTTGTTCCTTACGATGTTAATTTCTATAGGCATCGTCTTTCTAATCATGGTTTTAACATTTAAATCAATTAAAGCACCAATCGCCATTTTATTTTCATTGCCGTTCGCTGCTATCGGAGCAGTGTTAGGATTGGTAATCAGTCGTATTCCAGTGGATATTACAGCACTGTTGGGTGCGCTCATGTTAATTGGAATTGTGGTGACAAACGCTATTGTGCTTCTGGATCGAGTCAAACAAAACGAAGAAAAAATGATTATCCGAGATGCGATCGTTGAAGCGACAGCTACAAGATTCCGTCCGATCATTATGACGGCTGTAGCAACAATTTGTGCCATGTTGCCTCTTTTATATAAAAAGGCGGAAACGGGAAGCCTGGTTTCACAAAGCTTAGCCATCGTTGTCATTGGCGGACTAGCTGTATCAACACTGCTCACACTCATCGTCATCCCATGTATATACGAATTGCTATACTACAAAAAGTCGAAAAAGCAGAGAAAGAAAAAGAGAGAACCCGTTAACGAACACATTGAGATGTAAGGGTGCTTAATAAAAAAGTTTGTAGAGAAAGCGACGCTTTCTTTACAAACTTTTTTTTCTGTAAAATGGATATAAAACTTAGAGTTAAAGGAGCCAGTCAATGAATGGGGAGGATGGCTTTTAGATTCTTGCCTGTTTTTCAAGAAGTATTTAGATAGATTCATTCTCTTTCAAAAAATAGCCGTTCAATTTAATAAGGCTATATTAAAAAGGATACTGAAACAAGCATACATGATAACCATAAATTCTTGATACATCTCAAAATGCATATGATTATTTCATGTTTTTTAAAGTTTTTTAAAAAAATAGTTGACTTCCCTTCAACCTGTAACTAAAATAGTTACAGCGGAGGTGATAAATAATACAACCGCAAGAAGCAATGGAACAATTAGTTACATCAACAGTAAATGTGTAGTTATTCAAATGCATTCTAGATTGTAGAGAAAGCATATTTTTTTACCTTTATTGTAACTAATTAAGTTACAAGTGGAAACTATTGATAAAAAGTGAGGGAATACAATATGACTGTAAAAATTAAAGCTTATTCTGATTTCATATGTCCATTTTGTTTTTTAGGAAAAGGTCCTTTAGACGAAATCGTAAAGGAAAAAGATGTAGAGGTAGAATGGATGCCATTTGAACTGCGTCCGAGTCCATATTCCAAAATTGATCCATGGAAAGAGCCTGAAAAATTGAATTCATGGGATTCTTATATTCTTCCTACTGCGAAAAAACTCGGAGTCGATATGCGTTTACCACGTGTTTCTCCACATCCATATACACATTTGGCTTTTGAAGGGTGTCAGTTTGCAAAGGAGCATGGAAAAGGGAATGAGTTCCACAACAGAGTGTTTGCGGCATTTTTTCAAGAGGAACAAAATATTGAAGATATTGAAGTATTGACAAAATTAGCGGGTGAAGTTGAACTGCCTGAGGATGCTTTTAGAGAAGCGTTAGTGTCACGAAAGTATCGTGAAGTGCATCAAGAAGCTCTAAAACATGCTTACGAAGAAGCTAACATTAGGGCTGTTCCAACGTTTATTATTGGTGATGAAGTTATTCAAGGACTAGCTAGCAAAGAAAGGTTAGCACAAGCCATTGAGAATGAAGCAGAAAAAAATAAACAAAACGAATTTGATGGCTTGCAATGTGATATGGAAGGAAATTGCTAATAACGGTTTGAACAAATAAGAAAAAAATCTATGCATAGATAATTTTTAAATTAAACATAATTTGGAGGAATCAAAATGTCAGTAAATACAACAAATTTAAAAGACGCAATCATCAATCGTCGTTCCATTCGTAAGGTGAAAAAAAACGAAAATATTACGAAAGAAAGAATCAATGAAGTATTAAAAACCGCTATACATGCACCATCTTCATTTAATATGCAAAGTGGACGTGTTGTAGTAGTGATGGAGGACGAGCATGAAAAGTTTTGGGATATTGTAAAAGAAACACTTCGATCTCGTGTTCCAGAAGAGAACTTTGCGGCAACTGTAGAACGATTACGAGGATTTCGTGATGGAGTAGGTACAATTCTTTTCTTTGAAAACCAAGAAACAATAGAGCAAATGCAAGATAAAGCACCATCATATAAAGAACAATTTCCATATTGGTCCCATCAAGGAAGTGCAATGTTACAGTATGCAATATGGATGTCTTTATCAGTAGAAGGTATTGGGGCATCTTTACAACACTATAATCCAATTATTGATGAAGAAGTGAAGAAAACTTGGGATATTCCTGGGGAATGGAGTTTAGTAGCCCAAATGCCATTTGGTGAGCCGAATGAACAACCGGGAGAAAAAACCTTCTTACCTTTCGAAGATGTTGTGAAATTTTATTAATACAAGCAAGTATTTATGAAGGAAAATACGATTGATAGAAAATTAGTAAGGAATGTTAAGAAATGATGATCTATCAGTTGTAGAAGGGCATCTCATTTAAATTAATATTAAACAGACCACCATCTAAAATAATAGATGGTGGTCTGTTCTTATCATGAATAAGAGTTATTATCCAATGGTATATAGTTAGTTTCAATTGTCTGAGATATATCGTATGGCCCCTCATCTTTATTTGAAGGTATGACCGTTGTAATTCCAGACTGCGGATAATAAGAAGAGTTAAAACTGACACCTGGGTCATAACCCATGACATGATATTTACAAATTGTATTATCCTTCTTACTTATCCAAATCCCGTATCCATAATATTCTTCGTCCTCCTCACAAATATGAGGGGTCAAAAGTAGATGGGTTGTCTCTTCTTTTAAAAGCTTATAGCTAAGTAGTACTTCCCAAAACTTCATCATATCAGGAGCCGTAATAAATGCTCCTCCATCTGCCCCACCTTGAATTGGGACTGCATAATTATTGGTTTTCCATGTTCCAGCGTCCTCTAAATCTATATAACCAATGGCGGTGTTTTTAGGTAGTCTATCTAAAGAGAAATAACCAGAATCATGCATATCACACTTTGCAAAAAGATTCGTTTCTATATATTTAGTAAAACTTATACCTGTTTGTTGCTCAATAATTAGTCCTAATAGAATATAGCCAGCATTATTATAATGAAACCTTTCTCCAGGAGTAAACATCATCTTATTATTTTGAAACATAGGTAAAAAATCAGATAAACTTGTTTAGTAGGTACATGGGTTTTTCTTTCCAAAGGTCTTCAAAATTCTCCATTACAGCTTCATCAAAATAATCAGGTATCCCTGCACTATGTGTTAAAAGATGGTGAATCGTAATATCTTCATCGAAATTTGGGAAATCAAGGTCTAAACAATCTTTAAGCCTTGTTTCGAAAGCAATATCTCCTTTTTCTACTAACTGACAAATCGCTACTGCTGTAAACAATTTACAACCTGAAGCGATTGCAAACCTAGTACTAATTTTATTTTTAATTTTATCAGCTCTGTTAGAAAAACCAAAGGCAGCCTCATAAACGGAATTCTCTTTATCCTTTATTAAAATAACACCAGAAAAGTCTATCTTACTTGTTATATCTACTATATCTTTATCTATATTTATCATAAAAACACATCCTATATCTGATTTACCAATCTTTTTTACTGAGTAATTATTAGCTACTATTTTAATTAACTGTTCCAGGACTCCTGATAATTTTATCACATTATTTTTATTAAATGGAATAATTTACTAAATTAATGAGATTTCCTAGCGATTTAACTAATAAAGGAGGGTTTATTAAAAGTATATATGGAAAGATTGGACACGGTGACCTTCCGCTAAAATGAAGAAATATGTATTCATGTATTTGCCATCAAGAAAGCTCTACATATGATTAAATAAAGAAATGCGAAGATTCTGCAGAACTTGCTCTTATATGTGGAAACAAAAGGGGTTAAAAAAAGATCAGCGTATACAAGAACTCCTGAAATTTGGGATATTTAAAAACCTATTGAATTTACTAATTGCTCGATAAATCTCCGAAAAAATTCCTCCATAAATTATTCAAGGACCTCATTTGTATGTCCTGTAGGATCTTTTTTAACTGCGTATTCAGTTACGTCGTTAACTCCAAAACATTGTTTACGCCTTTCTTTCTAAAGCCAGGGTTCCTCTCCTAAGTACACAAAGGGTGACTTCATTCCTGCATATGTAAAAGACTTGCAAAGTGAAAAGAGTCGAAGTACGTGTAAGTGGTTGTTAATTTTGTAGATGAATAGAGAATAAAAACTTTAAGAAAAGGAAGGGAAAACTAATAAAAAACCCCAAATAGGGGTTATATAGTTAAAATCTGAATGGTCTTCGTGGACAACAAGGAGGTTGTGGCACTCCACAAACAAACCTTTGAGTGTAACACTCATTCACTACAGATACTTTATTTGGGGAATGATGTATATACTTTTTCACATGTCTATTAACGATTGTAGTATGTGTCGGATGAAAAACAGGTATAACTGTGTTCGTGACATTGGTATTAACAAATTGTTTTGTGGGTGAAATTTGAGGTGGACCATGCTGAAAAGGAAAAGTTTGTGGCGGACAATATTGAGGTGGAAATTGACCATTGTGTGCATTAGCCCATGTTCTATTATACATTTCAAAACCTCCAGTTCTTATTTAATAAGTCATTGATAGTTTATGAAATGCAATAATAAATGGACTAGTATAAATGCCTCATTTCAAAACAATAACATTGAAAAGGTTAACTTTGAAAATTACCAAAATATATAATTTTATATTGGTAATATTACTCAGTACGGCTAAGCCACAAAAAAAATAACTATTCCGGTTGAAATAGATACAAAGGATAATCGGGGTCTAAAGGGAAATGCTAAAAGAAAATTCTATCCAGCGTCAGTATAAGTAGTGATCCAAAGGGCGTTCCACTGAACGCGATAGACCAACTTACATCTATAATTTTTCAAAAAAACGTTACGATCAGCCGTCTTGCTTGATTGAAAAGGGCGTATAAGTAGAGGGTGATTTTGTATAGGGTTATCAAATCTAGTCTTTAAAGTTAAACCATCCATTAGTGGAATGAAATACGCAAAAAATTGAAGGAAACCTTTGCTTTGGTTAATACGTAACTTGAATATTGCCCTTCTAAAACAGTAGAATAAGTTTCGACGCAAGTTTACGAATATAGGGCCAGAAGCTGATATGGACACCTGGCCGCTTTTATACTTAAAACTTCGTATATTAAGAACAAATTATCATTTAAATATATTAATACTTATACAATACGCTTTACTTGAAGGTCCATATTTAGCAGTGATAGTTGACATATTGGCCATAGCATTTGGTGTAGCCCCTATACATGTCCGTTAAACCCTCAAACCATAACAGCCCCATCGTGGTTTTTGCCAAGAAACCGAAACATGATGAATATACTTAAAAGAATATTTGAAAATTACTTGAATCACCACGATTGAAATAATTGGTAATGCAAGATCTGCAATTTCCTATAGTTTTATACTCATCAAAGCCATTGATAAGAAAATACCTAAAGTAATATCCCAATAAAATTTATACTAGGCATTTCAACTCCGAACTATTACAGCTACTATCATTGCTCAAACATAATTAGGTAAAACATAACCTGTCTTCGCCGAAAATAACTCTCCTAAATATGAACCTAAAGCCATACAAAAAGATAGAATTAATACTTGTTTCATAAATGAAGCTACATTTAATTCTATCTTGTCTTCCATTTCTTTCTTTTCTTGGTGTTAATTTGTGTTTATTAATTAGATACTAAGTTTAGAAAGGTTTTAAGACTTGTACCGACTATTGCAAAAAGTAATCCTCAACAAAAGGTGCAGGGATACAAAAGTGTTTGAATAATTTCACATTCTTAACGATAATCCCACCTAATGCTAAAATCAGTATCGCTAAAAAATAGTTATCGTTTGATAGATCTCGGTTGGTCAGATTGTTATCTACCGTCTACGCTCATGAATACTTCATTTATTAGGTTTGCAGCTAGTTTTACAGTGCGATTATCATAATCTAATGATGGATTTACTTCACAGATATCAAATGAAATAGTTTTCTTATGTGAAGCGATTTTGCGAATTAATTGTCTAACTATTTTTCCAGAGAGACCAAATGAGGAAGGTGCACTAACACCTGGTGCTTCAGAAGCGTTTATAACATCCATACAAAGTGTTAATATAATACAATCATTTTGATTCATAAAATTTTGAATTTTCTCTTCAATTTCATTGGAAATCTCATTTACTAATTCTTCTTCATAAATCCAGGAACAGTTAAGTGAGGTAGCGGTGTTAAATAATTTTTTTGTGTTTCCATAACGTTGAATACCAATAGGTAAATAACTTGCTTGACTATCATTGTCCAATATTTGTTTAAACATTGTTCCAGAAGAAGTCATTTGGTCATAAGAACGTAAGTCAAAATGAGCATCAATGTTTAGGATCCCTATTTTAACATTTGGTCCAACATGCGATCTTACTCCTAGATAATGTCCATAAAAAGTTTCATGTCCGCCTCCCAAAATAACAGGAAACATATTTTTAGTTAATATTTTCTCAACGTGACTTCCTAATTCAGCTTGAGCTGCTTCTAACTGTTGATTTTCACAAATGATATTTCCGAAATCAACTAGACTATCTGCTGATTGGCCGTGCCAAGATAAAGAAGATAAGGATTTACGTATTTCATTTGGAGCTTCTTTGCTTCCAAGTCTTCCTTTATTCCTGCGAACGCCTTCTTCACAAGAGAATCCTATTATCCCACATGTATCAATTGTTGATGTTTTTGAATGATCACTAACTATTTGATGAATTCTAAATTCATCTTTATCTATTAAACTATCTGTTCTGCCTTTCCATAAATCCATATTTGGTCCAATATACATTTATTATCCCACCCTAGAAATTAATTTATTTATTAGAGTATATCTGCTATTATTTATAATATCCAATACGTATTTTCAATATATTAATATAAAAAAACTATAAGTGGGGTGCTTTTTTGGATATTAGGCAACTAACTTATTTCATTTCTGTAGTAGAGAATAAGAGTTTTTCAAAAGCAGCAAAAAAATTGCACCTTTCTCAACCCTCGTTAAGCAATGCAATTACAAAATTAGAACAAAATATTGGATTTCCTTTACTTGAAAGGTCTACTCGTTCTGTTCGACTTTCAGATTCAGGAGAATTATTCTATCAAAGAGCAACAGAAATATTAAAAAAATTCCAACAATTCGAATTAGAATCGGCAGAAATACAACAAGTTGGAAATAAGCAACTGTCTATAGGAATTATTGAATCAACAAAACATTGGATATCTCAAGTAATTAGAGAATACAATAAACATCAATCAATAACTCATTATCAATTAGACGAAATATTAAGTAAAGATAATGTAATTAACGCATTACTAAATTATAAAAATCATCTTGTTTTAACAAATCAAGAAATTACACACCAAGAATTAAATGTACAAAAATTATATTCGGAAAAATTATGTTTAATTGCAAATGTTAATCATGCACTGTTCAAGAAACAGACTATTTCATTATCGGATATTCTGCCATACCCTTTTATTATATGTTCAGATGGATTTGAAACGAGGAATAACATTTTCAAAGCCTTTGAAGCCGAAAATCTTTCTCTAGATGTACAATTCTCCGTAGAGCGATTCGAAACAATTTGTGAGCTAATATCAAATGACTTAGGCATCAGTATCTTACCTGAACGATATTGTGAAAGTATAAATGATTCTAGATTGCATTTTGAATATTTGGATTCTTCATATTTTAACCGTACAGTATATCTAGTTACAAGTAAGAATCGTTTTATTGCTCCACATGTTAAATTATTTATTAAACATATTTTTGATTTTCACAAACGCGAAGTCCCAATAGAGTAAACCCTATTGGGGCTTTTTTTGTCGCATGAAATGGACAATTCGTGTATTTTGATTTGATTTGTTTCCATAGATTATCAATGCATTCCATCTTATTACTATATTAATGACTTTAGCTGATTAACTAAACGTAATTAGACCCTTTGTGTTAATTCTAATTATAAACACCTTTACGGATGAATTTCCAAATATTTAAAGCTATTCAAATCATTGTTTCCAGAAATAATAAGAAAAAACAATGGAGAAATCAAATGAAAAACAAAAAAAAGTTTCAAGTATTTATCGTTATTTTTATATTTGTCTTTATGGTCAATCACTCAGCTTATGCAATTGAATGGGAAGATGAAGATGTACCTATAAGCTTTAAAATTGAGATGTTACCTTGGGAGATTGTAAACAACATTATTCCAAATAAAACAAATTTCACCATTATAGATATTGAAACTGGTTTATCTTTTAAGGTACAACGAAGAGCAGGTAGCCATCATGCCGATGTACAGCCACTAACCAAGGAAGATACTCAAATTATGAAGAAAATTTATAATAATAAATGGAGTTGGAATAGAAGAGCCATTATTGTATTAATCAATAATCAAATGATTGCGGCATCTATGCATGGAATGCCGCACGGTGCTGGTGCTCTTCAAAATGGTTTTTCCGGTCACTTCTGTGTTCATTTCTCTGGAAGTATAACGCATCGTTTGAAAAACGAAGATCTTTCTCATAAATTAATGGTATTGAAAGCGGCTGGTAAGCTTGATGATTATATAGAAACGGTAAGTCCCTATGAACTTATTCGTATTTTTACCATTTCCATTAATCAGGGAAATCAGAAATTATTAGCAATGACCTTATCAAATCCGAGTCATCTTAATCGTGTTAATAAACTTGTTAAAGATATTACATATTTTGGAGTAGTTGACCCCTTAAGACAACCACCTGAACAACTAAATGGGTTACTTCTCGTGGATGTACCCGTTCAAGTAGCTATCTATAAGAAGAGAGAAGGCAAAGAAAAAAAGGTTATGCATTTTATGATTCGAAGGGACAGTTTGACAGATCGTTGGTATATTGATCAAGATTCGCTCTATGAAGACTTAAAATAAGATATGTAAAATGAGGAATACATGAAATGATAAATTCCAACCCATATTAAAATAATGTGGGGGTGGTTTCACTGAGATTAACATGGATTGCCGGCCTTTTACTATTCGTTCAACAAGTGTATATTCCTGACAGCTTATCGGTAACCCAGCAAGGACAAACGATTGCTGTTGTCAAACGCGCTGATGTTTCTATGGCATTTCTAGATGTTCCTATGATGGACGTGGATAAATACAATCAGTTTATCGAAAAAATAGACCGTCATGTATATCAAGAACCTGTAAATGCCACAATCGACAAAAATGGTAATATTCTTCCTGGGCGGGTAGGTTACAGGCTATACCATCAAGCATTTAAAGAGCAATTTTATTCCTTTCTATACGGACGTAGAGAACAGAAAGTAGAAGTTCCCTTACTTGCCATTCATCCAAAGGTTGATAACGAACTACTTGCTCAGATTCGTGTAAATAAGATTGGTGAATATAGAACCTATTTTAATGTGAATAATAAAAATCGTTATAATAATATCTCACTCGCTACAGAAGCCATTAATAACTATGTCGTGTTTCCAGAAGAGACGTTTTCCTTTAACCAAGTCGTTGGCAAGAGAACAGTAAACAAAGGATATTTGCCCGCTCGCGTTATCGTTAAAGGAGAGTTTTCTGAAGGGGTCGGTGGAGGGATTTGTCAGGTGTCATCCACTCTGTATAATGCCATCGACAATGCAGGGTTGCAAATTATTCATCGCTATTCCCATTCTAGGCACGTTCCTTATGTTCCACCTGGCCGCGATGCTACGGTAAGCTGGTATGGACCTGATTTTAGCTTTAAAAACAAGTACAATCAACCTATCCTAATCCGTGCTACAACGCAAGAAGGCACCGTAAGTATCAGTGTTTACTCTTCAGATGTGATAAATAATGAGACACGGAAAGTTCCCTTAGCTACAAGTCAGAAATTAAAGGAAGCTTTGGATTATACGAATGTGTTGAATAAACAAGGGACCAACCAATCTGTGCGGCCATATTGATCACGTTTTTTAGGCGGTATGGAAGTAGCGGAAAATGGTGATCGGGCTAACTGGATGATCCCAGGCAAGGTCTTTAAAAGGACTTGGGTGCAGCGATGGATCTTGTCAACGAGGCGAAACACGTTATCGGAATATGTAAAAAAGCATACCAAAAATTAGGCTTGAATGTCACTGCCATTACCGGGTAAAGGGGTAGTACATAAGAGGGAATGATTCGATTGCCTAATACTTTAGAAAACACATTAAACAAATGAAAGAAGCAGTTGGTGATGGTGCTAAATTAATAGGATATCTAGACATCAGCTTTTGTTTATTTAATCGCTTGCGCTGTTTTTACCATCATTGCAGCAGTGGAGCTTAATTTGAAAAAAGGTCTTTCCTTCAAAGAACCATTGGTAATTAGCAGGGGAAAACAAACGTAACCAAACAATAAAGTAATGAATATGATAATCAAACACTTTCAACTTTGTTATTCAAGCGATGTTATGAGTCAATTCACCATCAATTTATCGCTAATACCTATATACAGTAAATTCTTACTGAATCATGGTATTATTGTTTATTCAACTAAAATTAGATTTTATTTTATATTAATCGCTTAATAAAGAGCTGATAAAAATAGATGAAACAGAAAAATTCTGAAACGTTCGAGGAAATACTGAGTGGAGGAACGGAATAGTTTTAGCAGATTTTTCTTTTCATTATTTGATTTTGTGGGTATAATATATTAAATCATATTAGAAGGGATGATGGGTGGCCGATGAAGTACTAATCTTATTTCAAACATTTGAGAATAATTTTTCAAATTAAAAAATAGGATTAGTCTGCCCATTTTCCATATAATTTTTTAAGCTATTCATTAAATAGCTTATTTTCATTATGAAAAATGCAACTAATCCTTCCAAATTCAATTGGGAGGATTTTTTTCTCCCTTGAAAAAGAAAGGGTGATACGATGAAAGAAATCGTAAAATTAAATCAAATAAATTTAGAAATTATGGACCGTATTATTTTTAAAGATCTTAACGCAACTATTGGTCGTGGAGAAGTGATTGGTCTAGTTGGCCGAAATGGTAGCGGAAAGTCCACGCTATTACAAATTTTACTTGGACATGTAAAACTATCTGAGGGACAGGTTGAATGGGAAAATAACAAAACCGAAGTCTTTTTAGTGGATCAGGAGAAACAAACATACGCATCTGAGCAGGTTACACAATTAGAAGCTACTCTAATGGCGAAATGGCATATTCCAGATGTTCCTTACGAAGTGTTAAGTGGCGGAGAAAAGCTCAAAATTCGTCTTGCAAAAGGTTTCGCGTTAGCACCGCACTTACTCTTATTAGATGAACCAACAAACCATCTAGATATAGAAAGTACGGAGCTGTTAGTTAATCAAATAGAAAATTATACGGGTACAATCATTGTCGTTTCACATGACAGATATTTTTTGGATACTGTAGCGACGAAAATTTGGTCAATTGAAAATACGAAATTATTCGAGCAAAAAGGAAATTATACACATTATATAAAGATTCGAGAACAAAGAAGATTAACTCAACAAAGAGAGTACGAAAAACAACAAAGAAAAATGGAACTCGTAGAAAATCAAATAAACGAACTGACATCGTGGTCGCAAAAAGCGCATGCACAATCGACGAAGCAAGAAGGATTTAAAGAATATTACCGCCTAAAAGCGAAACGAATGGATTCTCAAGTCAAATCTAAGCGCAAACGTCTTGAGAAGGAACTTGAGAAGACGAAGGTTGAACGTGTTGAGGAAGATTATCTTGTTCGATTTTCGTTAGAAGCGAATACGAAGGTCGGCAAAAGATTTTTAGAGGTGAAAAACTTAAAAAAGAAGTTTGGGGAACGAATATTATTTGAACAGACGAATTTTACAATTCAACACGGTGAAAAAGTAGCGCTTATTGGCCCGAATGGTAGTGGGAAAACGACATTTTTAAATATCTTAATGGGCAAGGAGTTTGCTGAAGGGGACATTTGGGTTTCCCCATCTGCGAATATTGGTTATTTAACGCAGCAAGTATTTGACTTGCCTCTAGAGCAAACGCCTGAACAATTATTTAAATGTGAAACATTTAAAGAACGGGGCAAGGTTCAGAATTTAATGAAGCATTTAGGATTTACAGCAAGTCAATGGTCTGAGCCAATTGAACAGATGAGTATGGGAGAGCGCGTGAAGTGTAAGCTTATGCAATATATACTGGAAGATAAGGATGTACTAATTTTAGATGAACCGACAAACCATTTAGATTTGCCTTCGAGAGAGCAATTGGAATTAACGTTAGCAGAGTATACCGGCACATTGGTCATTGTTTCACACGATCAATATTTCTTAAGTAAAACGACATCTGTACAGTTGATTTTTGAAAATCATCGTATTCAAAAGAAATTAAAGCAATCAGACGAAAAGGTTAATTCACTTGCAGAACAGCGCTTAAAGCTTGAAACAGAACGACAAGAAGTATTAGGGAAATTGAGCTTTTTATCGTCTAAAAGCCAAGAGTATATAGAACTCGATCAAAGATTCAATGAACTTACAAAAAAGATTAAGAGATTAGAAAATCTATAATTCAGTAACGAACGCACTTTAGTGGAAATCAAACGAATTTGATTTTAGTTTTAATAATTGTATTTACTCTGAACGAATCATATTAAAGAGCTTATAAAGGAGGTACTACGTTTTAGATAGTATCTCCTTTGGGTTTCTTAAAGTAAAATAAAAGACTTTATTATCTCTATACAGCTGCCAGTTTATCTGCTATTTGTATTGCCATTCAGTTAGCTCTCCTTTATTAGGTCTTGATAATTTCAAAATGGAGTAAATTTTTTACTTAGGGTACAACTTTGTATTACATCCACAACAGACTCTTTTAAATCCAAAAAAACCTTGTAATCCTTGATAGACAAGGATTACAAGGTTTATATAAAGTAATTCTGACTTGAACTAGCAACTGTCAATCTTTCCAACCTATTTGGAACAATTAAGAAGCTAATTCAGCTGATTTTGAAACTTTTTCAGGAAACCATAAACTCACTACAATACCAACAATAAGACAGATAAAGAAAGTGGCCGCTTTAGCAGTTACGATGGCTTCTAAAGGAGAAGTGGTCCACAGGATGGCGCTGATAAACCCTGTAATTATAGTGGCTACTACGCCTGTACCAGATGTTTTTTTCCAAAAGAATATAAGTAAAATGACGGCAGAAAATGTATTGCCGACCCCTGCCCAAGCAAAACTGACCATATTATAAATAATGGAGCCAGATGCTAACGAAACAACAATACCTACAAGACCAGCTACAATGGCAATGCAACGAGATAATTTCACTAAGGTTTGACTCTTTATCGTCATACCCATGGCTTTATGAACAATATCTTCACTTACTGATGTTGTAATAACGAGTAATTGAGAAGATGCTGTTGACATGATAGCAGCTAAAATTCCTGCAATGATGATTCCTGCAACCCATGGTGGCAACAAATCGAATACCATATGAGGCAAAATCATTTCAGAATCTTCAATCGTTCCTTGTTTATAGATAACGGAAGCAAAAATGGCAGATAAAAAGGCACCGACATAGACAATTAATGTCCAAATAATTGCAACAATTTTTCCTGTTTTTAGTTCTTTTTCATCCTTTAATGCCATAAAGCGAGAACTTAATTGTGGCTGTCCTCCAAGCCAGCCAAAGAACCAAGAAAGGTTTGTAAATAGCATGGCTCCGATGGCTAGTCCAGATAATCCTCCGATCCAACTATCTGCACCACTTCCCATTGAATTTAAGGTATACGAAATCGATAAATCATTTTGTTGAATTTCAAAAAATCCTGCAATTGGAACGATAATAAACGCTAAAACCATTAAAAAACTTTGAATTGTATCAGTCCATACAACTGACATAAACCCACCCATACAAGAGTAGGCAATAATGATGAGGGCAACTACAATGGTTCCTACCGTAATATTAAGTCCAGAAAAAGAATAAAGAGTTTTACCAACACCGGAAAATTGAGCTGCTAAGTAGCAAGTGAAAAATATGACCATAATGATCGATGACAACCAACGAATCAAATTAGTGTGATTAGGAAATTTAACAGCTATATAGTCGGTTAATGTATACACTTTATATTTTTTTGTTTCATTCATAAATCTTTTGGCTAAAAAGAGCCAAGAAAAGAGAACGCCTATAAACATTCCCGATAAGATCCATATTCCTGACAAACCTGTTACATAAATAAAACCTACTGCCCCTAAGAACATATAGGCGGATTCACCTGTAGCTCTTTCAGAAAAAGCTAGTGCCCAACCAGGTAACTTATTTCCTCCGAGAAAATAATCAGCGTGGTCCAATTTTTTTCTACTAAAGAGCACACCCACTCCAAGCATTAAGAGAAGGTAAATGATGATTTCGGCAAAAACAATCGAAGATCCTGAAAAATTCATTTTATTATCTCCTTTATAAATTATATTAAACAAAGTTGTATAGTGAGAATAAATGCAAAATTTTTTTCCCATCAGGGATTATTCATGGTTAACAACTAATTTCAAAAACATGATTTAACCCTTGATTTATATAAATAACAGAGCCAGATTTTGAAAGAGTAAAATCGTAAACAGGCTCTGAACATACTACAATGATATATTCTTTAGTTTTTGTCTAATTGTAGAATTGTTAAATATAAGACTTTAGCGGCTTTTTCAATATCTTGCTCTGAAGAAAATTCCCTTGGATTATGACTGATCCCATCTTTCGATCTAACAAAAATCATACCAATTGGGAATCGATTTTTAAACTGCATGGCATCATGTCCGGCACCACTAGGTAAAGAGACGATGGATTCACCTAATTCTTGAATACTTTCCTTTATGACATCTTGAATGTTATCTTCACAACGAACAGGTGCAACACGTTGTAATACAGAGATTTCTAAGTGTAATTGTCGATCATTAGCTACCTTTTTCGCGAATTTTCTAATCTCTTGTTCGACTTGATCTCTGGTTTTTTCATCGATATCTCTAATATCAATTGTCCATTCCACCTCACCAGGAATGACGTTCACGCCGTTTGGTTTTACAGAAAGTTTGCCCACAGTAGCTACAGATGAAGGGGACTCCTTAGCTATTTTTTCAACCTCTGCAATAATTAAACTTGCTCCTACTAAAGCATCTTGTCTTAGATTCATCGGTGTTGCACCAGCATGCTCTGACAGTCCTGTTAATTTGAACTTAAGCCACACCGGACCAGCGATACCAGTTACATTACCTACTGCTGCTTCATTATTTTCAAGAACCTTTCCTTGTTCGATATGAACTTCTAAATAGCACTTTACGTTTTCTATTTTCGCACTTTGGAGATGCTGATTTTCTAATCCATAATCCCTCATAGCTTGTTCAATCGATATTCCTTGATTATCTACTTTTTTTAAATCATTGGATGTCAATGTACCTGCGACAGCTCGGCTCCCAATCATACCAAAGCCAAAACGGGTTCCTTCCTCATCCTTAAAGGCAACAATTTTAACAGGATGTTTCAGTTCAATTTCTTTTTCTTTTAACGAATGTATGACTTCAATGGCGGTTAAGACTCCTAAACTCCCATCATACTTTCCGCCATTTGGAACGGTATCAATATGTGAACCTATTAAAATAGTGGGTAAATCATCCGTAGCCTCTTGACTCCCAATCAGATTGCCCACTGTATCATAATGGACGGTTAAACCAGCAGATTCCATATATTGTTTGACTCGTTCATTTGCTCGTCTCTCATCACTTGTATAAGAAAACCGATTTATGCCACCATCTATTGTTTTTCCAATGGCGGATAACTCTTCTAAATGGGTATTCAATCGCTTGATATTAATCATTGTTTTCCTCTGAATCTTTTAATTGAAAACGAAAATGACATTGTCCTTCTTTTAACACAAATTGATCATGTACGACGTTAAATTTATTGTTAAAACCATGAGCAATTGCATCATCTATCACCCTACAATAAACAAGTCCGTAAGCATGCATATCGTCATCAGCCCATTGTTGGCCTAATGGACATACTGTAAATGTTTGCTCGATTTCCTCAGATTTATTCACCGTTTCAATGGTAAACAAATCACTTCGTCCCATATCGTAGTTTGTTAAGTATTGATCAATTGTGTTGTCCGCCCCATTCACTCTGGCTCTTTGTGCAATTCCACGACCACGCTTTTCACCAAATTGCCATATACCTTCTTGAATAGCGGCTTCTCCTTCATCGCCATAAGTATCTACTATAGCTTTCGTAATTTGGGCAAATAATTTTGCAAATAGGGCAAAGGGTGTAAGATTTCCATACTTATTTTGACTGTTATGATCTTTAGGAATATAGTCAAATAACGTATGATTTTCTCTTTCTGTCGTTGCTTTTATCGCAATCTCTTCCGCGTCTTTATATCCAAAATTATCAATTCCTTGTTGCAGTAATGCCTTTCCATTTTCTTTATATTTCAAAACAACGACTTTTTCTATTTCTGTAAATAATTTAGCTGTCATGACTTCCATGGAATATGGTGGGATAACATGATTCGTTTTACTCAATATAAACACTCACTTTCTATTTTTCATTTTTTAGAATAATCCTAGCTTTCGTTTAAGTTAGTTTTTTAAATTTATAAAACCGATAGATTTACTAGCAATTGATTAATTGTTATTATAAATTCAATTCTTTATATAAATCAAATGAATAATTGTAATATAAAACATGAAAAAAATTAATAGTTGGAGTGACTATGAATGACACTGATCAAATATGAGATCTTTAGAACCGTTATAGAAACAGGAAGTCTATCGAAAGCAGCGGAAGTAGTTGGATTAACTCAATCAGCTGTAAGTCATGCAATCGCAAGTCTTGAGTCCGACTTCGGTTTTTCGTTGATTACTCGGGGACGTTTAGGTATTCATTTAACCAGCAATGGAGAAAAAATGCTGCTTTATATGCGAGAAATATTAAAATGGAATGAGCTGATGATGCAGGAAGTATCTAAAATTAATGGACTAGAAACAGGTATCGTACGAATCGGTACACTTCCGAGTGTGTCTATTCAATGGTTGCCTATGATTATTAAGCAATTTAATAAAGATTTCCCGTACATTGAAATAAAACTATTTGAAGGAGATTACGATGAAATTGATCAATGGATCTCGGATGGAACCATTGATTTTGGTTTTATGTCCTTGCCAGTTTCAAAGGCATATGAAGTGATTCCGTTAAAAAAAGATAGACTTTTGTGTATTTTACCGGATACGCACCCTTTAAATCAGCAAGATATCATTTACTTAGATCAACTCAAAGATGAATCTTTTATCATGCCTAAATCAAGCATCGATAAGGATGTTCGAAGAATTTTGAAAGAACACAAAATCAAACCAAAAATCAAATATGAAATCGCTGAAGATCAGGCGATCATTTCCATGGTGCAAAATGGTCTTGGAATCAGTATCCTCCCTGAAATGATACTGTATCGTATACACGAGAGTATTCGAATAATCCCTTTGGAAGGTAATTATTATCGCTCCATTGGAATTGCAGCCACTTCCTTACGTTATATGTCACCAGGATCGAAAAAACTAATTGAGTTTATTCAGGAATGGTTAAAATGAAAACAGCTCTTTTTGTCGTTGTCACACTTGTATTAATTGTATATTTTCACCAAATGAACAGAAAAGGTTTACGGAAGCCCTTTATGCTGTTGAATATTAAGCATCTTATATCAACTAAGGATCATGATAATAGGAGAAAAACTCGCAGCCACAATTATTTCTGAAATTGGTGAAATCGATCGGTTTAATCATCCGAAAAAACTCGTTGCCTGCGCTGGAGTAGATACAAGGGTTGACACTCATCGGGTAAGTTTACGGCAACAATTAATCGTATTACTAAAAGAGTCAGATTGAACAAACCCTAAATATAAATGGTTACAAGCCCAATTGGAGAATGATTGTACTTAGAACAACAAGTAGTGGGTTAACTGACTTTGTTGCATTCATGTAATTTCTATCCTTGAGTTAATAAAATCGTATACATTATTTCGATTTAGATTTAATAATGGTAAGTCGAAACTCCGCCTCAGTGAAAGGTTACATCAACAGAATATTAATAAGTAAAAAGGAAACCATAATGTTAATAAATTGAAATTAATATTAGAAGTATTATTATTCTGTTAAGACGCGGGTAATGAAAATACAAGATTTTTATATTTACTAAGGAGGAAAGGAAAAGGATGAAACAAACAATAGCAGATTTACTGATTGATTCTTTGCTGAACGCTGGTGTAAAACGGATTTACGGGATAGTGGGTGACTCACTGAACGCTGTTTTAGATTCCATTCGCCGTTCGGGGAAGATTGATTGGATATCAGTTAGACATGAGGAGGTTGCAGCTTTCGCTGCGGGTTCTGACGCATTATTAAGTAACAGTATCGCAGTTTGTGCAGGAAGCAGTGGCCCAGGGAATCTTCACCTAATCAATGGACTTTACGATTGTCATCGAAGTCGAATACCAGTGCTGGCTATTGCGGCACATATACCAAGCAATGAAATTGGAGGAGACTATTTCCAACAAACAAATCCTGAGCATTTATTCAAGGAGTGCAGTCATTTCTGTGAGGTTGTGACAAAACCTGAACAGATGCCCCGCATGGTTACGATGGCTCTACAACATTCCATTTCACGAAAAGGTGTCTCTGTCCTCGTTCTTCCTGGAGATGTTGCTTTACTCGCTGACAATGAAAGTGTTCCTGAACAGGTAATCCACATAACACAGCCGGTTGTTCGGCCATCTGATGAAGAGTTAAAACGCCTGTCAGAATATCTTAATAGTGGTAAACGCATCACATTATTGTGCGGGGCAGGTTGTGAAGGAGCCCACGCTCAGTTGATGCAGCTTTGTGACAAACTTAAATCGCCAATGGTCATTGCACTTAGAGGGAAAGAACATCTTGAGTATGATAATCCATATTTGGTGGGACTAACAGGTCTTATTGGATATTCATCCGGATATCATGCCATGATGGATTGTGATGTATTATTAATGCTTGGTACCGACTTTCCTTACAGGCAATTTTTACCCAAAAAATCAATTATTTTACAAGTTGATATTCGAGCGGAACATTTAGGCCGCCGAGCAGCATTAACCTTTGGACTTTGTGGAGACGTTAAATTTACAGTTGAATCACTTCTTACTCTTTTAAGTGAAACACATGACACTCATCATCTAGATAAATTTGTTTCAAATTATCTGGATGTTCGCAGGGGATTGGATAAACTTGCAATAGGGAAGCCAGGAAGGATGCCGATTCATCCGCAATTTCTTACTAAAGTAATAAGCAATCTCGCCAGTGAGAGCACAGTGTTTACATGTGATGTAGGTACACCAACTTTATGGGCTGCACGATACCTGGAAATGAACGGAAAAAGACGACTTCTGGGATCTTTCAATCACGGAACGATGGCAAATGCTTTGCCTCAGGCAATTGGAGCCCAGGCTGCGAGACCGGAAGTTCAAGTAGTGGCACTGTCTGGAGATGGAGGACTCTCAATGTTAATGGGTGATTTATTGACGCTTCGGCAGCATAAATTACCGGTAAAAGTAGTTGTATTTAACAACAATGCTCTAGGTTTCGTAGAACTCGAGATGAAGTCTGCAGGCTACCTAGAAACAGGGACAGGTCTTGAGAATCCAAACTTCGCTGATGTTGCCCAGGCGATGGGAATAGAAGGAATTCGTGTAGAAGACCCGGCAGATCTTGAGAATGCGGTAAAACGAGCGTTTTCACATAACGGCCCAGTTGTACTTGACGTGGTAGTAAACCGTCAGGAGCTGTCACTTCCGCCTAGTATCAAATTAGAACAGGCACAAGGATTCACTCTTTGGATGCTTAAAGCTGTGCTGAATGGCCAGGGCAATGATATTGTGGAGCTGGCTAAGACCAATTTCATCCGATAGTATGGAAGTAAGAGGCAAGTGTTAATAGAAAGCAAATAAGGTGAAGGTTAAAACATAAAAAAATGCAAGCAGGTTGAACATTAGCCTGCTCTGATACTGAAAAATAAAAGGGCTGTGTAAATCTGCATGGGCCTCATATTCTTTTTTTTCTATGTCTTCTTTAAAATAGAAATTATTTCTTTTGTGGGTTCTACGAGGGATGCCGAAATAATTAACTAGTCGCTACTTTTGGTGGTAAATGAACCACATGTTCATTATGCCTGATGCTGATTTAGATCAAGCCGTTAATGCCTTCCTAGGTGCAGCGGTATGGATTAGCTAGCTTCCCAATTATTTTAAAGCCTCTTTCTTGCTAAAGTGGCATGATATAAATTCCTCTAATATCTATTTCAAAGAAAACCCCGATAGAATATATGAATAATCTTTAATCCGTAAATATCTGTCCAACCCAATTTTTGTTTTTTAAGACTTTAAAAAATTAAGGGTTAAAAATGAAGTATAGATAGACAAAGGGAAACGATACAATCTCCGTATAAAATAACCACTTTTTTATGTACATCGAGTAAGAGTAAAAAATCTATTCCTTATTATTTTAATAGGTAAATGAAAACAGTTTGCTTATCTTATGAAGATTTTTAGCTGTTTTTATCAAACTATATTTAATTTGATCAATATTTTTTATAACTTATCGAACTTTCTTCAAATCCTACACTAGCTTTCTATTTTTTGATATTTATAGAACTAACGGGGCAGATTAGCATTCCTGTAGAACGTTAAATATTGACTTTGCTAAAAAAAAAGCCTCTCAGTATGATGAGGTTACACACAAACACAACTCAAATGTAAGTGGTAACTATACATACAATTTGGGAAAGAGAAGGTTTATCCCCTTATTCTTCAGATGTCTTTAATGGATTAAGTGATAACAGTTGTATCGCTCGTGGGTATGAATTTTGTTCAATAGTTGAACCAGCAGGAACTGTAATTACTAATTGCCCTACACCTGCACCTCCAGGAGTAGAGGTTAATAGATCATCCATCTGTAGTACACCATTAACATATCCATTAAAGTAACTATTATCTGTTGCTAAAGCCGGAAGTGCAGTAGCATGCGCTCCTGTGTCAGTCCGGAAGTCTTCAACTGCAATTGTTAAATTCCCTGCACCTGTAACAGTGGCAGTAACTTCATTGAAGAACCATACAACAGATGGAAACAACGGCAACTTGTGCAATAGGAAGTGAAAGCCTCTGACGGGATTCGAACCCGCACTCCTTTCGTAAGCTTAGGTTAGGGGAGAACACGCTTCCCTACGGATTTTCACCGGCAGGAATTGCACCTGCCTCAGCTTATTTGCTTTTCGGTGCTTCTGAAACCCTTACCTTGCGACCCGGTGACTACAATGTTTTCCGGCGCTCTTCCCTTCTAGAGCTACAGAGGCGAATTATAATACTCTAATTATACGAATCCTATAAGTGGTTGTGAACGATAGTATAGCCGAAATAAAAAAGAATGAAAAACCTGACTTTATTTTTAAGGATTGCTGCATAAAAGTAAATAACGGCGCAACCTGGTTGAATAGACGAAAATGTACAGGGCTTCCTCTATAGAGAAATAAATTTAATGAAAAAACATCTAAAAGAGGGTGAACCTTCGCCCATCTTTAAATTGGTCACGATAGAAATTATCAATCGTATATTTTTATTGCTTGAACTACTTTGCCTAATATTCGAACTCGATCTTTGTTGATGTTATAAGTTTTTTCTTCATAAAATGGATCTGTGCTGGATGGAATCAGTGTGATGTTTTCTTCGAAAATGTTCACTTTTTTGACTGTAGCATCATGACCATTTACTAAGACCACACCAATTTTACCGCTTTCAACATAGGTTGTTTTTTCAACTAGGATAAGTGAGCCGTCGCTGAATTCTTTATTCATGCTGTTGCCATTTACCTTAAGATAAAAATATTCTTTGTTTGTTTTAAGCATAGAATTTAATGTCGGCATATAGGCCTCTATATACTCTCGTGCAAAATTCGGTTCACCAGCAGGGATATTTCCGTAAACACCAATTAATCTGACGTTCTTCTCGTTTAAATATTCCATTGAAGGATCATCTTCAACTGTAGGTGATCCTTCAATGAGGTGGGAAAGCGGTATATCAAAGCAAGTAGACATCAGGCTTAATTTATCCATTAAAGGTTTGTTTCGCCCCGATTCCCAAGCTGATACTGCTGTAGGAGCAACTTTTAATATTTTTGCTAAATCTTCTTGGGTCATTCTGCGTTCTTTTCTTAACTTTTTAATTCGTTCACCAATGTGCATATTTCTTCACCTCTATCTTGAATATACACTATGAGTGAATATGAGTAAACTTAAAGTGTGTGAATTTTACAACAATTTGTTGTTAACTATACTTCAAGTGTGATATTCTTTTTTTAGACAGGAGGTGACAAGATGTGACAAATGTTAAATTTACAATTAAACAGGCGAGAAAGTATAAAGGTTTAACACAAGAAGAAATGGCAAAAGTGTTGGGAATGGCCAAGAGAACTTATATTGATTATGAGCAATATAAAATTCCTTTACGTATTGATAAGGCTTTTTTGTTTGCAGAATGTGTTGGTTTTTCGATTAACGATATAATTTTTTTTGATCCTGATGTACACTTTAAGTGTAGTTAGTGGAAGCTAGTTTACTATCTGGCTTAACAACAAGTGATTGAGCTCCCCTTTTTGAAAAGAAAAAACCACTCAATTATATGGAACAAAGGCGAATACTTTGGGATATGAACATTGCTTCAAACATCTTTGGGTGAATGGATTATGCAACAGTCAGGAAAATAAAACACTTGTATAACAATATAGTTGATAGTCGTTTATAAGGAATTAAGTATGAGTGATGTTAACTTTTGATTAATTGCTGAAGAAGAGCGGATTTACTATATTGAAAATCATCCGAACCTGCCACCGGAAAACCAGACTAAAAATAGAGTTTTCTCGAAAATCCATACGTATGATGATTTGAGAAAATAATTGATGGAAGGTGAATAAAGTGGAAAGAGAAATTAAATCTTTTGAGGTAATTTCAGGAGCGGTTGTAAATACCATTTCGATTGGTAGAGAATTTGGTGGAGAAGTTGTTGCGGACATTATCTTACACGATGGAATATTCAAATTGTTTAATCGCAAGGACGAGCTTATCACAGAAATTAATTTACCTGTTGTTGGTGTGATATACGAGTATAAAGGAGGAGAGTTTAGTGCCTAAAGAAATCAAACATCCAAAAATTTTATAGACTTTAAAATAGGCTTTCTTAACTTTAATGTGCAACCAGAACATGCAGGTATTGATTATTATGGCCACGGAATTTTATTGGGTAATTCAATTGTAATGGACCCATCCACAGGTGAGGTTGTGTTGAAAGTAAACCTAGATAGTTACCCAAGTGAAGTTTATTGTTTTTTATTTAAAACTGCAATTTAAAAAAGGATTCTTGGATAAAAACCAGAATGACAATCTATTTGTTTGTAGAAGGCATCATGAGTTAATAAAATAACGGATTCAATTACAATCTATGAATTGTATTATTTAGTACACCAAGACTAGGAGCAATTGGACAGTGGCGCATTCAAAGAAATTGCAAGTACGGATGTTAATAAAATATTTGGCCCTCTTTCCTTTGTAGGAGATAGGGCTTGTTCATTATAGAAAGACAAATCATCCTGAATTTCATGTCTAATCATCAATACTAATTCTGTAATTTCAATTTTATAATCAGTACTGTAATAAATGGTATTTTAATCTTTTGGATCTATTCGGATGTCGCAATTGTAACTGTCCAGCAAATATATTTATTTAAAAAAGTTACAATTGAAAAAAGTAGAAAATGTTATATCCCTAACACAGGTCCTTGCTTATTGTTCTGCTTCCGTTCATTGGTTGTGTGCTATATTTGAAGTGTAGATTTGAAATGCCGCCACTCTTGACTTTGTATAAACAAATGGCTTTTTCTATGAAGAAATCTGATTCTGAAAATAGGTAAATATATACGATCTATCTAGATGAACAAAATAAGAATCAATATAGGTCAATCCATTTATTGCTGGCTTTTTTTGTTCGAAAATGGGATGATGCCGTAAAGAAAAGTTAGTAAGCTAATAATGCAGTTGGATTTAAGAATAATCTAATTAATAATTTAAAGTAATAAATTCTATTAGAGGTGTTGGATTATGAGGAAGTTCAAATATACAGTTTGTTTTATTAAGCAAGGAAGTAGATTGCTCATGCTTAATAGAGAAAAAGCGCCAATTATGGGAGTTTGGAACGGTGTGGGTGGGAAAATTGAAAGAGGAGAATCACCAGAGGAAGCTGCTCTGCGTGAAGTAGAGGAAGAAACTGGTATACACTTAGAAAATTTTTTCTCACAAGGTACAATAACATGGGAAACATCAGAGGGTGTAATCGATGGGATTCATGTTTTTTTAGGTGAGTTAGATAGCAGTCATGTATATGAGACACCTAAGAAAATGCGAGAAGGTATTTTAGATTGGAAGTCAATTGACTGGATACTCGACCCTCATAACCTTGGTATTCCAGAGAAAATACCTCACTACCTGCCAGTTTTATTGGAAAAAGAAGGGGTACATTTCTTCACTTATATGGATGATAAGATGATACATGAGGGATAATTTGCTTTCATTAAACTAGAGCATTGATAAGTTTAATTTGAAAAATTAAAGTCAGCAAAAACATTGTTGGCTTTTTTATTATGGGGTTGTAGTGATTAATACTATAAAATGTAACAAAAGTAAGATTAAATACACTTATCATATCGGAAATGAATTTATTAGAAGCGACTATTAGTAACAACGAATTAAAAACTATGCAGACCTTTACCTTTATAGCTGATTAATGTTAAGTGTTTAATTGAATGAGTCGACATTTTAGAAATTTGGCTTTTTGTTTTCCAATCCTAATCCCGATAAAAATGTTGTAAACCTTTTTTGCACCAAAAATGGCCGAAGTGCACCTGCTACAGATCTTACGAGATTTAAGTAGGGGAGAAAGTGAGCGGACGAATAATTAGATAAAAATTGTAGTTTTTCATATTTATGAGAGTTCTTCTTGTATGAGATGGACCTATTTTTATAGGTAGTATAAAGATATACTAGTCATACTTTATCTCTATCTTGTTGAAATATCTCTAGTTTTTTTCACTCATTTTTAGAAAGAATGCAGGTGATAGATTGCTAGAGCACAAATATACACTTAATAAAGCTTGTAATCTGGCAAAAGGAGGTTTTGGATATTCGGAAAATTCAAAAAATAATTTGGAGGAGATAATAATTGAAAACAAATATTATTAAATATGTTGCTTTTCTTGTTCTCATCTCAACAATATTAGTTATGGTTAAGCCAGACATTACCTCGGCAGGGAAATTAAAGCCGCCATCTGAAACTTTTACACCAGGAGATTGGTTTCTAGGAGATATCCCTCCTAATCTAGATGTAAATAAACCACCGATCGTATTTGTTCAAGGGAAAAATGGTAGTTCAACTAGCTGGTACGGAGAAACGGAATATCATGGTGTCAATGATATGTATACAAAAGCATATGAAGCGGGTTACCAAACTGTATTTGTTCAGCTCTATGATGCGGCTGGAAATGGTTCAGTAAGCCAATATACGAATGGTAGGCTATTAGCATCAAAACTTGCTGAAATCAGTAACCATTTTGGCGGAAAAAAAGTTAATATAATAGCTCATAGTAAGGGAGGACCAGACACTCAAGCAGCCCTTGTTCACTATGGAGCACATCTTTATGTTGGAAGGGTTATCACTCTGGCTTCTCCTCATCATGGTTCTAACTTAGCTGATTTAGCATATAGCTGGTATGCGGGGTGGCTTGGTTCACTGCTTGGTCAAAAAGATGATGGAACATATTCTTTGCAAGTTGGAAAAATGGCAGAATTTCGTTCTGTCACAGATAACCATGTAAACTCTCGAAAAAATAAGTATTACACCGCTACAGGAATGAATAGAGGTCCAGCTCTTTCCGCTTTATCAATGGGAGGACAATATTTATCTTCATATGGAGATAATGATGGTCTAGTAAATGTATGGAGTGCGAAATTACCTTATGCTTCCCATTTATTTACTGATCCAAACTTAGACCACGACAACATACGCATAGGTTCTGCTGTCTTTTCTAGAATTGAACCATATTTAAGAAGCGATTCAATTGCTGGAGTTCCAAGTTTAAATACCAAGTCGACTCAACAAGTTCAAGATGAGGTTATCAAAACTGATATTTCTCAAACTGTTCATGGAGGAATCTTGCAACAAAATGCTTGGATCGAACAAACCTTCAATGTTAATGAAACAACCTCAGGTAATGTAACTATATACACAGCCTCAGATGATGTAGCAGTAGAATTAATTTCTCCATCTAATCAAACATATTTACCTTCCATACAAGTAAACTCTGCTGAGAATGAATCTTCCTTATTTTCTGGTGCAACTATCCAAACATTTAAAAGAAATAACCTTGAAGTTGGAAACTGGAAGGTACGAATGAAGACAATGTCACCAAAAGATGCATTCCTATTTACAGCACAATTTAATGAAAAGGATCCCATTACATTAAGTATGTCCGGGAAAGTAAAACAAAAGGATGCAAAATTCTTAATAAAGACTCCGATGAAAGTTAAAGATAAGTCTACTAGCACCACCTTTACTGTTCATCTTATTGATGAAAATGGAAATGAAATTGCCAAAAATAGCTCAATAAAGGAAATTGATACAGAGAATTTTTCTGGTGCCTTTCCAGAAGTGCCTAAATCAGGTGTTTATAATATAACGATTGATGTAAAAGAAAAAAATATAGATGGAACTGAAAGAACTCGTACTTTGATTCGCTCAGTCTATATTGAAAAATAGTAATGATGAATTAGGAAATAGCCATCTCTTTATTGAGAGGAGCGATATGCAGAAGCAAAAAATGTAGTCTGACTATAAATCTATATAGTGTTATGGATACTGCATGGGGTAACCTAACAGGCACCAACTTGAATTCGAGAGGAGAAAGGGGTAGTGAGAATTTTTACATCTGCTTCTAAGCGCCCAACCCGCTGTATTCTTAATCCTTATTTGGATTAGACGCTCTATATGACAAAATGGCAGTTTTGAGTGCAGCATAATTGCCTATGCTTGCGTAACCATAGAACCAGCCCATGAAAATGCCTGCAACAATGTGATGACGATGGCTGATGAAAATGGAAATGATTAACCCTAGAACTATAGCAATTGTAGGTACGAATTTTGAAGGAATATGAAACATGACCTTCAAAATTTGAGTCAAGATTATGATAGTTGGAATGGCTATTACTGCATCCCAAAAATTCGTATGGATGGTTGGAAAATCCAAATAATAACACCACTTTCAGAAGAAGTAAAGGAAGGTTCATTGAATTAATTTTTACCATCTTTAATGTATTTATACCTTCAGTATTTAGACAAATAAAGTGGAATATTTAAAGGCTCCCGATATGAATGGTTTGAGGGTTTTTCATAGTTCAAATAAAAAAACTTTGAATCAAAAAAAATAGTGGATACTATGTTCAATATGACATAGACTATCCACTATTTTTTTACATACCATAATTTCTCTGCATACTATTTATCCCTAATATTAAATGTCTACTATATAAGAGATCCATGAGAAAGGGATTTTATTTTATTAACAGCGTCTCGTGTAACGAAAGCAACTCTGTACAACAATGTAGTTAATCGTGAACGGATTGAAGTATAAAAGCAGCAACAATCACAAGCATCTACACCAAAACAAGTTTAATGAGAAATGAATGAGAGCAGCAAGGATGCCCTTATTGAATCACTTTAACGTAAGATAAAAGTTAGAAGATGATTAACAAGCAACTTAGGGACCAATGAAAGTAGCTTACGCAGAGGTATATAAAAAGATTAAGTATCAATTGGAGAAAATCGCCTTTCCTGTTTGTCTTCTTTTCAACTACCATGAAAATAAGTTTCTTTAAGAATGGAAAAATGACAATACATAAGAAGACCCTGCTCAATCGTTAAAAAAAAGAGGAGAGCGTTAATTAATTAGTCTATGGATTAGGGTTGACTGGATTAAGGTCAGTATCAGTATTGACACTGCCTAACCAATTTCATTCTCTGTGGTGCAGCACTGATTTTGTGCTGCATGGATGACTAACGGGCATGTTAATGGAGGAACTCCTTGTGAAAATTAGAGGAATTTGAAATAATTGTTAGTGGACAATTGAGAGTTTAATGGAAGCATAGCGTGTATGAGGAAAAGTTTTGTGAAAAATTCATTAGAAATTTATTTTTCTATTTTATCCTTTCAATATAACTTGAAAGGAGATTTTTTTATGAAAAGAGCATTTAGAATCTTTAAGAGAATACTTGTAATCATTTTCGTTTCGACATTGTTAATAGGAGTAGCAATTTTTACTTACCATCATTATCAATTGAATCAGGAATCAGAATTAATAAAAAGTAAAGGAACATTAGTCGATATTAAAAACAAAAACATCAATGTATATGAAGAAGGGGAAGGAAAAGAAACATTTGTGTTTATGCCAGGGGCAGGTATAGCTTCGCCCGTGTATGAAATGAAAGGACTTTATAGTAAATTTTCTAAAGAAAATAAAGTGGCTGTGGTGGAAAGGGCTGGTTATGGGTATAGTGACGTTTTTCACGACAGAAGAGATATAGATACCATTTTAAAGCAAACTAGAGAAGCCTTAGTTGAGAGTGGGAATAAACCGCCCTACATACTAATGCCTCACTCTATTTCGGGTATAGAAGCTATCTACTGGGCCCAAAAATACCCGGACGAGATCAAAGGTATCATCGGTCTAGATATTGGCTTGCCCCAAGATTACGTTACACATAAAATGAACCTTGCTGACTCCTTGATGATAAGAGGAAGGAATCTACTTACGGGAATAGGTGTTCACAGGTTATTTCCGAGTGCAACGTATGATCCTGAAGTAATAAAACAAACGTTTTTATCTGTAGAAGAAAAAGAAATTTTTAAGGCTATATCTTATAGAAAAGCATTTAATGAAGATATGAAAAAGGAAATCTTACAAAGTTATCAAAATTCGAAAAATCGACTGAACTACAACTTCCAAAGAATACGCCTATTCTATTTTTATCTGCTTATACAGATCAAAATAAAGACTCGGAATATACCATACAGAAGAACAAAAACTATAAAGCATTCGCAGAACAGGTCACCATATCGAAAGTAGTGAAAATCAATGGGAAACACTCTCTTTATCTTTATGCACCAGAAAAGATACACCAGCTTACCATGGGGTTTATCAATAAAATAGAAAAAAGATAAAATTAATTTTAGACGGAAGGTTTTTAAATGAAAGGATATAACATTCTTATTGTTGAAGATGATCTTATGATTGGAGATATATTAAAAAAAATTTTAGAAAGAGAGGAATATAATGTCTGCTGGAAAACCAGCAGCAGTGGAGTATTTGACGAAATAAATGAAATAGATATGGTCGTAATGGATGTGATGCTACCTGGTGAAGATGGCTATCAAATTACTAAGAAAATAAAGGGTTTAGGATTAAGCATACCCGTTATTTTTTTGTCTGCTCGAAATGATATCGATAGCAAACTACAAGGTTTAACCATTGGAGAAGATTACTTGATCAAACCTTATGACCCGCGTGAGCTATTACTAAGAGTACAGAAGCTGTTAGAGAATAATTATGGTACTTTCACACAAATCAAGCATGTATACATTAATGCAGATACGAAACGGGTCTATATTCAAAATGCTCATCATGAAGCAGCTTTCACTGCTATTGAACGTAAACTATTTTTTTACTTGTATGATAATCGGGATAGAATCTTAAGCAAAGATCATTTCTACAATTATTTATGGCAGCTTGAAGATAGAAACCCAAATATCATTAATGTCCATATAAAAAAAATCAGAGCAAAAATTAAGGATGATAAAGGTGAGATCATTCAAAATATATATGGAGAAGGGTACAGAATGAATACCTACATAAAAAAATGAAGCTAAAGAAAAAATACCAATTATTATTAACATTAGTAATAATCAGTGTTCCGTTATCATTACTGATCATGAACTTTATTGCGTTAGGAATATACAAGATTGCCTCTGCCACTAAGAATCAGAATGTTCCCTTTCATGAATCTTTCGCTTATCCAACTATGTATGTATTATTTTTCCTATCTTTTCTCTTATTAGCCTTTCTATTTTCTAGATCTATTCATTCATTATTAAATAAGATAACCTTACTGAATAAAACCATCAAGAATTTAGCTAGTAATGAAAACATTCCTGAAAAAATAGACATTAAAAGTGATGACGAAATTGGGGAACTTATCCACTCTGTAAATTTATTAATTGAGAGAACTACGTACAGGGAAATAGAAATGAAACAACAAGAGGGTCTACAAAGGGAATATTTGAATAAATTAAGGCATGATATTAATACCCCATTAACAGCCATTCGATTACAGTTATTCTATTTAGAAGGTGAACATCCAACTCTTGCACTAGAATCTCTATATCAACAAATACAATATATAGCTGATTTAACAGATGAAGTTCATATGGAATCTGTCGACTCATTAGATACATCTTATATTATGAGAAGTGAAGTAAATATCAATAATTTGTTAAAAGGAATGGTGAGAAAGTGGGCTTACTTGTATAGTATTAATGATATTGAATTATCCTTTCGTCCCTTAGATGAAGATTTAGTATGGATGAGCCATGATCTATGGCTACAAAGATTATTTGATAACGTCTTCCAAAACACGCTAAAACATTCAAACGCTGATAAACTTGAGGTCATCATTCATCAGGGTGTTATTTCTATAAGAGATAATGGAAAAGGTTTTGATTGTAGAGAAGAACATAAGGGACTCGGATTAAAAGTAATCGAAGACCTTGCTAAGGTTCTCAACATAAAATATACTGTACATTCAAATTCGGCCGGAACCTTATTTAATTTTACAATTGAAACCTAAGGATATAGATATTTGTGCAATTTTAGTAATGCAGTAAAAGCATCTTCTTCGTTTTCATACAATTAAACGATCTTCTAATTAAATAAATAGGCATTGAACAGTAATACTATATTGTTAATAACGTAAGTCATGTTTCTTAAATATAGGGCGTATTTGTTGAACAAGAAGTATAAGGGCGAAACATATTATATTGACTAATATGTTTCGCCCTTAATTTTTACGATCTAGTTCTTGATAATCGCAATAGGCTTTTGTTAATAGGATGTAAATCTTCCCAAAGCTTCTATTAAACCATCTATTTTTTTTAAAAATTTATTGCATTCAAAAAATCAAAACGTCTACGATTTGAGCATGTTTCGGAAGTAAGTTTCTTGGAGAGTCTTCCGTTTCCCCGTTTACAACGGCTAGTTCACCTTCAAAAGGATCAATAGTGTCCTTAACCACCCTTTTTCACCGTCATATCTCCTTTTAGATAGGGTCAAAAATTCTCGTGCCATTATATGTCAAAAAGAAAAGGTAAATACTCCTATAAAAGATTTCTACTAAAAAATGAAAATTTACGAAAACATAGTCTTCCATATGCATATTGAAGGAATATGGGACATAAATTAGACAAACAAAAAAAAGCGCAGTTAGCGCTTTTAGTGTATTTGTCTATACAAGCCTATTACTTTTCCAAGTATCGTGACATCTCTTAAAATAATTGGTTCCATATTTGAATTTTCAGGCTGAAGCCGTATGTAATCCGGTTCCTTAAAGAATCGTTTTACCGTGGCTTCATCATCTTCAGTCATGGCTACTACGATATCTCCATTATTGGCACTGCTTTGTTGTTTCACGATGACATAATCTCCATCATGAATTCCTGCTTCAATCATACTTTCTCCCATGATTTCGAGCATGAATACATGATCATCATGCGGAACCATACTTTCGGGAAGCGGGAAGTATTCTTCTATGTTCTCAATGGCGGTTATCGGCATGCCTGCGGTTACTTTTCCAAGCAACGGTACGTTAACGACATTAGTCTTAGGTATAGTGCTGGCTTCCTCTATGTTTAAGATTTCAATGGCCCTCGGCTTAGTAGGATCACGTCTGATCAGTCCTTTACTTTCCAGACGAGATAAATGTCCATGTACCGTTGAACTTGATGCAAGTCCCACTGCTTCGCCAATCTCTCTTACGGAAGGTGGATACCCTTTTTGGCGAACCTCTTCTTTAATGAAATCAAGAATATCTTGCTGCCGTTTTGATAGTTTAGTCATATGTGCACCTCTTCTCCAAAGTTCTTTGCTTTATTATAGCATGGCCCCTATTTCTATACAAACATAAGTTCGAATTTTGTTGTTGACTGAAACAAACGTTCGTACTATAATCTGGTTATAAGATACGAACGAACATTCGCCTTGGAGGGATATCTATGAAAAAGTTGTACAAAAATTATATTTATACGATTCTATTAGCGGGATCAGTATTTATCTTTTCAATTTTATTCTCCTGCACATTAGACAAAAATCAAAATAATAATTTTCTTTCAATAGAAGTAAATGAAGGTGATACCTTATGGGAGATTGCCGAAAAATATGAAGAAGCTGATTTGACAAAAAAAGAATTCATTGGTTGGATAGAAGAGCACAACGAAGTCAGGGCAGATTCAATTAAACCTGGCCAAGTCATTGTCATTCCGGTTAAAAGTGAGAAACTTGTTCAGAATTTGGCCAGTCAGCAGTAAGTAGTAAAGGTAGGGTATTATGAAAGCAGTAATCTATTGTAGAGTAAGTACGGAAAAAGAGTCGCAGGAAACATCGTTAGCAAGGCAGGAAGATGAATTAGTCAAATTGGCAGAGAAAATGGATATGGAAGTAGTCTCTATTATAAAAGAGCAAGCAAGCGGTTACGAATTAAACCGTGACGGTATTTTTGATATGCTTGATCTATTTAAAACTCAAGAGGCTGAAGTTCTATTAATTCAAGACGAAACGAGACTAGGAAGAGGAAATGCAAAAATTGCTTTGTTTCATGTCGTTCTTAAAGAAGGCGTTAAAATCTATACACTTTCCCATGACGGGGAACTGGAGCTATCGGATTCAGATGCCATGGTTATCCAAATAGTCGGAATTGTGGAAGAATATCAAAGGAAACTACATAATTTAAAAATTAAACGCGGGATGTTACGAGCAGTGGAAAAGGGATACCGCCCCCAAAAAAACCTTCAAAATCAAAGGAATGCTACTGGAAGAGACCGTAAGGAGATACCTATTGAAGAAATTGTTAAACTTCGGATAAATGGATTGACGTTTGCAGAAATCGCAGCCACGTTAAGGGGTTTTGGTTATAATGTATCTAAAGCTACAGTTCACAGGCGCTTTCTAGAATATCAACAGAATACACCTGAAAGTCAATCATAGAACTTGTAATTTCTCTTCTTTTTTAATACCATGACAATATCCGTACATTAGAAGGAGCGAAATTATGCTATCAAAAGAAAAACTAGCCCGTATTAATGAACTTTCTAAAAAGGCTAAGGCAGAAGGCTTAACAGAAGTTGAGGCTAAAGAGCAAACCCAATTGAGAAGTGAGTACTTGGAAACATTCAGACAGTCTATGTCCAATACGCTAGAACATGTGAAAGTTATTGATCCGGAAGGTAATGACGTCACGCCTCAAAAGATAAAAAATATTAAGGAAAAAAGAAACTTACATTAATGAATGGGGCTATCTGATGGAACTTTTAATCGGCTGCCCTTCTTTCTGGTCTTAAGAATTAAAAGGAGAATGCATTTATGTATGTATTCTCCTTTTTAGCTTAACCTAAATATGGGACTTCTCTAGTTACTAGAAAATTGAAATATTAGGGAAGGTTTTAGTGATTTTAGTTGTGATATTAAGCAGGTCACTATAATATAAAGAGGTACATTACAGGAAGGGATGTTTTACAATATGTTAGATAAATTAGATGCACTTTCTATCAATACGATTCGTACATTATCGATTGATGCAATTGAAAAGGCTAATTCTGGTCATCCGGGAATGCCAATGGGTGCAGCCCCGATGGCGTATAAACTTTGGACTGAATATATGAATCATAACCCTAAAAATCCAGATTGGTTTAATAGAGACCGTTTTGTTCTTTCAGCTGGTCATGGATCTATGCTGTTATACAGCCTTCTTCATTTGTCAGGGTATGGCTTATCCATCGACGATTTGAAGAATTTCCGCCAATGGGGTAGTAAAACTCCTGGACATCCAGAGTTCGGCCATACAGCTGGAGTTGATGCGACTACAGGACCATTAGGGCAAGGGATTGCAATGGCAGTGGGGATGGCGTTGGCCGAACGTCACTTGGCTGAAAGTTACAACCGTGATTCTTATAATGTGGTTGATCATTATACATATAGCATTTGTGGAGATGGAGATTTAATGGAAGGCGTATCTGCAGAAGCTGCTTCATTAGCTGGACATCTTCAGCTTGGAAGACTTGTTGTTTTATATGATTCAAATGATATTTCACTTGACGGCGATTTAAGCCAATCATTTAGTGAAAGTGTAGCTAACCGTTTCAAATCGTATGGCTGGCAATATCTTCGCGTAGAAGATGGAAACGATCTTCAGGAAATTGCGAAAGCAATTGAAGAGGCAAAGACTGACGATGCCCGCCCAACATTAATAGAAGTGAAAACTGTAATCGGTTATGGTTCACCAAACCGTTCTGGTAAGTCTGCTGTTCACGGTGCGCCGCTTGGTGCAGATGAGTTGAAACTGACTAAGGAAGCATACAAATGGACATTTGAAGAGGATTTCTATGTTCCTGAAGAAGTGTACTCCCACTTTAATGAAGCATGCGTCGAAGCAGGCAGCAAAAAAGAAGAGGCTTGGAACGAACTGTTTAAAAATTACAAAGAAGCATATCCTGAGTTAGCTGAACAATTGGAGCTGGCTATAAAAGGTGAACTACCGTTTGAGTGGGATAAGGAAATTCCGGTCTACGAAGAAGGAAAAACATTAGCTTCCCGAGCTTCAAGTGGAGAAGTCCTAAATGCGATTGCCAAGAAGGTTCCTAGCTTTATTGGTGGTTCTGCCGATTTAGCCGGATCTAATAATACAGCCATTAAGGGTGAGTCAGATCTATTACCGGGTAATTATAGTGGACGTAACATTTGGTTCGGTGTTCGTGAATTCGCTATGGGAGCAGCTTTGAATGGGATGACCCTTCATGGTGGTTTAAAAGTGTATGGCGGAACTTTCTTCGTATTCTCTGATTATTTACGCCCGGCTATACGTATGGCAGCGTTGATGGGTCTTCCTGTTACGTATGTATTTACTCATGACAGTATTGCTGTAGGGGAAGACGGACCGACACATGAACCTATTGAACAATTAGCTTCATTAAGGGCAATGCCGAACCTTGGGGTAATCCGCCCGGCTGATGGTAATGAAACAGCAGCAGCTTGGAAAGTGGCGATGGAGTCCACTAATAAACCGACTGCCCTTGTTCTAACACGTCAAGGATTGCCAACAATAAAAAACACTTCTGAAACTGCTTATGAAGGTGTTTCAAAAGGGGCTTATATTATTTCTGCTTCTAATAAAGATGAAGCGGATGCATTACTTCTTGCGACTGGCTCTGAAGTAAACCTAGCTGTAGAAGCACAGAAAGCATTAGCAACAGAAGGAATTGAAGTTTCTGTTATCAGCATGCCATCATGGGATCGTTTTGAAACTCAATCTAAAGAATATAAACAAAGTGTAATCAACCCAGCTGTAAAAAAACGTCTGGCTATCGAAGTGGCTTCACCGTTTGGTTGGGATCGTTATACTGGAGATGAAGGCGAAATCTTGGCAATCAATCATTTCGGTGCCTCTGCACCAGGTGGTAAGATCATGCAAGAGTTTGGATTCACTGTAGAAAATGTAGTTGCTCGTGTAAAAGAAATGCTTAAATAAAATTCGGAACTGACACCAAACTAGTTTGGTGTCAGTTTTTTCATCGAATCTTCTTAAAGCATGTTGAAAGTGCCCATAATTTACGGTAAATCTTCTATTCGACAAAAAAAGAAAAAAATTTCTCCAGCAAACAACATATCTTGTTGGTTTGTCAATATATAATGAGAATAAATAATTTTCGTTTAAATATGTCAATTAAAGGGGAGTAGCCATTATAAATAGAAAATAATAATGGCGGGTTATCGAAAAATAAAAATGTTCTGGTTTCCAAAATAGGAATGCTAGGAGGCATTGGCTAATGAGAACCTATCAAATTTTTTTAATCGAAGATGAATTTGCCCATCATTATTATGGAAGAGAAAAGCTATTTTTCAATTTGTTTTTGGAGTATATTCAAGCAAGGGGCAGACTGAAGAGTATTTTGCAAAAACAAATCGAATTTGTCACCAAGACTGTCCCTATTATCCAATTGCAGGTAGCCATTGAACAGCGTTTGCAAAAAAAGATGAATTTTTGGTCTCAGAATGGAAAATACTATCTAGAAAAAACGAGTGGATCGAGCAAAGCCGTATTGATCATACATGATGATTCTATTACACTTAAAGCTGACGGAGACTATGAAGCAGAGACAGCGTTCTTTGAATGTATTCGAAAATACGAAGCGAGTTTTCTGGCCATTGATTTTGAACACGAAAAATATGGTTGGTTAAAACCGATAAAAGAAAGAAAATTTGTCTAAATGGGGGACTTTTCAGTAGCGGGTATTGTATAATAACCTTTGGTCTAGTACACTGATGTTAGACAACATGAAGGAGGAAATAGTATGTGGGTTAACATTCTAGTTGGCGTACTGGCATTGATTGCTGGAGTAGTGCTGGGATTTTTCATCGCTCGTAAATACATGATGGATTACTTAAAGAAAAATCCGCCAATTAACGAACAAATGTTGAAAATGATGATGATGCAAATGGGTATGAAACCATCCCAAAAGAAAATTAATCAAATGATGAGCGCCATGAATAAACAACAAACAAAATAAACCTTTAACTTTAGGGTTTATCAATTGATTGATAGCAATTATAAGATAAGCAAATCATAAACTACCTTATAGAGTGAACTTTCATCATAAATGTCTATTGTTTTTGCTTTATCTTTTATCAGACTAATCCGAAGCCTCTTTCTCTGATGGAAACAAAACCAGAGAGAGGGGTTTTTTTGTGTTGTTATAGGATGTTTTGGAGGAATACTTGTACCATTGCCAAGCAAGAGGGTTTATATTTCGTATTATAAGGTTAGCTAGTTATTAAACTGTACCCTTTGTAAAGGACATTATAAAAAAGGTTAGTCACTTGAAGAAGATGATTTCTGTATTCTACATGCATCCTTTTATGTTCCAATGATATCTGAAATTGTTATAGTATGTCGTATAACTATTTATTTCCTTTTTGAGTTCTACAAAATATTCAAACGTTCAGTACTAAAAAAAACTGGAGTATATACTTTGGTTACAGCCAAGCCGGTTTGCAACCAAAAAGGAAAATTGATTCGGGTTCTGGCAAACTTAGGGAAGTGATAGCCAATAGCCGAGAAATGCTAGATGTCCTTGACCTTGTCCATTATGTTGCATCATCCGATTTCACATATTGTTACTGGGGGAAACGCTTATCAAAAGAAGTTTTGGATCAATTGTTAATGTATATATATCCCAGGAAACATTTTATCGTGTGGCTCCTCGGATTAAAGCGCTCCGATTCTAACATTTCGGTAAACATTCAAAGGGATTTGGAACGCTTTTGGCTTTCATTGGTACAGTCAATTTCATATAAACATCAGTTACTCATTTAGATTTCATCTGTTAAATGACCGGAACGAGCCACTTTAGTTTCTAAATATTTTTCATTAAACTCTGAGATATCTCCCCATAACGGAACTCGCCCTGCAACATTGGCACCTGACTTTTGAAGGGCTTCTAGTTTTCTCGGATTGTTTGTGATAAGAGTCACTGGATTGGACCGCAGTTTTTTTAACACTCGAATGGCGTCATCATAGTTACGAGCATCATCAACAAACCCGAGCTCTAAATTCGCTTCCACCGTATCCAATCCATTTTCTTGCAGAACATAAGCCATGGCTTTACTAAATAAGCCGATGCCTCTTCCTTCGTGATTCGCTAAATAAAATAAAGCACCGGTTCCTTGAGCCGCAATCATTTTCATAGCCTGTTTTAATTGAAAGCCACAATCACAACGTTTACTGCCAAAAATATCGCCAGTATGGCAAATACTATGCATACGGATAAGGGCATCGGCAGAATGTTGAAAATCTCCATACAGTAACACACTGGATTGCTGCATTTCCGCTAAATTGGAAGAGGCCAAAGTTTCAATGATCTTTTCCGTATTATAAGAGCCGTCATCACAAAAATGACCTGCCATATTCTCACAACGTAACCAGCAATACCATTGGAATATGGTTGTCTCGCCCTCTAAGTTAACGGGTAATTTGATAGGGCCTACTAAATAAATGGATTTTTCACCACTTTTAATAACGTTAATTTTATCTTCTAATAACAAAGCCACTTTTTCATTAATCATATAAACTTCCTCCTGATGCTTCAAAATATTTCTTTGGGCAATTTATACTACACTTTACAGTTCTGTTCATATTGTACCCAATCCATTCTTTTGCGAATCTTTTGTTTTAATAAGAGGCAGGAAAGAATAAACCTATCCGTTTAAATCATTTTTGAATGCTTGCTTTCCTAATTGTTTGAGAATGTAGGTATCATCTACAGGCTGAAATAAACCCACGAGGGGGAGAATTAGAAAAAAGCACCTATGCTGCCTGTTCAGACATGTAGTTTAATTTTGCATGAATGCTTATTTCGGTATAATAATACATCAATGGATTTACTATACCTACTTTCTTACAATTAGAGAGGTTAATTAGCTAGAGGTTAAATGGATTGTGTGACTTTAGTTTGTTTGGAGCCATTTCCCTGTTGTGGCAGGCATGATTGTGGATACAACAGGCTCTTACTCTCTTGCCTTCATATCTGGTGGTTTAATCGCAGGGTGTGCCGCAATCTGTTATTGGTTTATCGTAAAAAATCCTATTCAAGAATAAAGTAAACAAGGAGAACATAAATTGAAGCCAAAAGTGTATATAACAAGACCAGTACCGGCAGAGGTAGAAGCGTATATTGCGCAGGATTTCCCCAAGCAAAATGGGAGAGAGATCAGCACAGAAAAGGGAATATCTTTTATTCGTTTCGAACGAATATTATTTGAGTTACTCAATTAATTCAACTTCTTTTTTTAAAAACTTAGGGAGGATGGAAGGTTGTCACACATCCAATCCCTCCAAAACATAAAATACATTCAAACAGTTGTTTTTATTGTCTCAAAATAAAACGATTTGATTAAATAAAAAACTGATAAAATAAAGTAAGGCCTTAAATAGAGGTAACCATGAGCGAGTTTTTTAGTTGACATAGTTAACTGTAAATATTAAGATTACAGTAATCTTCTTGAGGAGGATGGGAAAAAAGTGAATAGTGATTTTACAATAGCTGTGCATAGTTTAGTCTATTTAGCTTATTTACCAGATCATATGGCAAGCAGTGAGTCTATCGCAGAAAACGTTTGTACAAACTCAGCTAGAATTCGTAAAATGATGAGTTGCTTACGAAATAATGGATTTGTTAAGACAAAAGAAGGTGTGGGCGGCGGCTATATTCTTGACTGTAACCCTCAAGAGGTAAGTTTGGCTGATATTTATATTGCTGTCTCACATGGAACCCTGAAACCAAATTGGTGTACAGGTGATCCGAAAAAAAAATGTGTTATATCATCTAATACCCAGATAGTTATGGATCAAATATTCGATGAAGCTGAATTATATTTTGAAAAATATTTGGAAAATATTACCCTTAGCACTTTTTTAGAAAAAATTAAACAATGTCCGTGATATTGATTTATTTTTTTCTTTTTATGCATACTGTATATTTTGTTTTTACAGTTAAAAGCTTTTAATTGAAAACTGTGACTAAACATTTAAAGGGGGGTATATATATGGCCGATAAAAATCGCTTTGAAAATGGAGATTGGGTACAGGGAAGGTCCAGAGATGGAGAACTTATTCACGGGTTTATAGAAATAGTTAACACTAATCGCGAAATTGTAAAAGTAAATGTGGTGGAAAGTGACAATGAAAAAGCGGTTGGGAAATCGATTTGGATTCCAAGTAAATGGACTGAAAAGCTGCCCGATTTAGCAGTTAGTAATGAAAGTCACCTTTTAACATTAATAGATCTGGCTTTACTTTCAAAAGATGAGACATGGTTTATGGAATTGTCCGGAAAATTAGCGACTTTGAAAAAACATCCAAAAGTAAATACCAAGAAATCTGAGTTTCTTATCCCAGGAAATAGGATCGGAAATCTTGATTTAAATAGATAAATCATTTAAAAATATAGATTGATTAATAGATAATATTGGAAGGGGAAATGATTATGTCAATAATACATGTAACAGATGAAACTATTGCTAGTGAAATTAAAAAAGGTTTAGTGTTAGTTGATTTTTGGGCTCCTTGGTGCGGCCCTTGTAAAATGATTGCGCCAGTGCTTAATGATATCGATGATGAAATGCGTGATCAAGTTAAGATTGTTAAGCTAAATGTAGATGAAAATGCAGGTACTACAAGAGAATATGGAGTCATGGGTATTCCAGCGCTTATCCTTTTCAAAAATGGGGAAATAGTGGATCAGGTAGTTGGCTACCAGCCTAAAGAAGTTTTAACAGAATTAATTGCGAAGCATGCATAATAATTGTTTTTTCTGATATACAAGATATTACTTGAATCTGTTCTTTCTAATGCACAAGAAAAAAGGTATAGCAAAGCCTGATCCACACCTGTTATTTAGTGATGTAAACATAATTAAACTGGAGGAATACAACAAATGAATTCAAAATTCACACCATTATTTGAATCGTATAATTTAGGAAAAGACGTACATTTAAAAAATCGATTGGTTATGGCACCCATGACAAATTTCTCTTCGAATCCTGACGGTACAGTAACCGATGCCGAAATTAACTATTATGAACGTCGTTCAAGCGGAGTGGGTATGGTTATTACAGCATGTACCTATGTCACAGCAAATGGTAAAGGATTTTCCGGTGAATTTGGCGGTGATCGGGATGATTTGATCCCGAGCTTACGACGCTTAGCTTCAGGGATTAAAGCGAAAGGGGCAAAAGCAATTTTACAAATCTTCCATGGCGGCCGTGAGGTTCCAAAGGAATTAGTACCAAATGGCGATGTTGTGAGTGCCAGCAATATTCCTTCAGAAGGCAAAGGTAAACCTGTTCCCCGTCCACTATCTGAAACAGAAATTGAATCGATTATTCTCGATTTTGGAGAAACTACTCGACGTGCAATTGAAGCAGGTTATGATGGTGTCGAAATTCATGGTGCCAATGGATACTTACTTCAGCAATTCTTTTCACCGCATTCTAACCGTCGTGAAGACAGGTGGGGTGGAACTCTTGAAAAGCGTTTAACTTTTCCATTGGCGGTTGTAGATGAAGTGAAAAAGGCAGTTGCTAAATATGCAAAAGAGCCGTTCATTGTAGGATATCGCTTTTCACCAGAAGAGCCAGAAACACCAGGAATCACTATGGATGATACATTGGTATTAATAGATGCCCTCGCAAAAAAAGATCTTGATTATCTTCATGTTTCATTAATGGATTTCTGGTCAACGCCTAGACGAGGAGCCGAGGTTAACCGTCCTCGAATAGAAATCATAAAAGAATGTGTCGGGGATCGAGTTCCTGTCATCGGTGTCGGTTCCATCTATACAGCAGATGATGCGATCAAAGCTCTTGAAACAGGGGTTCCTTTAATCGCATTAGCCCGTGAACTCATTATTGATCCTGACTGGGTTCAAAAAGTGGAACAAGGCAGAGAAACAGAAATTGTAACAAAGATAAACAAGAATGATCAGCAGCAACTTGATATTCCAGATCCATTATGGCACACGATCATCAATTCTCCAGGATGGTTTCCAGGTGTAGAATAACGAATAGTGGTATTCGGAGTTACCCTTTTCGAATATCATAATAAAAAGGCTGTCGTAAACACTCGACAGCCTTTTTGATTGGCGCTAAACCATGTGAGAGTAGGAATTTTTCATACAGAAATATGACCTTTATTTAAATAGTGCCAAAAAGTATACTGTTGACAAAAACTAATTCCGTTTTGATTCAAAAAAGTGGTTATCAAGGAGAAAAAACCCAATCTTTACGGATTCGAGAACTGTTATTTCCATTTGGTTACAGGGTGAATAGCAAAAACAAAATGCCACTATCGTTTAGAATTAATAAAAAATAAAGATAACTCAAAACAAAGAATCTTCCTCTCATTCCGATGGTAGAAAGTGAATATAGGCTATATGATTACTTAGGGAAGTTAGTTCTTATATTTGATTAGTTGAATTTAAATCTCTCTTTAAAATGGAAATTTAATTCAAATAGATTGTTTTCATCTGTTAAATATTTATAATCTATATATGTTTTTCCTTTATTTGGTATTCCGTCTACAAATGGCGAATAAGTACGGAAAAACATTTTGTTTTTCTTTTCATCAAATTCCACAAGCCTTAACCAACCATTTCCACCTCGGTAATTTCCTTGGTAATCAACTAACATCTGTATGACTTCGTTTCCTGCAGCATTTTGTTTCACCCTGTGTCCAGCACCGTTATAATGTCCATTAACTGTCATAAACACTTGATCGTGGTTATATACAAGTTCATCCCAGATCAGACGTCCGTTATTGGAATCAACTACAATCGGTTTATTGTTTTCGAGTGTAATATCAATAATATCGTGAGAAACAATGATAGTCGGCTTATTCTTATGTTGATTCAAAACATCTTTTGACCATTGCAAGTCTTTTTGAAGATTGTCCATATCAACAATTAAGTATAAATATTCGTAACTGCCCGCCTTTACTACCGCATAAGAACCATACCCCGAAGGTGAAGTTCCCTTATAATATTTTTTATTCGTAAAACGTTCTGGTCCATAATATGTTAAGAATGGTTCTCCGTACGCATAGTCATGATTCCCTGCAGCAATCATGTAAGGAATATATTTTTTATCTAAAATTGAAATGGCTGTATTAGAATTCTGCCATTGTCTTTCTTCATTGTCATCTACAATGTCTCCAAGAAATGTGCTCATTAATATATGATTTTTCTTACTATTTATTGCAATCCATTTCATTTGACTATTGAAAATCTCTGGATGCAAATTGGAATACTTTTGCGTGTCTGGGATGAAAAGAAAATTGTAATTACTTTTATTTGTTAGGAAAGGGATATTGTGATTTGTTCCATTCACTGTATGATTATCACGAGCATCTTGCACAAGCCATTTTTTTTCAGTCAAAGCTTTATTTGCAATTCGAATTTCTTGGATATTTCCTGCAAATAGTGTATCGATTTCATTCGCCCACTCTGAAGCGCCAATGTTCCATCCTTTGTTATTATTAGCCGTAATTCCTATTACTTCTTCAGATTTTCCGTAATCGCTAATGCCATTCACAGTTAATGTAGTATTTTTACCGTCATTGACAACAGCTAAATGATACCAATCTTCTTCATTTAAGTAACGGGACCAGTTAGTTACATTGTAGTTTAAATTAGATGGATGGCTTGTCCATTGGACTTCTTTTAAACTAGATATCGATAATGTAGTAAGTATCTCTATTTCACCTTCCATTTTATTAAGATCAGCAGCTTGTCCTTGTCTTGTTAAAATTCCCATCCAGCTATGTAAACGATCATCAAAATTATTTGGTAATTTAAAAACAGCTTCGATTGTAAATCCTTTATCAAATTGCTCCTTATTAATAGGTGCATCCTTCTTTGTTTTGAAATATCTTCCTGAAGGAGCATTTTTGTAATTAGCAAATTGCAAGCTATCAACTTTTTCTTGATTATGATAATCTTCTTCAGACCATTTAATGATATTTTTTAATTCTGGAGAAGCTTGATCCCCAATCGTTACTAACTCTAAATCATTTCCTTGTTTACTTGCATCTTCAATAATTAAATCGCCTTTATATATTGAACCGCTTTTCACATGTTGTTTCGAAAATTTCCAATCTGCTACGATATTTCTTCGATCTTTTTCAGCAACAAAATTTGAGGCAGCTGCCAGATTAGCAAAAACAGGAACAATCATACATAAGAGCGATAAACCTATCATTGCTTTTTTCATTCTCATAAAACATTCACCTCATAAAATTTTGATTACATATTAAAGGATACCAATAATAAATTTATTCTTTTTAGATAAGTAAATGATTTGTGAAAAAACAAAACCTGGTTGATAAGACTTCACTTTTTACTGCTATCTGGAATAGTAATAGTGGTTAAAAAAGAAAGGTGATGAGAAAAAAACAAAGGAGGATACAAGGAATTATAAAGAAATATTATTTCTCATAGAGAAAATTAAATTCAAATTTAGATGCAGGAAAATATAAGAAGTCAAATGAGTATTTGATTTAATTTTTTTATAAAACAAGTAAGTTTAATGGCTAAGATGCACCAAACTGCCATCTATCATTCAGGGGTATAGATAATATAAATAAAAATAATTAGAAGCAAAAATAGGGGGAGGGTTAGGTTACTCTCTCTCCGCGTTCTTATTGTAAAGAACGTATATTCCATAACCTAGAAGTTCAATGTCATTATGTGTTTAATTCCTATATCCTTACAATTTCCATACTCTAAATCGTTCATATTCTTTAATGATAAGAGGTATTCATGGTTAATTATCACTCTTTGCAAAACCTCTTTAAATTAACGTTGTTAATATTTTACAAAAGAAAAAGAACAATTGGTTGTTTTTTTCTGTTTCAGATAACAAGCGTAATGTCGTATCTAAACGAATTGGTTTACAACATTATTGATCCATAAGAAAGGAAGGCGGGGATAGCTCGAATAGCACAGTTAGCGAATGACGCTTTTGTAGAATTTTTAAGAAGTGATTATGTCACAGTCTGATACATAGAACACGTTCGAGAAACAGAAGAATGGCTAAATACAAAAAGGCCATAGAGTGTATTACATAATCATGAATGATCAGTTTTATAAGCCCTAAATATGAAAGAGGAGGGGATGACGAAATGCAGCAATTCACCTGGAACGAAAGTTGAAACAAATGAAGTTTATTACCATATTATAAAAGAAAAGTATACATCTTATATCTTAAAGTACCACCTCCAATTCCCCTGGAGGAAAATACGATTGTACTTTGAGTTGAAGTAGGAACTAATAGAAAATACGTACTATGTATATAAGCCTTTCACCAAAAGTATTTCAGTATGTTGAAGTGGAACATTAAAAAAAGCATTAATCCATTTAAATCAATTATGTTGTTGATTTTATCTTTCAATTTAAAGAGTGCTTCACTGGAATATCTTGACTTAATTTTAATATGAATGCTATTGTAATATGGTGAAATATTCATATAGAAAAGAGGGACGAAATGATACAGGAAATAGCTTGGGGCAGCCCAGGAAGTTTATTATGTTTAGGCTTTTTCTTTGCAGGTCTTGGTGTTTTTATTAGATTATCTAATATTAAAGGGAAGATGTGAAAGCTACTACTTAAAAAGACCATTAGTGTTTAGGTCTCTTTTAATCTCGCATATATTTTGTGAACATTGACGGTTTCAAAATTGAAATTGCTCTTAAACTATATACATATTAACTAGTTAAAAAGAGCATCGAATATACGATGCTCTTTTATTTTTCCATCTAATACATCTACTTATTAGGAAACATATTATCGATATGGTTTTTCTCAAGACAGTATCTATTTGTTAATAACTTTTCTCGTTATCTTACCTTTACATTTACTAAAAAAACTTTAACAGAACTTAAAATAAAAAGGCATCAAGTGAGTATTGGCCAGCTCCTGTAATCGCTACACCAATCGCAACGGCAAAGATGGCAAGATTATATTCATAGCCATTTTGAGTTGACCAGTAGCCATTTGCTCCGTGAACTTTAACAATCGCAACCAGCATAGTAAGGGCAATTAATATACCTGCGAGCGGTGTAAAAAGGCCTAAAGCAAATAAGGCACCGCCAATAAATTCTGATAGACCAGCAAATAGAGCCATAGTAACTCCCGGCTTCATACCAATTGATTCAAACCAGCCACCAGTGCCCTTTAATCCATAACCTCCAAACCAGCCAAACAATTTTTGTGCACCGTGTCCTACAAACGATAAACCAATCACTACCCGAATAACTAATAAACCTATACCAATCATGTTTAATTCCTCCTGGAAATATATTTAGATATCTTTGATTCGAGATATATATGAAAAAATATTTACACTTATAAATAACGAATCTCTGGATATTATCTCGAATTAAATTATCTTTAATTAAAGATAATATTTTTTTGCATATTTGTCAATCATAAATAGAATATAATTATTACCAAACTCTAAGGAAATGGTTTGATCTTCTTGCTGTAACGTTAAATCATTCTAATAAATAAAACTAGTTGTTCCGTCACCCCAACGTTTGTAAGTCAGGAAAGATTTTAGGAAATGGAAAATTGTTCACGAGCGGAAAAAGGTGCATCACATAGGATATACCGTTCGACAAATCATTCTGGTGTATTTGTTTTTTATGAAACTTGGAAAGACCCAACTGAACTAGAAAATCATATATAGTCCAAGCATTATCAACAGTATCGAAGCAATACAGAACAGTTATTTGATGCACGTGAAGTGTACCGATTGGAAAAAATTAATCTATAACCAAATGTCAGTAGAAGGATTTGATAAACGCTTAAGCTTTGTGGGGAAAGGATATGTTCTAATTTTTGATGAGGAAATGAACGAGAAATAGACATGTGATTTTTTGATTACTTTTAATATTTGGCAAGATGCCTTGTATAAAACGGATATTTTCGTAACTGTGAATTCTTCAACTATCCAATCATTGCCGAAGCGGCCTATTCCACCTGACTTGTTGCCGCCAAATGGTACTGCAGGACTTTTGTTAACTGTCTGGTCATTTATATATGTCATCCCACTGTCGATTTGTAAGCCAAGTTCACTTCCTTTTTCTAAATCTTTTGAGAAGATGGAGAGCTTAAACTAAACTCAGTATCGTTAGCCAGTTCAATTGCTTGTTCTTCGGATTTTGCTTTAATGATTGTTGAAATAGGGGAGAACAATTTGAGCTAGATTACTTCTATTATCTACAACTATAAATACATAAGGGGTTGCCTTCTAACACAAGTTTTGCACCATCTTCTTTTGCGTCTTCTATGATCTTAAGTGCGTTTTCTACTTGACGTTCATTATTAAGCGGTCCAATAACGGTTTTGGGATCTTTCGGGTTACCATAAGGGATTTGTTTTACTCTTTCAATATACTTTTGAACGAATTCATCGTATTTATCTTTGTGGATGATGAATCGGTTAATGATCATGCATATTTGTCCTTGCTGAATAAACTTACCAAAGATGCCAGCATCTACTGCTCGGTCTACATCTACATCTGAAAGCACAATAAATGGATTGTTTTCTCCAAGTTCTAAAGCAACCCACATAAGCATTTTTCCTGCCCTGCTATTTCTCCAATATGTTTCCCAACTGGAGTCGAACCTATGAAGCTAATTAGTCCTGAGTGGGGACTTGTTAGCATTTCATCACCAATTTCTTAAATCACTTCATTGAGTATCTTCACCCTTAAGGAAGAAATACATAGGATTGAGGGAAGGAGATAGGCTATATAATTTATTTTCTTTTTTCTGGTCTTTTCCGATAAGCATTCATTCTATAAGTGGAAGAAGAAGCCTTTAAGTCGAAAAAGATATAATGAAAGTTCAAATAAGTACAACTGACGAAAAAAGGCTTGGTTAAAAATGAACTGCAGGATAACGTACATTAAATTATTAAATCAATTTATTTTACAGGAAAGGTTTTGAAAAAACCGGGTGAGCTATTATTTGAGCGAATTAGCAAATCAGATACCGTTACACATTCATAGCCATTTTTATATAAATAATCCAAAGTTGTTTCTAGTGCTTTTACAGTTTGGGGACGATCGCTCCAATCGTGCAAGAGAATGATGTCACCTGCTCGTAAGGATTTAATAATATGATTCGAAATTTTAGTAGCTGCAGGTCTTTTCCAGTCTTGTGGGTCTTGATGCCAAGACCATAGGACAACTTTAAACCCTTTTTTAACAGCTGTATTAATAATTATGTCGTTATGAAGGCCTCCTACAGGACGATATAGAGATGGTTTATATTTGGCAATTTTCCAAATCACTTTATCTGTTTGATCTAATTCAGAGGATAATAAATCAGCACTCATATTTTTGTCATAAATATGATTATAAGTGTGATTAGCAATTTCATGACCTTCTTTTATTTCTCTCTCTAAAATATTGGGATAACTTTTCACTTTATTACCAGAAACAAAAAAGGTAGCTCGGGCATTATATTTGGCCAATATATCAAGGATTTGAGGGGTGTATAAAGGATGAGGGCCATCATCAAAGGTTATTGCAACGATTTTCTCCTTGGTATTAACTTCCCAAATAACATTTCCTGTTTTTTCGTAAACCTCCCGACTAGCGGTTGAAGCTTGAATGTAATTACAGTCGAAAAAGTAAAAAAGGAAGAAAACTGAAAAGGTCATAAATAAGTTTCTCAAAATAATGCCCTCCTGTACATGTATATACTACATAGTATATGGAGTTAAATTTTATTTATTAAAATGATCAAATAACCTCATGTAATAGTAATTAGGGGAAAACAACAATGGCCTCGTGATTTCTGTACCCGAAGTTGTTCTTGTCGTGACAATTATAGAAACAATAAATAGGTCTTAGCTTACAAAGCGGTTTCCCTTGATTTTTTATGATAATGGTAATAGAAAATGTTACTTTTAGTGATTATCTACAAAGTGGAAATTGGAAGGAGGAAAATGAAAGTGGGTGGGGGAGAATGTCTGCTAACAAAAAGAATATAATGAAAAAAGTAATATTAATAGTAGATAAACTGGTAAGAAATTAAAGGGATAATTAAAAGTCTATACCAGTTTTATAAAAGAGCTCATTATACTTATTTAATAATTGATCAAGCTGCTGGCTATATTCAATCGCAACTTTAGAGTTTAAGCCGTCTTTAGCGACAACATTGATAAGCTCATTTCTCTTTAATTCAATCTGTTCGAGAAACTCATTTTTTTTTGCCATTTATATTTCCTTCCTGTACCCAACTATTCTTAAGGTATCCTTTTTATGAGCTAGTTGTAAATTTTGTATGAATATAACAATTATATAGGGTTGGTCTAATGAATTCAAATAAGACAGCTTAATGGAAATAAACAACAGCGCAACTCAATTTTATTGGTGGGTTTTGAGTTCGTCATGAAATATTCACAATTCCAAAAATGTATTTTTTTATCTTATTTGTTACAATGTTTATAGGTACTTACATAGGAGTGAGGGTTATTGAATGATATTAATATTTTCTTAGCTTTTGGAGCGGGCTTTTTGAGTTTTATATCTCCCTGCTGTTTACCGCTATACCCAGCTTTTTTATCTTATATCACTGGTATGAGTGTTGGTGAAATTAAATCAGAGAACGCCATGCTCCAAAGAAGAAGCATGTTGCATACCTTGTTCTTCCTACTAGGTTTTTCTTTGGTTTTTATTGCAATAGGGTTTAGCACTACATATCTAGGTTCTTTCTTCTCAAATTACAAGGAATTAATTCGTCAAATTGGTGCCATATTAATTATCATTTTCGGGTTATTTATTGTGGGGGTCTTTCAGCCAAAGTCTTTAATGAAAGATAGCCGTTTCGAGTTTAAAAACCGTCCTAGCGGATATATTGGTTCGATTTTGATTGGACTTGCTTTTGCTGCTGGATGGACGCCTTGTGCAGGTCCTCTTTTGGGTGCTGTCATCACTTTAGGTGCAACCAACCCAGGCGCGGCCATGAGCTATATGACTGCTTATATATTAGGATTTGCCATACCATTTTTCATTTTATCCTTCTTTGTAGGAAAATTGAAATGGATTAAAACATACAGCAAATATATTATGAAAATTGGCGGATATTTAATGATTCTAATGGGTGTGATCTTATTTTTTAATTGGATGACCAAAATAATTGCAGTCCTATCTAGATTATTCGGGGGATTTACGGGGTTTTAGTCCATGGATAAGATAATTTTTAAAAATATTTTAATAGGAAATTCTGTATTAGTGCTTTATGTCTGTTTAGTGTGGGGATTCACTTAGATTTCCACACTAAATCATTTGATTTTAGGTCTTAAGTCAGATATTCTATACTTATTATTGAAAATTATTATTACATTTCATTACAATTGATTTCGATTTCTATTGTTTGAAATGAGGAGGAACGGCTATGGCCCGAATATTAGTAGTTGATGATGCTAAGTTTATGAGAATGACACTTTCGAATATATTATCAAAAACAGAACATGAAGTGATAGGTGAAGGCGAGAACGGAAAGAGGCAATTGAATTATATCGTAAACTAAATCCCGATCTTGTTACAATGGATATAACAATGCCAATCATGAGCGGGCTAGATGCCGTTAAAGAAATTAAGAAAGATTTTCCCTACGCAAAGGTTATAATGTGCTCAGCAATGGGACAACAAAAAATGGTTGTCGAAGCTATTGAGGCAGGGGCAAAGGACTTTATTGTAAAGCCGTTTGACGAATGCCGAGTAGTAGAGGCCATCAATAGGGTACTTGATTAGAACACTCTCCTTGTTTATCTGATTTAGGTAATATATACTTTGTTTATTAATTGAAGTCATATATAATTTTTTTATGGTACTTACCTATTTTAGCTAAAAGGATGATAAAAATGATGATATATATATCAACAGGTATAGCGATTGTGATGGCTATGGGTGTTTTCATGTTTCGAATGAAGGAAACAAAAAAACCAGTGAATGAAAAAAAAATCATATTACCCCCCCTCTTTATGAGCACGGGTGCTTTGATGTTTCTTTTCCCAATGTTTCGGGTCACTCGATACGAATTTTTAGAAGCTCTCGTAGCAGGGATGGTATTTTCTATCCTCTTAATTAAAACATCCAAATTCGAAGTTCGAAATGAACAAATTTATATTCTACGGTCTAAAGCATTTATATTCATTTTAGTTGGACTTATGGTGATACGACTTGTTGCGAAGCTTATTCTGGGCAGTACGATTGAAGTTGGGGTTCTTAGTGGAATGTTTTTCCTTCTTGCTTTTGCTATGATTGTTCCATGGCGGATAGCGATGCTATATCAATATAAAAAGGTCAAAGCAGCCTACTTTAGCGAAAGTAACATGGTGTAAGTTTTTATTAAACTAAATATAACAAAAAACAACACCCACCCATAATGGTGGGTGTTGTTTTTTGTGCAATGGAACCGAAGTCTTAATTCTGTTAAATAGTAGTGAACAAATAGAGACGTTAAAGTCAGAGTGTGCTGGAAGGTTATCATGCGCTATGGTTAAATAGTTCTAACTGTACAGATTTACCTCCGAAAATTGAATGTACATAAAATGATTTTCATCCTAGCCGTTGTTGTTTATATGTAGAATCACTTTGGCGAAAAATGGATTCAAAAACATCTCACCGATTTGAGAAGAAAACCGTCTTTGATCTTTTATGTGTTGTATATGATTGTACGATGTCACAAAATCTCAAATGTGCATAATGATACTTTAAAATTTTTTTTAATAGGTTTATTTGCCATGGGTATTTTTAGTGTAGTTATAGAAAACATGAGAACGCATCTTCATTTAACACTTTTGGTATGCATATCTGGCAATGCGGTTGTACTCTCAAAAAACCCTCCTGTAAATTAAACCCCGTACAGTACCACCCTTTCAACTGATTACTATGGGGGGATAATCAGCGTAGAGCAGTAACTTCTAGATCTAGATTGTTCTTAAGATAACTATTCTACTATGGAGAAAGCAGAATAGATGAAAAGAAAAAATATGATATTATTTTTCATAAAAGTAGTGTCGATATTTATCCAATCCAATGTAGTTCCAGATTCATAAGATATAGTAATTCTTTATTAAGGAGGATACTAAATTGGGTAAGGATAAAAAATGTTCAGATTGTGGACATAGTAAGTGCAAATGCGATCATAAAAAATGTAAGGATTGTGGACATAGTAAGTGCAAATGCAATCATAAAAAATGTAAGGATTGTGGACATAGTAAGTGCAAATGCGATCATAAAAAATGTAAGGATTGTGGACATAGTAAGTGCAAATGCAATCATAAAAAATGTAAGGATTGT
>NZ_JBNNTG010000008.1:0-42066 GCF_050278525.1 Peribacillus sp. NPDC096540 | reverse complement strand
GTGGACATAGTAAGTGCAAATGCGATCATAAAAAATGTAAGGATTGTGGACATAGTAAAAGTAAATCCGAATCTATACATGAACAAAAGGTAGAGCAAAACGTTAATGTAAATGTAAACATACCTGCTCAAGGCTTTCAAGGTTCTCAAGGCCCCCAAGGCGACCACGGCCCCCAAGGCGACTACGGCATACAAGGCGTTCAAGGCCCCCAAGGCGACCACGGCCTCCAAGGCGACCACGGCCCCCAAGGCAATCAAGGCCCCCAAGGCGACCACGGCCCCCAAGGTGACCAAGGCCCCCAAGGCGTTCAAGGCCCACAGGGCAATCAAGGCCCCCAAGGCGACCACGGCCCACAAGGCAATCAAGGCCCCCAAGGCGTTCAAGGTCCACAAGGCGTTCAAGGCCCCCAAGGCGACCATGGCCCCCAAGGCCCCCAAGGCGACCATGGCCCCCAAGGCCCCCAAGGCGACCATGGCCCCCAAGGCGTTCAAGGAACACAAGGCGTTCAAGGAACACAAGGCAATCAAGGCCCACAAGGTGACCAAGGCCCACAAGGCAATCAAGGCCCCCAAGGTGACCAAGGCCCACAAGGCAATCAAGGCCCACAAGGTGACCAAGGCCCACAAGGCAATCAAGGCCCACAAGGCGTTCAAGGCCCACAAGGTGACCAAGGCCCACAAGGCGTTCAAGGCCCAGCTGGATCTCTATCGACCAACCTCATTTATGTAACAAATGGTGCCACCTTCGACGTTTCCGTTATTGATGGAGTAACGAATACCGTGATTGCTACCATTCCCGTAGGGAATACTCCAACTGGTGTGGTAGTCAATCCATCGACCAGTCGAATTTATGTAGCAAATGCAATCAACAACACTGTTTCCGTGATTGACGGAGCGACGAATACCGTGATGGCTACTATTACCGTTGGGACTCTTCCACTCGGTGTGGGAGTCAATCCATCGACCAACCTCATTTATATATCAAATAACTTAGATGATAACGTTTCCGTGATTAGCGGAGCGACGAATACCGTGATAACAACCATTACCGTTGGGGATGCTCCAAGAGATGTGGGAGTCAATCCATTAACTAATCAGATTTATGTAGCAAATCAGACTAGTTCCAACGTTTCCGTGATTGATGGATTATCAAATACCGTGGTTGCTACCATTCCTGTCGGGGGAAATGCAGTCGGTGTGGGAGTCAATCCATTAATCAATCGAATTTATGTAACAAATTTCACGGATGATACGGTTTCAGTGATTAACGGAGCGACGAATACAGTGATTGCTACCATTTCCGTCGGGGATGCCCCAGCCGCTGCGGGAGTCAATCCATCGACCAACCTCATTTATGTACCAAATTTGGGAGACGACAACGTTTCCGTGATTAGCGGAGCGACGAATACAGCGATTGCTACCATTTCCGTCGGGGATACCCCAGCCGCTGCGGGAGTCAATCCATTAACCAACCGAATTTATGTAGCAAATACTTTCGATGACAACGTTTCCGTGATTGATGGATTATTTAATGCAGTGATTGCTACCATTTCCGTCGGGAAGGCTCACAAGGAGTGAGAGTCAATCCTTAGAATCTCCTTGTTATAAGTAAGTCACTATTTGAATAAATAACTGTATGGAGGAGTGATGATCTATTTAGCTCCTCTCCACAATAATGTGTACTCTAATTTATAGAATGAATCTTATTGGAGATCAAAACATCCTGGATTTCATAAAATCTCAGGATGTTTTCATGCAATCAACAGTCTAAAACTCTTTTTTGATGTTATTTTAGACTGTTTCTTTCTGTTGTGGACTCTTTCACTAATTCCTTCAGCATTTGGATATTTTGGAGGATGTCTTTGTCATCAGGTAGGTAAGTAAGTGACAGTTGATTATGCTGAAGAGAGCGTTCATAGTCCGCTAAATGGAAATAGCAAAGAGCGAGTTGTTTATGGGGAAGCCAAGTCCGGAATGGTTGACTTTCGATAACCCAAGGATGGTCCGACATCGGCACTTCTATTGCCATTTTGTACCAGAACACCGCTTGAACATACTGTTTGTTTTCTAAAAACTGTTCCGCTAAGCGACAACAGAATTCCGGACGAGGAATGTCACAAGCGAAGGATTTTAACGTAATTTCCCGCTCTTTGTCCCGCTTTCCAACAAAGAAGTAACAACTTGCTAATTTGTTATATACATACAACCGATGTTCCACTTCGATATCCTTGCAATTTAAGAAGCGGAGATAAAACTTAATCGCTTTGTCATACAACTGGTGCTTTTGCAATTCCCTCGCATAATGAAATATATCGTGGGGAGTCATCTTTTTACCTTTGCGTATCGCCCTTTCATAGATAGTAAGGTTTCTATCCGATGTTGCAGTATTTTTCAGATCTTTCTTATGTGTGATGATAATATTACTATCATAATGTTGGCATGGCCCCTCTGCTTTTACATCTTCATGTACATATCCATACCATCGGAAATGTTTGTTTTGTTTCACCAACCGAAGTCTTCGAATACTTGACAGTACATTATTGTACTCATCAAATAAGGTATGGTAGATCATAGAGACGGCATCAATCGTTGGATCGAGTGTTTGTTTTAACTCAAGCAGTTTTTGGCGATCTTCTGGCAAAAGAATGTCATCAGCATCAAGCCACAAGATATAATCCATTGTGGCTTGATCAAAGGAGTAGTTGCGTGCGGCAGAAAAATCATCTATCCATTTGAAATCAAGAACATGTGGTGTCCAATTGAGAGCTATTTCTTTCGTCAGGTCTTTCGAGCCTGTATCTACAATGATGATCTCATTTGGAATGTCCTTGATGGATTCTAAACACCTTTCCAGTGTATCCACCTCATCTTTGACAATCATACACAGGCTGATGGTTATCATATAAACACCTCTTTACTTTAGCCAGAATGAGCAAAACAAATCTCAATACGGGGATTGGTTCAGGCAGAGGTGTATTCTTGCAATCGTCTAGATTTGCTATGACATCTACTCCTTCTGCCTCTACAAGATCAAGGTTAATCCATCCATTGAGAATCGTCCGTCCACAGCCTAGGTGAAGTTTTTCTCATGCATGTTTATACCTCGCTTTCCTTTCTTTTGAAAATTATTTGTGTTCACCTATATATATACAATTCTTATTTAAAAAATATACATTTCGTATTAAAGGATAACTGTACATCGCCAGCAAGGTAAGAAATTAACAAATGTTAGAAGAAGAGTAGGGATACCACCACTGTCACATTCATCAATAATGATGGAGGTATATTTTCAACTGAATACTTTATCACCATTATTTTGAAAAAACCTATGAAAAGCTGGTCTAAGGTATCCAGACCCATAATTAGGATATTATGTATATATTTTTATAGTTATAAAAATATACCTATATCTAGTACTGGATTAGCTGTGTTTTTTTTGTTAAGAAAATAGAATTTTTTTAACAAATCAAGGTTAAAACCAAGTATTTTTATCTGAATTAGATTATATTGAAATTATACTGATATTATTGTTGATTTAGCTTAAGGAGGAAACGGTTCATGTTACAGATAATTGTGTTAGGAATTATCTGTGGTTTACTGCTGGGTTTTGTGCTTCAAAGAGGCCGTTTCTGTGTTGTTGGTGCATATCGTGATTTAATTTTAGCTAAAGATGGACGGATGTTTTTAGCAACTTTTGTGGTAATAGCGATACAAAGTATTGGGGTCTATGCATTGAATGATACAGGAGTGATTCAGTTTGGTAATGATGGTTTTCCATGGTTGGGAACAATCGTGGGGGGCTTTATTTTCGGTATCGGAATGGTTCTTGCCGGTGGTTGTGCGACAGGAACATGGTACCGTACCGGAGAGGGAATGATCGGCAGTTGGGTCGCCCTTTTTGGATATATGCTTGGAGCTGCAATGACGAAATATGGTGTTTGGAAAGCAACCGGGGATAACTTGTTAGCCTACCGTTCAAGGGATACGTACATTCATGAAACACTGAATGTTTCACCATGGGTGCTGGTTATTGTGTTGACACTTGTAGTTGGTATCTTTGTGATCCGTGAAATAAGAAAGCCTAAACTGCCGATTTTTAAAATGAAACCGAAAAAAACTGGTTTGGCGCACATTTTATTTGAAAAACGTTGGCATCCATTTATCACAGCAGTACTAGTTGGCCTGATTGCAATAATGGCATGGCCTCTAAGTGCAATGACAGGGAGAATGTTTGGATTGGGGATTACAGCTCCTTCAGCGACATCTTAACGTTCCTTGTAACAGGAGATAATGCGTTAATCGATTGGGGGACGTTCTTAGTATTGGGTATATTTCTTGGAGCTTTCATCGCAGCTAAAGGGAGCGGAGAATTCCGTTGGAGATTGCCAGATATGAAAACTTTACGTAACAATGCTTTCGGTGGGGTAATAATGGGATTTGGTGCGAGCGTTGCCGGTGGATGTACTATTGGTAACGGTCTTGTAAACTCGGCGTTATTTGCTTGGCAAGGTTGGGTTGCCATTGTCTTTTTCCTATTAGGCACATGGGTAGCGACTTATTTTACTATTATCCGTAAGCAAAAGCACACAGCGGGTACTTCCAAGGCTGCCTAAGTTTTTAGAATGAAACCATAAAAAAATTTAGTTAAGGAGTGGAGTATTAATGGCGAAAGTATTGGAAACAACAGGGATGGTATGCCCATTCCCTTTAGTAGAAGCAAAAGAAGCGATTGTTGATATGGAAAAAGGGGAAGAACTGATTATTAATTTCCTTTCGATTGCACGCAAGCAACGGAAAGCATTCCGCGTTGGGCTGCTACAGAAGGTCATGAAATCACTGAGTTTGAACAAGTCGATGACGCAAAATGGCGAATAATAGTAATAAAAGGTAATTAATTTATAGAAACGTGCCAGGTTTTCCTGTGCACGTTTTTTTTGATATTTTCAAGGCTGAATCGTTGGCGTGAGACGCCTGGAGTGATAACATAACTTTAATCACAAATAAAGGAGATGTTTAAAAGATGATAGATGAAGTCATTTTGGACGATGTATCACTGCATGTTACTGATTTTCATGCAGAAGTTATACAAGATTCTGAAGGTGGAGAATTCAGAAAAGTCAGTTTTAATTTCAAGGTAACTAATAAAGAATATCATGATATAACAACACTGCTTTATCAAATGGTGTTTGATATAAAGATTCCGCAGTCAAACGAGGATTTTCGTGCGGAGATTTTCAACTATTCTACTTCGGTTACGAATCTTTATGAAGAAAATGCTGTGGGAGATTTTTCACTGGTTTTATTGGAAGTAAACGAACAAGAATGATTCTATTGCCAGTCTTGTAAAGATATGGGTTACTGTCTATAATACATAGTAACAATTATTCTATACATATGAGGTGGTTCTTTGCTTGGAGGCTGGTTTTTATGGTTTATTCTATTTTGGGTAGCCCTTTTAATAATTTTGATGAGCATCGGTGGCTTTTTCATGTTTCGGAAATTCCTAAAAAGGTTTCCTAAAGAGGATGGAAAATCCGATATGGATTGGGAAGAATATTATTTGGACCAAACAAAGCATTTATGGTCAAAGCAGCAAAAGGATTTACTAGAAGATTTAGTGAGCCCAGTACCAGAACTTTTTCGTGATGTTGCACGACATAAAATTGCTGGTAAAATTGGTGAATTGGCGTTAAAGGAAAAAGCGGGTGCTATTACAGAAGATATAGTAATACGTGGCTATATCATAGCCACACCCAAACGTGATCATAAATTTTTACAAAAAAAATTAGCTGAACGAAAAGTGAATATGAGTCCATATGAGCATTTATTTAGCTGATGATTAAAAAAGGTAGACTCTTTAGAGTATGCCTTTTTTTGCTTGAAAAAAGATGTGTTTCAAATTGTGGTAAAAATTAGAACGTTTGTACCCAATCCATGCTATCCGTTCAATTTTTGATATAATAATAGTAAGTAAAAATGAGGACGGAGTGAAACTATGAAATTTATCCATACGGCTGATTGGCATTTAGGGAAAATTGTTCACGGGGTACATATGACAGAAGATCAAAGACATGCACTCCTGCAATTTATTGAAATAGTAGAAGAAGAGAAACCAGAGGCAGTGGTGATTGCTGGTGATTTATATGATCGTTCCGTTCCACCGACGGAGGCAGTAGAGCTTCTTGATGAAATTCTTTATACGATTAATGTGAAAATGAATACGCCGATTGTTGCGATATCGGGAAATCATGATTCGGCGGAGAGGCTGTCATTCGGTTCATCATGGTATCGTCATAGCCAGCTATACATTCATGGGAAATTGACAAAAACATGTGAACCGGTCCGTATTAAGGGCGTGAATTTTTATTGTGTACCTTATGCAGAACCTGGAACCGTTCGCCATCTTTTTGAAGATGAGAGCATTCATTCTCATCAAGAAGCAATGAAACGGATAACTGGAACTATTGCAGAAACATTCAATCCGAATGAACCAAATGTTTTCGTTGGACATGCTTTTGTATTAGGTGGTAAAACGAGCGATTCAGAACGTATTTTGTCAGTAGGCGGTTCTGGATGTGTATCATCTGATTTATTTGATGCGTTTGATTATACGGCACTTGGGCATTTACATAGTCCAGATGCGATACGCCATCCAAAGGTATATTACTCCGGCTCACTATTGAAGTACTCTTTTTCTGAGGCCAAGCAAAATAAGTCGTTATCGATTGTCGAGATGAAAGAAGATGGAGCCTTTGATGTACGCTATCGATCTTTGATGCCTAAGCTTGATATGAGAGAGCTGGCAGGCACGATGGAAGAGTTACTAGACCCTGCTTTTTATCAATCACAAAAAATAGATGACTATTTAAAAATAACACTAAATGATGAGGGATCACTCATCGATCCGATTAATCGCTTACGCCAGGTCTACCCGAACGTACTTCACCTAGAGCGAAAATGGGATTTGGCTGACTTGAGAAGAAAAAAATCTTTTTCCTCTGTAAAGGATGAACGAAAGTCCGAATTGGATTTGTTTGAAACGTTTTACCAAGAGATGACAGATCGAGATTTTGATTCTCAAAAGCAAGATTTAATGGTTTCGGTAATTGAAGCTGTGAAGAAAGAGGAGGCTTTGAAATGAGACCTCATATTTTAACGATGCAGGCATTTGGGCCATATGCTGGAAGAGAAACTATTGATTTTAATACCCTTGGAGAAAGAACCATGTTTGTCATTTCTGGAAAGACGGGTGCTGGTAAAACAACGATTTTTGACGGAATTAGTTTCGCGATATATGGAAAAGCGAGTGGTGAAGATCGAAGTGGGCAAGATTTACGAAGTCAATTTGCCGAAGATGATATGTTGACGGAAGTCTCGCTACAATTTACACTGCGTGGAAAAATATATTTGGTAACTCGTTCACCACAACAGGAGCGAAAGAAGAAATCGGGCGATGGCACGACAACAGTTGGCGCGAAGGCTGAATTATATCAGCTGTTGCCAGAAGGCAAAAAACTGTTAGGTGCCAATGTACGCGAGGTTGAAGAGAAAATCAAATTACTTATTGGACTTGATGCCAATCAGTTTCGGCAAATTCTGATGATTCCTCAGAATGAATTCAGGAAACTGTTAACATCCGACAGTAAGGATAAAGAACAGATACTTCAGAAATTATTTCATACCGAACTTTATAAACGAATAGAGGAAAAATTAAAAGAAGAAGCTTCAATTCTTAAAAAGGAAAGTGAAAGAAGTGCACAGCGGCGAATTGAATTAATGAAGGGAATCAAGCCGGGTAATCATGAAGGACTGCAGGAACATTTGGAAGCAGAAGAGCCAAATGAACAACAAATTTTGCCGCTCTTACATGCTGTTATTTCGGCAGCAACAGAAAGAAGTCAATATGTTAGCAAGCAAATACAGGAGAAACAGGAAGCTCGAGATCAAGTTAACCAAGAGCTTTCAAAAGCGGTCGATTTGTTAAATAGGTTTACTGAAAAAGAAAGATTACGAAATAAAAAAGAGATCCTTGAAGCGAAAAAACCTGAAATAGATGAATTAAAAGAACAAATTAAAATGGCGCACAAAGCAGCTTCGCTTGAAAAACAAGAGCAATATTATTTGCGGATTGGCAAACAAGTACAAGATGTAACTACTGAACTTCAAAAATTAAGTGAGCAGGCAGAGAAGTTCATGGCTGAGCGGATTAAGAAGCAAGATTCCTATGAACAGGAATTATTGAAGGAAGATGAAAGGGAGAGGGCAGTTCGAAATGTGCATCAGCTTGAGCAGGTAAAAGATGCTGTGATGACATATGCAAGTTTAAAAGCGCAAGTTCTTTTAGATGAAAAAGAGTGGCAGAATAGTAAGCAGCTTCGTGAAAAAAATGTATCAGAACATAGTTCAATTGAAGCGGAAGCAGAAAAAGTTGGCCTTGAAAAATCCGAAGCGGAAAAAGCAGCCGTTCTTTATAGTGATAAGGAAAGAGAAGTCGAAAAAAGTCAGCAATTATTATTAAAAATGAAAAAACTTCAAGATGTTCTTTCAGAATCACAGAGCACAAAGCGGTTGTTGGCTGAAAAGAATAACCGTTTCCAGGAGCTTCTTAAAATTCAGCTACAAGAAAAGGAAAAACTAGAGGCTCTTAATCAAAAGTGGCGCACTGGTCAGGCAGGGATGCTTGCATCCATGTTACACACTGGTGAAAATTGTCCTGTGTGTGGATCTGTGCGTCATCCTGAACCCGCCCAAATGCATGATGAGATGCCAACGGATATTGAATTGAAACAGCAGGAAAATAAGCAAAAATATGCAGATCAACAAAAAAGTCAAGCTGAAAGCGAATTTTATCAAGCGGAATCTAAGTTCAATGCACTAATAGAGTCCTCACAAGAAAAATTGACTGACTTACAACAGAGTTTGCCAGAGCTTTCTTTCGATCAAATTGATGCTTACTTGAATCAGTTCGACCAAAAAGGAAAAGAGCTGCAAGAGCAGCTACGGATATTAAAGCTTAAGAAGGCCGCGTTTAGTGAACTGGAAAGAAAGTTGCTTGAATTAAAAGAGAAAGCAGTCCAACTAAAAGAAAATTTGAAATCCATAGAAAGAGTAGAAGATCAAGTCAAAACCAGATATATTGAAAATTCAACAAAGCTTAAAGGATTAACTGATTCTATGCCAGATGGAATCAGGACTGAGGAGGAATATACTGCAGCATATCAAGCGGCCGTCAAAAAGCAGAAACTTTTACAAAATGCATTAGAAGAAGCACGAAAAAATCTTCAAATGGTTAAAGAGAAAGAGTCGGCCATTGATGCGAAAAAAGAATCACTAACCGGAAATATTAAAGCGTTAAATCGTGAATTGACAGAGGAACGGGAAAAGTTGATTACGGATATGACCAAACAAGGATTTGCCAATTATAAAGAATATACAACAGCCAAAAAAACAGAATCGGCTCTCGAATATATAGAGAATCAAGTTCTGCAATACAATCAAAGTTGGCAAAGCGTTCTAAGTCTATTTCATGATTTGGAGATGAAATTAAAAGATGTGGTCAAACCGGACCTCGAAGGGTTGAAAAAGACTTTTGAGTTCATAGATTGTGAATTGGAATTGTTGCGCCGAAATCAGAATGAATTACTGGCTGACAAGCAAATGAACGAAGAAATTGAACGAAAACTGGCGCTAATAAGGGAAAATCAGAAAAGTCTGGATGAAAGGTACAGTATCGTCGGTCATCTGTCTGAGATTTCTAAAGGTCAAAACTCCTTCCGGATTACTTTTGAACGGTATGTATTGGCGGCCTTTTTAGATGATATTCTAAAAGAAGCCAATCTAAGATTGTTGAAGATGACTAGCGGTCGTTATCAGCTTTTACGAAAACTGGATCCAACACGAAGGAATATTCAAAGCGGTCTGGAGTTATCTGTATATGATCAATATACGGGCCAGGAACGACATGTCAAAACGCTTTCAGGAGGCGAAAGCTTTAAGGCGTCGCTTGCACTTGCTCTAGGGCTTGCCGATGTTGTCCAGCAGAATGCTGGTGGCATATCTCTTGAGACGATGTTCATTGATGAAGGTTTTGGTACGCTCGACCCTGAATCACTTGACCATGCGATTGAAGCGTTAATGGATATTCAGAGCACCGGAAGATTGGTGGGTATAATTTCCCATGTTCCGGAATTAAAGGAACGAATCGATGCCCAGCTTCAAGTCATTTCGACACAAAAAGGAAGTCGAACCTCATTTTACTTTGCGGGCTAATCAATATAAAAAAAGAATGGCACAGGAAGCAAGCAGCCTCCGTAGCCATTCTTTTTATTATGAAGAAAGAAAACTACTCAATATTTATATCGTCAACTGTTTTTCCGGGGGAAAACTTATGGATGCGAATCACTAATAACGGATTTGAAAATTCTGCAGTAATCCTACGTGAACAAATTGAAAAGGGGAAGGGGATTTTCCTTTGTGTGGGTAATGTATCCGCTTTATTTTCAAGAAAGGGTTTATGAGTATCGTCAACGATGATCGATAGCTCATTTTCAATTAGACATACTTTAATATCTTTAACATCATGATTTTCTAAAACCGCTTCCACCATATACTCATCTTCACTTTCGTATATATCAATTGAAAATAGTTGATGATCTAACGCACTTGTTTCTGGATCCAGAAAAAACTTTTTCACCCATTCATCAAACTTTTCAACCTCATTCATTTGCGATCCATGTAAATTGTCTTGCATGTTGATACCCCCGGTTTTTCCTTTGTATGTATTATATGTTTGAAGTATGAAGAATGGTGATTGAAAAAAATAAAAATGTTGGCAAAATTTCATAATCTGGAAACGATTAACACTATAATATATCCTGATAGACTGTTATTAAGGACAACTAAGCATTGGTCTAATAGAGGAAACTATAGAGAGATTTGAAGTGACAATCACGTAAAATGAAATAAAAAGCATATCAACGAAATTAGACTACTTTAGTCTCAAGAAAACAGAGATAAATTAGCTTATTTCGTAGGGGTAGCAAGGAAAGTGTGTGGGCACTAAATAAGAATCAATAAGTAGAATATAAGCTATTAAAAATGACCAATTTTGAGTTTGTCTACAGTTTTTTTGAGGGTTTTAAAAATTCGAACGTTACTTTCCACTTCAGGTACTCGCTTTCCGCGGGCGGTCCGGGAGCCTCCTCGGCGCCTTTGCGCCTGCGGGGTCTCCCTTGGACTCGCTTTTCCCGCAGGAGTCTCGCACCTTCCGTTCCAATCAACTTTGTTTTAACATTTAGATAGAACCCCTTTTGTCTACAAACTGAAATGACCAATTCATATTTGAGTTGGTCTTTTTTTTATTAATTAGAGATTTACTCTTAATCAAGTATTCAATCAATAAGATTTAAAACCTTGATATTATCAATTGAAATAGCTGTACTAGTGTTTAACCTGAAGCAGTCTATTAAGATATTAAATTATTGACAAACAGTATAAAAAATCTTAATAAGTATAATAATTTAAAAAATTTACCAAAAATAATTGCAATTCTGAAAATTACATAGTATATTATGTAATATAAACGGAAGTTAATAAAACGTAATACTAAAACAGAGGAGTGTTGATGAATGAGTACAGCAGTTGAAACTAAGAGAACGCTTACAATCCAAAAGAACAAAGAAACTGGGGTTGCAGAGGTACATCTTCATATTAACAAGACGAATGCTTACACGCTTGATTTTTACAAAGAGTTAAATGAGGCAATTGATGATATTCGTTTTGATTCAGATATTAAGGTAGCTGTGTTAATGAGCGATATGCCTAAATTTTTCTCGGTGGGGGCAGATATAAACTTCCTTAAAGCTGCTGATCCCGTTTTTAAAACACAATTCTGCCTGTTCTGTAATGAAACACTTGATAAAATTGCTCGTTCACCGCAAATCTGGATTGCTTGCCTAGAAGGCCATACAGTAGGTGGAGGTTTGGAAATGGCGATGGGCTGTGATCTACGCTTTATGGGTGATAAAGCAGGGAAAATTGGTTTACCAGAAGTTAACCTTGGGGTTCTTGCTGGGACAGGCGGTACACAACGTATGGCTAGATTGGTTGGCCACTCAAAGGCTATCGACTTGAATATCACAGGAGAATCGATTTTACCTCAGGAAGCTAAGGAAATTCGTCTGGTTGACCGGGTTTACCCACAAGAAGTAATTCGTGAAAAAACATTGGAATATGCCAAAAATGTCGCTAGTAAAGCAAGTTATGCAGTCACTAATATCAAGCTTTCGATCATGAATGGTAAAGAAATGCCATTAAACGCGGCGATTCGTTACGAAGGAGAAATACAAAATCTGTTATTCCGTTCTGAGGATGCTAAAGAAGGTTTGGCTTCATTCCTTGAAAAGCGTGAACCACAATGGAAAGGTAAATAATAAATTTACCCTTTGGAAAAGCAATATCGGTTTCTGCCGATATTGCTTTTTTAATACTAACTCTATAGGAAGATGGTGAAATATATAATGGAAGAAACTCAATTAATAAGACGTGTCAACGAAACAAAATTTCAAATCCAATGGGGTGATACAGATCGAGCGGGGATCGTCTATTATCCAAATTATTATAAATGGTTCGATTTAGCAGGTCATAATTTTTTTCGCTCAATAAATATGAGCCCTAAATATTTAGAAGAAGAAAAAAAAATTATCATTCCTTTACTAGAAGCAAAGTGTACCTTTGAAAATCCACTATACTATGACGATGAAGTGATGGTGTACACCCATGTGGAGGAAATGAAAACCAAGACAATTCGTTTTCATCATGAAGTATTTTGTGGAGAGAGAAGGACTGGCCATGGCTATGAAATTCGCGCTTGGACTTCTATTGAGGGCAATAAGTTAAAGGCTGTCCCAATTCCTGAAGATATTAAAAGATTATTAAAAGTTAGATGATAGTTTATTATATGATAATCCTCTAACAAGTTTGAAAATTGAGCTAATTTAGATTACATTAAGAAGAAAAGGCTTTATGAGAACAGGAGAATCAACATGAAACCAAGGTCATTATTGTACACTCTTTTTGGTGATTTCGTTCAATTTTATGGAGGGGAGGTATGGATTGGCACCCTTATAAAAATGATGAATCATTTTGGTATTTCCGAATCATCTGTGCGCGGTGCCATTTTACGACTCGTACAGCAGGATCTAATAATTGGGCGGAAAATAGGCAATAAAAGCTATTATTCATTAACACCAAAAGGAAAACGCAATATGGATGATGGTGTCAAACGTGTTTATACAATTAGAAATCATCAATGGGATGGTTTATGGAGAGTGGTAACCTACTCAATTCCTGAGGAAAAACGTGTACTTCGAAATCAAGTACGTAAGGAATTGAGTTGGACTGGTTTCGGGCTTATGTCTAATAGTATTTGGGTCAGTCCTAATCCATTGGAAAAACAAGTACTAACTCTCATGGATACATATGATTTAAAGGACTATTTAATTATATTTAGTTCGAGCCAGGTCATCACTCATACTAATGAAGAGATTTTAAGCACTTGTTGGGATTTAAAAGAAATAAACAAAAACTATTTAACCTTTATACAGCAATATGAATCGAAGCTTCATGACATGCAGCAGGCTGTTTGGGAAGATACCATTTCCAATGAGCAATGCTTTTATGAACGAACCAAGATTGTACATGAATATCGGAAATTCCTTTTCTTGGACCCCGGTTTTCCGCTTGATTTGCTGCCTGGTGATTGGCATGGAATCAAGGCTAGGGAGTTGTTTTGGAATATCCATCAACTAATTTCAGTCAAAGCGGTGAAATATTTTGAATCGATAATGGAATATCCGCCTGACAAAGCAGGCAATGTTAATCGAGAGAAAGCAATCAACCCTTTTTCAGAAATCTATCATGATTAATTAGGAGGAGAGGTTTATGCTAAAAGTTTATGTTACAAAAAAAGATAGTATCGCTTATGTCGTATTAAATAGACCGGAAGAGCTAAATAGTCTTGATTATGGGTCATTAAAGGAATTGAATGAAATCGTTCTGAACTTAAGTACCGATTTAGCCATTAAAGCGGTGGTTTTTTCCGGATCTGGTATGAAAGCTTTTTGTGCTGGCGCTGATTTGAAAGAGCGAAAAACATTGTCAGAGCAAGAGACACGAAGAAATGTTTGTCTAATTCGAGATGTTTTTAATAGAATAGAAGACTTGCCGCAGCCTACAGTAGCGATGATTAATGGATATGCACTTGGAGGTGGTTTGGAATTAGCCCTTGTCTGTGATTTTAGATTTGCGGTATCGGAGGCGCAGCTTGGTTTAACTGAAATAAACTGGGCTATAATTCCAGGTGCAGGTGGAACACAACGTTTACCGAAGTTGATTGGCATTTCGAAAGCCAGGCATCTTATTTATAGCGGTAAAAAGATTAATGCCATTGAGGCGAAAAATATTGGATTAATTGACGAAAACTTTGATGACCAGGACACACTTGAGGCTTATACACTTAAATTCTTGGAGCCTATATTGCTAAAAAGTTCGATTGCTCTCCAACAAGCGAAATATGCAATTAATAAAGGAAATGCTACTGATTTGCGAACAGGGATTGCTATCGAATCAAAGGCGTATGAGTTAACAATAGGCACTGGGGATCGAAAAGAAGCATTACTCGCCTTTCAAGAAAAACGGGACCCAGTTTTTAGGGGGTCCTGTCAATGGCTGTGCTTTCAGGAAATCATCAACAAATAACAGATTATTTAACACGCATCGGCATACCTGTACCATTCCCAATGAAGTATGTCTATTGTTATATATTCCGCACGATAGAAGAAATCATTTTGATTGATGTTGGTTTTCCAACAACAGACGCGAAACAGTGTTGGGAAGAAGTCTTTGAAGAGTTGTCTATCAATCCAACAGATATATCAAAGATTGTCCTGACCCATTTTCATCCTGATCATTCAGGATTAATTAGTTGGATGCAACAAAAAACCGGGGCGCATGTTTATATGAGCGAAGAAGAAGCTAAGATGATTAAAACTGTTTTTGGCGGAAGTACGAAGCAGGCTGAGGCAACATATGAATTATTTCAAAAGCATGCTGTCCCAGAGTCATTGTTGACGAAAGTTAAAGAGAACGTATTGTTTCTTTCAAATAAAGTAAATCCACTTCCCGAAATTAATAATTTCAATGAATCGCAATTAGATAGTCCTGGTGGAAGATGGGTCGTCCATAAATATAGTGGACATGCTGAAGGACATCTATGTTTTTATCATGAAAGTCAGAAAATTATGTTAATAGGCGATGTTGTCTTGAATCGAATCACTCCGAATATTAGTCTTTGGCCCAACTCTGATCAAAATCCCTTAGCTAGTTACTTTTCAACATTGCATTGCCTTGTTGATCAAGATATAAGCATTGCTTATCCAGCCCATGGAACACCTATTGAAAATCTCGCACAGAGAGCTAAAGAAATCATTTTACATCATAAGGAACGTTTAGCTACTATTTTAACCATTTTGGAAACGAAACAAGTAGCCTTTGAGATTACAGAGAAGCTGTTTCAGCATAAAAAGCTTACTGATCATCAGTGGCGATTCGCTATTGCAGAAACGCTAGCACACCTGGAATATTTAGTGGAATCAGAGAGAATTCATAAAATCTCAACAAATGGTGCGTTTAAATATAAATTATAAGGAATAAACGAGATGTATTTTTGTACATCTCGTTTATTTGTTTTCTGAAAAATCTGATAAACTCTTGACTATCCATATAAAGTAAATTATCATATTACTTATATAAGACGATAGTTCAAAAAACATAATATGATAGGAGAGGGAGATATGGCAGTATCTGCGAATGATTTGATGAGCAAGGTTCAATCTGGGTTTGTGGTGGAGAGATTAGAAGATATGGATGAAAATTATAAAAGGGCATTGAAACAAACTCTGATGATAGTTGGGGATACAGAGTTATTAAGTGTGCCGCCACTTCTGACTGTTTACAAAGATGCTCCTAATTTAAATTACAAAATAACAGCTCTTGCTGTGATGCAGGATGAAATTGGGCATGCGCATATTGCCTACAGGCTATTAAAGGATTTAGGAGAAGATGTTCAATCTTTGTTATACGAACGTCCGCCAAATAAATGGAAAAATCCATATGCCTTTGATTTTAAATTAAATAATTGGGTTGAGCTCGGTGTGTTTAATGGATTGTTTGACCGTGCAGGTTATACTCTGTTGGGAGATGCACATCAGCATACATCATACGGACCATGGAAACGTGCATTAGTCAAAGTAGATAAAGAGGAATTATTTCATTTAAGAAACGGTGAAATTATCATGAAGGCAGCTATGAAAGAACCTGAAACGGCTAAGCAGGTCCAAGAAGCACTTGATTGGATGTTTATTATGTCGCTGGAATTCTTTGGTGTAGCAGATAACTTAAAAAGTCGTTCATCCCAGCTTGATTATAAGTTGAAAGGAAAAACAAATGATGAATTAAGGCAAAAATGGATGTCAACAGCTGTTCCTTTCTGTGAATCTCTTGGGCTTAATGTTCCAGCCCAATACAATGAAGAGACCGGGAAATATGATTTGATTGTTCCCTTTCCATGTAAATTCGATGTTGAGAATAAGCGGTGGAAATACGATGAGCCGGATACATGGGATAATGTCATCCAGCGCTTTAAGCAGCGAGGTCCGCAAAATCAGGAATTTGTTAATCGAATTCAAAAAGGATATCAACAACTTGAAGAATATCGAAATGAGGCGATCTAGATGGAAAAGGTTTTTTATAAAGATCCCGTTCTTATCAATGCATTACAAGACGTTACTGATCCTGAATTTCCAATAAGCATTGTTGATATGGGATTAATTTATGGGGTAGAAAAACAAGAAAATAAGGCGCTTGTTACGATGACTTATACTTCAACAGGATGTGGGTGTATGCAATGGATTGAAAGTGATATCAAAAATCGGCTCCTTCAAGAAGCAAATATTAATACAGTGGAAATTGAAGTGGTTTGGAGTCCTGCCTGGACGGTCGATCAAATGAGTGAGGCAGGTAAACAAAAATTAAAGACTTGGGGGGTTAGTTCACGATGAATATTAAAGCAGTTCAACAGTTTGAATATGATGTGCTTTCCAGAATTAATCGAGGTGATGATTTAATGCATATTGGAACCGTCGAGGCCAACAGTGATGAGTTGGCACGTGTTTATGCACGTTATATTTACGACGAAGAAAAATGGGTGGAAATGTATATAGTCAAGAGGGAAAATATGATTTGCATTAGAGAAGTAGAACCATTTTTTAAGAAAAGGGTGGTTTAATATGGTGAATTCCAAAAATATCAATTATGAATTAATAAATTTAATAGAAACGATTGCTGATAACAAATTTATTTTAGGCGATCGTCTTGTCGAGGTCGGTGTGAGCGGACCAGACTTAGAAGGAACACTTGCAGCAATTGCGATGGCGCAGTCAGAGCTTGGACATGCGCGTCTTCTTTATAACTGGGGAGCGAATTTAAAAGGTGGGAAAGGTAACAAAAATGATGTGAAGGAACAAACGGGAAAAGCCTTCCATAGCATAGTTAAAATCGAGGACTGGATATCACTTATTGCAGGACTATACTGTATGAACACAGCGCTTAACACATTGATAACCGCTTTAACCAGTCATCAGAAAAGCAGTGAAATCGGGCTGCAATTTAATAAATTAGTAAAAGAACAGGAAGAACATATTTTGTATTCAAAAAGCTGGGCACTCAAGTTGCTAAATGATGGCGGATCTATACCGGCTCGTTTCATTAATGCTTTTAAGCTTTGTGAACAAGAAGTCATTACATGGATGAAGCAAGTGGAAAACAATATTGTTCTTGTTGAGAGTGATGTTCTTCTTGAAAATAGTAAGCTAGCTGATTCGTATAAGAATGCATTGATTCCAAGTTTAAGGGATGAGGAGATTGTAAATGCTCAGTGAAAAGGAAAAACCAACTTGTCCATTTTGTGATGGGAAAAATGTTGAGTTATATTCATCCTTCGGCACTGCACAGCTGGTTAGGCAGTACTATTGCCAGAGCTGTAAAACTGTTTTTGAAAGTATACGTTGGAATGGAACTGCTGCTACATCTCCTTAGCAAATTCAAGGAATCTAAACGGTCGGTGTAGTTGGTTCAGGGACAATGGGAAATGGAATTGCCCAGACTTTTTGCAAAGTGGATTATCCGTTACTTTATATGATATAGAAGCCGAAATCCTTGAAAGAAACTCTAGAAATATTATTACTAATATCGAAAAAATGAAAGTAAAGGCAAAATTTATCCTGAGCTGGCAGAGTCAGCAAAACTCACCGATGTATCGGGTTTAGACTTAATTATTGAAGCTGTACCGGAGATTAAATCTTTAAAAATAGAATTATTTAGAAGTTAGAGGCAGTTACTGACACTGAAACGATACTAGCAACTAATAAGTCATCCTCAAAGAATGGTTGGTATACATTTATTCAATTGAGTACCTCTAATGCCACTTATTGAAATTGTAAAAAGTTAATTAACTGACCAAACCACAATCGACAGAACAAGGGACTTATTACTCCAAATTAAGAAAAGGCCTGTAATATGTAAAGATACACCAGGCTTTATCGTCAATAGAATTGCCCATTCTTTTAAAATGAGTCCCTTAGAATTGTTGATGAAGGACTAGCCACACATGAAAAAGTTGACCGCATCATGAAAAAGGCTGGCGGGTTTAAAATGGGCCCATACTCCATAAAATTTTTGAAGGTTCTACAAAAATTGGATCTGCTAATCAATTAGCCGATTATGAAACAGAATTTTTTGATATCATTTGGGAAACAGAGCATGGCAATCTAGGAAACAAGAAAAAAACAATTCAGGCACTTGGAAAATTTGTTTTAAATAAACATTCAATTGTTATAACGAGTGTACTTTCTATTACTTGCACAGAAGTATTTAATTGGACAAATGGACATTTGAAAATTGTAGGATTTGCTTGTTTTCCAGACTTGGATTCTCAAAATCTGATTGAATTAACTTTGCCGTTAACTGGGGAAACCAACAATTTGAAAGCGGTTACTAAACAACTTGAAGATGTAGAATTAGAATCGGAATTTACTAAAGACCAAGTAGGACTAGTGCTTCCAAGGGTGCTTTCAATGATTATTAATGAAGCATTTTATGCTTTTACGCAAAAAATAGCTATTAAGGAAGATATCGATATAGCAATGAAGCTTGGAACAAACTACCCCAAAGGGCCGCTAGAGTGGGGAGAGCGTATTGGGCATGTGAAGTGTATTCTTTCTAACAAGGGTTATACAATAATTTACAGGAAGAACGATGTCGGGTGGCCCCATTGTTAAGAAAGTTTGTTATTACTGGTTGGAACGTTGAAGCATTTGCCCGGTATGAAAATTACAAACAGCAGATTAAGTCATATAACATGTCACGAATAGAGAATAAAGAACTACCTTTTACCACCTGAGACTCAATGAAAATTACAGAGTGAGAGATTTATCGGGTAGATGAAATGAAATCCCTATTCTTTTTTTGACAGTGCGGAGAAGAAGTATTCGGTCCAGTCGTTGTTGTCATGAAATCAATGAAAAAGAAGGAATTGAAATGGCAAACCACTCGATTCATGGTTTAGCATCTGTAGTTTGGACAATAACCCATGCAAAAGCGAATCGGGTAGCAGCAAAAATTAATGCCCGGATTGTTGATTAACAGCCAGATTTCTGCATTCCAGGGAACCCTATTTGGAGGTTATAAGCAGTCAGGATTTGGTAGAGAACTATCTCGTGAAACCCTTGGTTTATATACTGAAACGAAAAAAGTGTAGTCTCTTATGTAGGTGAATAGCAGTTAAATATGTTTGGTCTGTCAAAAGAATAATAGTTGGAGAAATTTCTATCAGAAAAATAAAGGATTTTAGAAAAAGGCAGGAAATCTATTAAGGTTATTGGGGGGAAATATGTGTGATAAAAACCGAGCATAAAATTAGAGGGTTGGGATCGATGTATAATGCATCTTATAATTTCTTTCAAAAAAATATAGAAGTAGGCAGAGGTGATAAAGCGGCGATTTTTTATGAAGATCGATTTTACACCTACCAAGAGATCGAAACATCTGCTAACCAATTTGGTGCTGCCTTAAAAGAGTTAAACACAGAGATGGAACAGCGCGTTTTACTATTATTAGATGACTCTCCAGAATTCATTATTGGTTTCTTTGGGGCAATTAAAGTTGGAGCGATTCCTATTCCTGCCAACACACTTTTACCTTTAAAGGATTATGAGTTTCTATTGAATAATAGTCGATCAAAAGTGTTGGTTACTACCTGTGAACGGTGGGAAGAATTAAAGGCTGTTAAGAATCGTTTACTCTTCTTAAAACATGTAATCCTAGTTGACGGGAAAAATCGAATCTTGAAAGAAGCTAATGAACACTCCTTTTACGATCTTATAAAGGGCCAAGATAAAGAATTGCCCCCCTGTTATAGCACTATTAATGATCAAGCGTTCTGGCTCTATACATCAGGTAGTACGGGTGAGCCAAAGGGTGTGATTCATCTTCAAACTGATATGGAAGAAGCCTATAAAAGTTACGCCAAAAATATTTTACAGATCACTGAAAATGACATTACTTTTTCTGCTTCGAAGCTTTTCTTTGCCTATGGTTTGGGAAATGGGATGTATTTTCCATTTGGGGCCGGAGCGACTACTGTATTAATGCCGGACCGACCGACTGCAGAGAAAGTGTTTGAGACGATTGAAAAGTATCGTCCTACCATCTTTTTTGGAGTTCCTACCTTGTATGGATCAATGCTCAACTACCTTGAGAAGACGAAAAAAAACTATGATCTCTCTTCGATAAGACTTTGCGTATCTGCGGGTGAGGCGTTGCCTGCCTCTTATATAGAACAATGGAAGAAAGTTTTTAATTTAGATATTATAGACGGAATCGGCTCAACGGAATCACTTCATATATATCTATCTAATCAAGTTAGTCAAATTCGGCAAGGGAGCACGGGGAAGATTGTTCCAGGTTATGAAGCTAAAATTGTGAATGAAGATGGTCATGAAGCTGCAGTGAATGAAGTAGGAGATCTTTTAATTAAGGGTGAAAGCATTGCGGCATCGTATTGGAATCTCAATGAAGAAAATAAAAAGAAATTTATTGGTGATTGGCTTGTGACGGGAGATAAATATTTTAAGGATGAAGATGGTTTTTATTGGTATGCCGGAAGAATTGATGACATGATGAAGGTGAATGGAATCTGGGTATCGCCAATAGAAATTGAAAACGCTCTCTTATCACATCCCGATATATTAGAAACTGCTGTTGTCGCAGTAAAGGACGAAAATAATTTAATTAAACCAAAAGCCTATATTGTATTAAAAGCTGGTGTCGAACCGAGGGAAGAACTGAAACTTGAATTTAAAGGATTTATCAAAAAGGTGTTGGCACCATATAAATATCCCCGTGTCATTGAATTCGTGAATGAGTTGCCAAAGACTACAACAGGGAAAATTCAAAGATTTAAATTAAGAGAGACTGAAACAAGTTAATTGTAAAACCTAAACAGAAAAAAGTAATGACTACCCTAAAAGCTAGTCAAATTTGCCCTAGAGTATGGGAGCAGCGCAGAAGCCTATCATAGTGTAATGGATATTCATCTCGTAGTTTTTAATTAGCAGAATGATTTATAACGAATCTAAAGAATATTCAAATAGGGATGGGGAGGCGAAGAATAGTGAAAGCAAGAGCAATGAGAGATGAATTAATTGAAGTGGCGCAAGGGAAACGACCCGCTGATATTTTAATTAAAGACGGAACAGTGATTAATGTGTATTCTGGTGAATTCCTAAAGCAAAATATCGCTTTGTATAAAGATTGCATTGCATATGTTGGGGAAAGTGAAGGTGTCATAAGTGAAAATACAACTGTAATTGATGCCAATGGATTGTACGTTTCTCCAGGGTTCATCGAAACACATGCACATCCTTGGGTTGTATACAATCCGGTGAGTGTTACTGCAAAGGTATTGCCGCTGGGCACTACGACGACAGTAAATGATAATTTGTTTTTTTATTTACACATGGGTGCCTTGGGGTTTAAACAACTTGTAGATGATATAGAGAAATTGCCAGGGAACTTTTTCTGGTTGATTAGATTAGTTTCGCAGGCCATATACCCAGGGGAAAGAGAATGGTTTAACCAAAAGGATATAATTGACCTCCTATCACTAGAAGATGTACTTGGAACAGCAGAAGTGACTCGTTGGCCGCTATTATACAATGGGGACCCAGTGTTATTAGACATTATAGATGAAGCGAAAAAGATGGGAAAAGTATCTGATGGCCATAATGCCGGGTGTTCTTATGAAAAATTAAATTCGATTGCAGCTTCAGGGATAAGTGCCTGTCATGAAGCTATTACAGTGGAAGAGGCCTTGGACCGTTTAAGGTTGGGATTGTGGACAGTACTTCGAAATAGTTCGCTGCGTCCAGATTTGTCAGAGATAATCAAGCTGATCACAGAGGGAAATGTAAGTACGAATAGAATCTTAATGACAACAGATGGCCCGCATCCATCTTTTATCGAAAAAGAAGGATTTGTTGATGGGCTAGTTAGGCAAGCCGTGGAATTGGGTGTACCCGTTATGGAAGCAATTCAAATGGTAACCATTAATGCAGCTACATATCTCAAGCAGGACGATTTTATTGGAGGAATAGCTCCAGGAAAAAAAGCGGATATTTTACTTTTGCCTGACCTCGTTCAGTTCCGTCCGGATTTAGTAATCTCAAACGGAGAAATAGTGGCTGAAAAGGGAAAATTAACTATACAGATGCCTAACTTTGATTGGAGTAAATATTTATCGGAAAAACCATTTTCATTTTCAAGAGAGATTTTAGGAAACCCTGATCTGTATCTTTTCCCACAAGCATCTTCAAGCAACTCAGTACCGGTTATTTTTTTTCGAAGTAATGTAATAACCCAACGAAAAGAATTGGAGCTTCCAATTAAGAATGGATTTGTAGATCTAACAGATCAAGAAGGTCTTATGTATGCAACTCTAATCCATAGAAATGGGGAATGGGTGACAAAAGGAATATTAGAAAAGTTTGCAATTAATTTAGATGGGATGGCCTCAACCTTTAATACAACTACTGATTTGCTTACAATCGGCAGAAATCCAGAAGCAATGGCTATAGCTGCTGCACGTGTCTATGAAATGGGGGGAGGGGTAGTAATTGTTGATGGTGAGGAAATCATTCTTGAAATCCCATTACAGCTTACAGGTATGATGACTACTGATCCTTCATTTGATAAGGCAGTAGAATTTAATGATAAATTATTATCGGCACTTCAAGCACGAGGATTTCCTTTCCATGACATTCTTTATACTTTATTGTTTTTAACTTGTGATTTTCTTCCGGGGCTCCGTTTAGTTCCCTTTGGTCTATACGAAGTAAAAACCGAAAAAATCTTGGTACCCTCCATACCCATGACTTACTTTTCAAACGAAATTAAAGCTTAAGTTAGACATGATGAGATTTAACTAGATTCTTGAGTTGTAAACAAAACTAGCAACTTAATTAAAGGAAAGCAGAATTCATTTAACCTTACAAAGGGCGACATTGTGAAGTAACTAAAGCCGAATTTCTCAATGTTATCAGCGAGAAATTCGGTCTTTTTATATAGAGGTATCGCAAACATAAAAAAATTCGCGTATTTTCCTGACGCTACCATTCTAGGTAGCCATTAAACGAACTAAGCCTTTCTCCAATGTTAATCCAAATGCGAAATCTACTATGTTGTTTAGTCTTTATTCTCCTGGTAGTTTACCTGTTTCATCGAATTATTTCTAAAAAACCCTAGTAGTTCTTCCTATCCTAGTTCAAAAGAACTGATCGCATGGTGAGAAAGCTTTAACAAATTAGCAGAGAAATTCTCTTCTAAAACATATTAATAAAAGCTAAGTACTACTCCTTGCATGCATTCCGAGAAGACCTTGTAATCGGGTTTCTTCTAGCTTTTTTAGATAAGAAACTGTACCTCAGATTGCCCTTGTCCATTTCCAATACTTCATAAAATAATCCCCTAGGTTCTAAGAAAAGTGGGCATTTTAGTCTTCTTCTAATTGATATGCCCACATTGGACGATCCTTTATAAAATCTATAATTTGAATTCCTAATAGAACATATCGTTGACACATTAAAAGGCAGTGACAAATTCCTAAATGTGACCTTTTGGTAACATTAAAAATCACCAAAGAGTGGAGCTAACTATAAAATTAAAAGAAGAAAGGAGGATAAATGATGATTAACTGCCACATCAAATTATGATAATCGCGCCTTCTGAAAAAGTATACGAAGCCATTACCACAACTGAAGGATTTAAGGGTTGGTGGACAACAGATGCTAAAGCTGAACCTCAAGTAAGAAGCATTGCTGAATTTTACAATCGTCAAGCTATTTTCCAAATGCACATTGATCAGCTTTAACCAGGTGTATGGACAGTCCAACATGATATGCCAGGATGGAAAGGTACAAAAATTCGTTTCGATTTGAATGTTAATGAAAACGGAGCGACGATTGTATACTTTAATCATTCTGGATGGGAGTGAATGGAAGGGCCATATGGGATGATTAAAACAACTTGGGGTTCACTTATGCTGAAGCAATATGTGGAAGGAAACAACCCAGGTGCGTGGCATCAAGGATAAATAAGATATAAAACAGAAAATATGTAGAGTTTTTATAGAAGCAGAAATATATCATATTTACCATAAAGATCAGGATGCATTTGCTTTGGAAAGCCAAAGGAGGGCAAAAATCTGGAGATTTCATTTCATAAATCGTTCTAGATGTATTTTTGCATGCTTTCCTAGAAGATTGAAAAGTCCCATTCTAGCCCAGCTGGATGGGATTTTTCAATCTGGAAAGATTCTTGTATGACTCATATTAGAAAAACAAAACTTTGTATAAAGAAAAGAAGGATGGAACTCGTTAAATTCCAAAATCACACTCTTATATTGAGAATTATTCTTAACTCTATCGAAAATTCAAAAATGAATTATTGGTTTTTAGATGAATCCTTAAAAGTAATGATTTTTAAGAGAATAAAATTCATTAATGAATTGATTCATTTCGAAAATTCAAGTTATTTACACCTATATATATCTTGGCATGCAAGTTGCATTGATAAATAAGTATAAAGCGAAAATGGAAAAATATGAAGATTTGTTACTAAGTGGAGGGATAAATGGTGCGTAAAACAGTAAATCACCCATGGGAGCAATGGTATGGAGAAAGAATGAAGTCATTAAAGCTACCGGAAATATCCGTCTATAAACTACTTGATATAACAGCAAAAAAGTTTCCTGATCATACAGCTATTATTTTTGAAGACAATTTAATAGACTATAAAAATCTGAAATGGCAGGTGGACAAACTTGCAGGTAAATGGAAAGAATTAGGTTTCGTGAAAGGAGAACGAATTGGTCTGATGATGGCCAATCATCCATTTTTTATTGTCAGTTATTACGCTGCGCAGGCTCTTGGTCTTATTGTTGTACAGCTGAATCCATTGTATAAACCTAGAGAACTATTGCAAATTTTATTAGACTCAAATGCTAAATATATTGTGTTTGATCAAACTGCTGCGAATACTGTTGAAGAAACGAAAGGGATATATGACTTTGTAGCTTGCATTAATACAGATGACGAACATAATGACTCTCATTCTCTTCGTTCAATGATTGAATTTGGAGAAGCAATTAAAAAGCCTGAATGTATAAATCCCTATGAAGATACTTCTGTTATTCAATACACCGGTGGTACTACAGGGAAGATGAAGGGGGTTATGCTTACTCATTATAACTTGACATCCAACGTAGTACAGAGCTCTGAAATGTACGGGGATTCAATGATACCAGGGGAAGAAATCGTCTTGGCATCAACACCTCTATATCATGTTTACGCAATGACAAGTGCAATGAATTTAGGTATCTATATTGGAGCCTCTATTCTATTATTTCCTAAATTCGAGCTCCAAAATGTACTTAATAACATTAAAAAGTATCGTCCAACTTTTTTTCCAGGAGTTCCAAAGATGTATAACGCTTTTGTCAATCACCCAGAAATCGAAAACTATGGACTGGATTGTATAAGAAATTGTTCTTGCGGATCAGCTCCACTTCCAGTTGAGGTAATGAAGCGATTTGAGGTGCTGACCGGTGCCAAAATTGGTGAAGGCTTTGGTTTATCAGAAGCTTCGCCATCCACTCACCGTAATCCACCCTTTGGGAAAAGAAAAATAGGAAGCATTGGCATTCCCTTTCCAGGCACAGACTGTATGATTATTGATGATGATAATAATGAAGTACCAAACACAGGTGTAGGAGAATTACTTATAAAAGGCCCACAAATTATGAAAGGTTACTGGAATAATGAATCTGAAACAAAAAAGGCATTACAAAATGATTGGCTATACACGGGTGATCTCGCTGTGATGGATGAAGAAGGTTATTTCTACATTGTCGGGAGAAAAAAAGAAATGATGATAGTTGGAGGGTTTAATATTTATCCCCAAGAGGTGGAAGGAGTTCTATATGAACATCCGACAATTAAAGAGGCTGCTGTAGTAGGCATACCGCATAAAGAAATAGGTGAAGTAGTAAAAGCATTTATTGTACCGAAAGAAAACGCCTCCATTGATCTTGATGAAATAGAAGGATATTGCTATTCACAGTTGACCCCCTACAAGGTGCCAAAAGAATTTGAAATTAGAAAAGAACTGCCGCGGAATACAGTAGGTAAACTTTTAAAAAGATTGCTTATAAAAGAAGAACTTGAAAAGGAGGAGAAAAGTGATTAAGGAAGAATGCATGAAAGATCATCAGAACGAAAACAAAGTCATTTTATAAGATTTTCATTCAAATAGATAGAGACAAGACGGCATTTTTCACTGGCGGAACAGATGAAGAAAGAAGTGCTTATAGTTGTATTAATTAAGTAATCATTTATTAGATTAAATTCGAAGTGTGTGAACACAAAAAAAGAAAAGAGGAATTCAAATGCGTTGGGTTGTTCTCATTCTATTATTCTTTGGGGCCGTTATTAACTTTGCTGATAAATCAATCATTGGACTTGCAGCTGTACCTATCATGAAAGAATTTGATCTTTCTTATGCTGAGTGGGGACTTGTCGGAAGTAGTTATTATTGGCTATCCGGTAACAGGTATTTTCGGGGCAGCGTGGGCGGATCGACTTGGGGCAAAAAAAGTACTTGGATTCATCATGCTGACTTGGACTGTTTTGCAATTCGGGGTTTTGGCCATTACTGCTTTGCCCTTGCTGATTCTCTACAGAGTTTTACTAGGTGCATTTGAAGGACCTTATAGCCCAGTTGCTTACAGTCACGCGGATAAGTGGTTTCCACCGAAACTAAAAGGATTTGCTAATTCGGTAGTGGTTGGCGGCGGAACTGTTGGAGCGATGATTGTTGCGCCAATCCTCGTTTCATTAATAACCATTTTCGGATGGAAGGTTGCCTTTGCTGCTCTTGGTGCAGCAAGTCTTGTTTGGTTCTTCCTATTTCAATTTTTAACAAAGGAAAATCCTGTTGAAGTATATGAAAAAGTAGAGAAGAAAAAGAAAGAAAAACTAGAGAAAATTAAAGTGAAAGATTTTCTGGTGCTTCTAGGGTCACCTACTGCTTTATTTACTACCCTTGCTTACTTTTCAACCTATATCCTTGTTGTTTGGTTTTCAGTTTGGCTGCCGATTTATTTAGTGGAAGCCGTTAAGATGACTCCCGGTCAGATGGGATCAAGTGTGGCAATAATCGGAGTCGTTTCCGTTTGTATTTATATGGGTGTTTCTATGCTGTCTGATTATTTATTTAAGAAAAATCAAAATTGGCGGTCATCAAGAGTATTCATTGTCGCTGGAGCAATGGTCTTAGGTGCAATATTTTTTTCATCAATCATGGTTTTTCAAAATCCAATTTGGGTGATTCTTGCGATGTGTTTAGCAAAGGGCCTTACATATGCCATATTACCAATAGGTCCAACGATTATGATCAATGAGATGCGTGAACGCGGTGGATTGATGACAAGTATTTTAACTTCATCAGGTAACTTAGCAGGGATTATTGCTCCACTTTTAACCGGCTATATCATAAGTTTAGCTGGAGGAAATAAAGTAATGGGCTATAACTTATCGATTTTGTTCATGGCTATTCTTGTTTTGGCTTTTGGCATACTATTTGCCATATTTGTAAAACCGTCTAAATCAAAAGGGAATAAAGATGAACAGAAAGACTATAATCTTAAATCCTCATAAGTTTGCTCTAAATAGCTGATTAAATAAATGATACCATTGGGAATATTTGATAGTTTATCTTTCTTGAAAGCCTTGATATGAAAAGGGATGAATTACAATGAAAAAGGAGCGGATGTAGAAATGAATAGAGATGCGGTCATTGTTTCAGCAGTACGAACAGCAATTGGGAAACAAGGAGGCGAACTAGCGTCAGTTCCCGCCCACGTATTTGGTGCTGAAGTGATAAAAGAAGCTTTAAAACGAGCAAATGTAAATTCTGAAATGGTCGATGATGTTATTTTTGGGAATGTTTTAAGCGGCGGTGGAAACATCGCCAGGTTAACCGCGCTTCAAACAGGCCTTTCTATCAAGCTGCCGGGCCTGACAGTTGACCGTCAGTGCGGTTCAGGAATTAATGCTGTCAATCTAGCTGCACAGGCAATCTGGGCTGGTGATGGAGAAGTTTATATCGCAGGTGGAGTTGAAAGTATGAGCCGGGCGCCTTACTTGATGGATCGTCCAGAGAAAACATACAGTTCAATGCCCCCGAAGTTCAGAAAATCACAGTTGTCTTCAAAAGAAATCGGTGATCCGCCAATGGGAATAACTGCTGAAAACTTAGCTGAAAAATATGAGGTCACCAGGGAAGAACAAGATGAATTCGCTTTCCAAAGCCAGAAAAAGATGGCTAGAGCAATGGAAGAGGGGCGTTTTAATGAGCAAATTGTTCCAGTGAGCATTCCAGTTAGAAAAGGAGAGCCTATCGAATTCAAATTTGATGAACATCCACGCCCGCAAATAACTAAAGAAGGGCTAGCAAAATTATCTCCAGCGTTTTTAGAAGGTGGATCCGTGACCGCTGGCAATAGTTCAGGGTTAAATGATGCCGCATCTGCCCTGGTTATTATGTCGAGGGAGAAAGCAGATGAACTTGGGAATAATCCGTTAGCAACAATTAGAGCACATGCTGTTGCAGGTGTAGATCCAAACATTATGGGAATCGGACCTGTTCCCGCTATAAGAAAGGTAATGGAAAAGTCAGGACTTTCCTTAAATGATATGGACATTATTGAAATTAATGAGGCCTTTGCAGCTCAAGTGATTGCTTGTAACAGGGAGCTTGATATGAATCCTGCAAAAGTGAATGTGAATGGCGGGGCCATCGCACACGGACATCCACTTGGTGCTACAGGTGCAATTCTTATTACGAAAGCAGCCTATGAATTGAAGCGATCTGGCGGTAGATATGCTCTTATTACAGCTTGCATTGGGGGTGGGCAGGGAATTGCTACGATTATTGAACGAGAGTGCTGATTTTTTGCTTATCACTCTCTAGGAAAAATGCGTAAAAAAATGGACTATTTCGATCGTAATCTTATTAGTTAGCTAAAAAAAATAAGTGAACAGACTTAAGGAGGAGTATGAATTATGACGATTACTTTAAATAAAGAAATGCTGCAAATGAAGAATATGATACGTAATTTTGTTGAAAAAGAAGTAGAGCCTTATGCTCAACAAATTGAAGAAGAAGATGCCATCCCGCAGCATTTAGTTGAAAAATCCAAAGAACTTGGTTTATTCGGGATAAGCATTCCTGAACAATACGGTGGAATTGGCTTGAATGCGGTAGAAAAGGCTACCGTTTTAGAGCAGTTAGGAAGAACACATAATGGATTTGTTTCTTTAATTAGTGCTCACACCGGGATTGGAAGCACAGGTCTTGTTAAGCTTGCATCCGAACATTTGAAAAATAAATATTTGCCTGAAATGGCAGCTGGTAACAAAATTGCTGCCTTTGCTCTATCCGAGCCCGGTGCAGGATCGGATGCAACAAATTTGGCAACAAGCGCAGAGAAAAAAGGTGATTATTGGGTTATGAATGGAACGAAGCACTTCATCACTAACGGGCCGATTGCTGATGTCTATACGGTATTTGCCTTAACCGATAAAGAGAAAGGGGCAAAAGGCGGAATTACTGCATTTTTATTAGAAAGAGATTTTCCCGGCTTAACTGTCGGTAAAAAGGACAAGAAAATGGGATTAAGAGGATCGTATACATCCCAAGTTATTTTCGAAGATTGTATCATTCCAGAAGAAAACGTAATTGGTGAAGTTGGAATGGGGTATATGTCAGCACTAAAAATCTTAGGAGAAGGGCGTGTCGGGCTAGCAGCAAGAGCGGTTGGATCATGCGGCAAATTAATTGAATTATCTGCCAAATATGCGAAAGAGCGTATTCAATTCGGCAAACCAATTGCGGACAACCAGGCAATCCAATGGATGCTTGCAGACATGGCAACGGAAACAGAAGCGGCAAGAACTTTAACAATGATGGCAGCGCAAAAGATTGATGAAGGGAAAAAGGTGATTAAGGAAGCATCAATGGCAAAACTGTTTGCTTCTGATGTTTTTAATCGAGTGGCGGATAAGGCTGTTCAAATTCACGGGGGTATGGGGTATATGACGGAATATCCAGTTGAGCGTTTTTATCGGGATGCCCGCATTACTAAGATTTATGAAGGAACAAATGAAATTCAACGATTAATAATTGCTAGGAATGTCTTGGAAGTGTGTTAAACGTCTTTTGTCTCTTAAACCATGGACATAAGAATTAAAAAGTAAGGAGTTAAGGGATCTGGTAAAAAGGTAAAACTACTGAAGCCAGCGAGAAATACGGATAAAGCATAGTGGTGGAAAAACCTGTACATTTGCAATGAAAATTTCAAGGGGGAGAACGAAATGGGAGAAGAGATTGTAATCGTGAGCGCGGTCCGTACACCAATTGGACGATACGGAGGTGCGTTTAAAGAAATTAGTTCGGGTCATTTGGCGAGTATTGCCATCAAAGAAGCGATCAAACGGGCTAATATAGAGGCCGAACAGGTCGATGAAGTTATCATGGGAGAGGTTAGACAAACGACCGAATCGTCCAATGTCGCGAGAGTGGCAGCACTACGTTCAGGAATTCCTGATTCTGCACCCGCTTTTACAGTGAATCGATTATGTGCATCAGGAATGCAGGCCATCACTTCAGCTGCTCAGCAAATAAGCTCTGGTCAAGCTAATATAGTCGTTGCAGGAGGTACGGAAAATATGAGCCGTTCACCTATTTATTTAAGAAGTGCCCGTTTTGGTGGTGACCGGACTAAACTTGTAGATTCAAATACTGAAGCTGGACAACAACCACAAGAAATTTACGGAGAAAACTTAGGAATGGGGATCACAGCTGAAAATGTCGCAAAGCGATACAATATCTCTAGGGAAGAACAAGATGCTTTTTCGGTTGGAAGCCAACGAAGAGCGGCTAAAGCAATAGAAGAAGGAAAGTTTAAGGATGAGATAGTTCCTGTCCGGGTTATTGATAGGAAGAGTACGGTTACAATTGAAAAAGATGAATACCCTCGCCCTGACACCACTAGGGAAAAGCTTGCAAACTTAAAGCCGGCATTCAAAGAAAATGGAACGGTTACCGCTGGAAATGCATGCGGTCGAAATGACGGAGCTTCTGCATTGGTATTAATGAAGGCTAGTGAGGCTGCACGGTTACAATTAAAACCAATTGCAAAGGTTGTAGATTGGGCGACTGCGGGGGTTTCTCCTGAAGTGATGGGAATCGGTCCGGTGCCAGCCGTTGGGAAACTATTGGAACGTACCGGGAAAAAAGTAGAAGAAATTGGCCTTTTCGAATTAAATGAAGCGTTTGCCTCACAGGCATTGGCAGTAATTCAGGATTTAGGCCTTGATGAAAACAAGGTCAATGTTAATGGAGGCGCAATAGCACTCGGACATCCAGTTGGATCAACGGGTGCCCGTATTGTGACAACATTAATACATGAAATGATTCGCAGGGAAGAAAGATATGGAATTGCTACCCTTTGTGTTGGCGGCGGTCAAGGAATGGCCATTATGATCGAAACGATTTAAAGAATGTCATTTAAAGGAGTAGAAACTCATTATGTTTCTGCTCCTTCGGTACATAAGGTAGATGGATGTAATAACAAGGGAACTAGAGAGGAGAAGTGACATTTTGTCTGTTAAAGTGGAGGATATTCGCAACCTATTCGAAAGTAGTTCATTCTTTTCACATATAGGGTTTGAAATCGTTCGATTTGAAGAAGGGAATGTTCTTTTAAAGCTAAATATCGAAGACCATTTACTCAATGTTAATGGAACACTACACGGAGGTATTCACGCTACCATGTTGGATACTATTCTTGGAATGGTGACTCGTTCTGTGACTAAATCTAAGGTAGTGACGACAAGCCTAACCGTTCATTATCTATCTAGTATGTCATCAGGAGAATTATTTGCGGAAGCAAAAGTCCTTCAACAAGGATACAAAATTGCCTTTACAGAGGGAGAAATTAAGGATTCCAAAGGCAATATTATTGCAAAAGGTACTGGAGTATTTAAACTAATTCGTGATAAATGAAAATGTCATAACCGGTTGTTAATGATATTCAGGTTAAAGTGATAGTCAAGAATCACTAATAAAGGTTTAATAGAGAAGAGTCAAAGAAAGTAGATGTTTTTAAAGGATTTGGTGTGTTGCGCTTTTATTTGGAGAAATAGTATAAGGGACTGAGGAAATTGAATAGAACTTGGCATGAATTTTATCCGAAAGAGACTCCTTTAGAAATTGAGATTCCATTATTGTCATTATACGATTTATTAGAACATTCGGCTCAACAATATCCAACTAATAAAGCAGTTATAGATGGTGAGAAGGAACTAACTTATTTGGAATTGAAGAATGCATCAGATCGTTTCGCTGCGGACTTATATAATAGGGGGTTTCAGAAGAACAATCGCATAGCACTCATGCTGCCAAATTGTCTAGAATATATTATTGCCTATTATGCTATTCATCGTTTGGGTGGTGTGGTTGTTCAAGTAAATCCCTTGTATCAGCCAAATGAATTAGACTATATTTTACGGGACTCCGAAGCCACATGGTTTATTGGGAAGGATGAACAAAAGAAAAAGTTAGAGCAAACCGGTTTGACTGACAAGTTTACGATTATTTTAGCTAGTAATTTATTGGAAAACGGCCTTTATTCTTTGAGTGTGGCAGAAAATAAAGACCTTCCTGCATTGGATATTAAACCGAAAGAAGATATAGCGGTTCTTCAATATTCTGGAGGAACAACAGGGAATTCTAAAGGGGTCATGCTTACACATTTTAACTTAATCTCCAATGTCTATCAAGATTTTACATTTACGGCAAATGCCCTTCAACTCCAAAGACCAGGTGAGCGTATGCTTGGATTGACACCATTATTTCATGTGTTCGGTAATGGACGTTTGAATAGTTCTGTTTATGCTGGATCGACTTATATCACTTTAGATAAGTTTGAAATTAACAAGGTGGTAGATTTAATTCGGAAACACCGGCCCACCATTTTCCCAGGCGTTCCGACTATGTATATCGCCCTACTAAATCATCCGGAATTGACTGCTGACGATTTAAGTTGCTTTAAATATTGTAGCTGCGGTTCAGCCGCCCTCCCGATAGAGGTCATTAATCAATTTGAAAAAAAATTGGGTATTTCGATATCTGAAGGGTTCGGAATGTCGGAAACTTCACCTACCACTCATCGGAATCCTGTAATAGGTCAAAGAAAGCCAGGAAGTATTGGAATCCCGTACCCTAATACCGATGCTAAAATTGTGGATATCGAAACAGGAACACATGAATTGCCAACAGGCAAGGCAGGTGAACTGATCATTAAAGGACCGCAGGTGACGAAGGGTTACTGGAAAAATCCAGTGGAGACTGCAACGGCTTTGCGAGACGGTTGGTTATATACTGGGGACATCGCGACGATGGATGAAGAAGGATATTTCTATATTGTAGGCAGGAAGAAGGATATGATTATTGCTAGCGGATATAATATTTACCCTATTGAAGTGGAAGATATAATCTATCAGCACCCGAGCGTAGAGGAAACATGTGTTTTTGGAGTACCAGATACATATCGAGGGGAAACAGTCAAAGCGGCCATTGTCCTAAAGAAAGGGATGCGTGTAACGGAGCAGGAAATCAGGGATTTCTGCTATAAACGCTTGGCAAGATATAAGGTGCCGAAGAGATTTGAGTTCAGGAAACAATTGCCAAAATCTACAGTAGGGAAAATATTGCGGCGGATATTATTGGAAGAAGAAACCGAGAAGCCAGCTACAATAAAAAAAGGGGAAAGCTAAGCGTACTTGTTTAAAAATTCAAGAATAAGTGATTCAGAGCTTAAACTATTCATATAAAAGTCAAGAAAGAACCCTAAATATTGGGAACCTTATAAAGGTTGCCCTTATTTAGGGTTTTCTATCGTTTTTTAATAACTACTTATCTATTTTCCTTTTAGAGAAATAGTAAACGAAGTCCCCTCAACTAATAATTCATGAGAAACACCATCTGCTATATCATCTGTTGTAAAGGAAAAGGAAGTGAGCTCATCAATGTTTTCTTCTGAATCAATTAATAAGCTAATTATTCCTTTTCTAGTTTCCCCTGGTTGGTAATCTGATCGACTGACTTTCTTTGTCCCAATAAAAGTATCCCCGGAGTGGATGAAATTTTTAGACGGCACATTATATGTAAGTTCATTATTAAATGTAACATCTTCCATGCTGAAAAATTGGAGCTCCTTCGAGTCTTTATTTTTCACAGAATAAGTTATTTCAAGATAAGAAACCTCGTCGCCAACATCTGTTTTAGACCACGCAGCCCGTTGATCGATTTCCTCCATGCTTAAATTCTCTTTATAGTATATCGAATAAGCTTCCTCAAAACTTAATCCCGTATAGGACTTGAGCTCTTCTTTTGCCACTTCTTCGAGGGAGGATAATTGAATCCTGCGGATATCCTTGATTGTGATGACCATAGGCGCTAATTCAAATGACTCATTTATTGACTTTGTCTCTAGTAAAGTGAAAGTTCCCCAATTTTTTTGATGGACCTTATCGCCAACTTTATCGAGATGGCTCCCACCATATTCCTGTACCTCAGGAATATTGACTTCCTTAACTTCAGCATTTTTCTGTTTTTTTGGTTTATTTTCGCTGTTGAAATAATAGAAGGTTAATACACTTACTAAAATAAGTATTAATCCTGCAATTGTTGATATGACCCATCTTTTATGGATATCTCTTCACTCCTTGTTTTAAACCATTGATGTAACAATCTTTAATATACCATTTTTTCGCCAATGGTGAGATTAAGTACCTGAAATTGACAGGTTAGTTTAATATAAATTTATTTTATGTGTTAAAATTTGGATATGGGAGAGTTAGAGGTATTTGACTTTTTAAGACTTGTTTTTATTATTAGTTTATTTGTTATATTGACTATTTTATTTGCTAAGAGAACTCGAACAAAAGACCATTAAATGGCGTAAACCTCAGATGGTAAAGAACAGGTTAAGGGGATTTATCAAATTAAAATGTTAATAATTATCACATCCGAGTAGCTAAATACAATGATTTAATGGTGTGGCAACAAAAAACCTTGACCATTATTTGATTAAATTTAGATATAAATTGGTACCGTCAATAATTTTGTGTAAATGCGAGGAGGGAACTATATGGTAGTGAAAGAAGCCATCTTAAACAGAAAGGGAGCCAAGAAAGCAAGTGAAATTCCTAATGAGGTATTACAATTACTAAATCAAGGGAAATTAGAGAGTGTTAATCTAACAGAATGGCTAGTTATAAACCATATTGTATTAATTAAAAATGTCTTCCCGTCAATAGGACTTGAAGGTAGTTTAGAATTTGTAGTAGCTGAATTGGAAAAGCAGAACGCAAAAACTGGAATGAAAGCCATTCGAATGACAGGAGCTTTATTGGATAAAGTTATACTCAAAGAAAGTGAAAGAAAAAAGAAAGATTTAATCAATAAATGCTCCAATCATGTTTCTGATAGCGTGCGATGTTGGGCGGCATTTATGAATAAAAACCCTAATGATTCATTAGAAGATAAATTGTCGTATATCCGACCTTTTGCAGCAGATCATCATTTTGGTGTTCGAGAAATTGCTTGGATGTCTATTAGAGGAGACCTTTCACAAGATATAGAAAAAAGTTTGGAATTGTTAGTAGACTGGGCAAAAAGTGAAAATGAGAATATTCGCAGGTTCTCTGTAGAATCTATTCGTCCTCGTGGCGTATGGACTAAGCATATTGAAATATTAAAACAAGAACCTGATAAAGCATTTCCTATTCTTAATTTACTTAAATCAGATCCATCTAAATATGTCCAAGATTCAGTTGGAAACTGGCTAAATGATGCTAGTAAAACCAAACCAGATTGGGTAATCGACCTGTGTGAAGAATGGACAAAGGATACTGATATAAAGTCAACTAGTAGAATTATAAAAAAAGCCAAAAGAACAATATTGAAAAAAAATTAATCTTTTATAAAAAGAATAATCTGAATAGATATGACAAGAGCGTGTTTTGACCAATCTTTTTTTCAAAACAGACTCTTCATATTTGCTTTTATATCAAGGTTAAAAGTGTTAATTTAATCAAGTTTTATTTTAAAGCTCACTAAAAGTAATTTTATCTCTTGTATTTGTTCTATGTGTCGCTGTTCATTCAAATATATCTGTTCAATCCATTGATCAAGAGGTAATTCACCTAAAGCAGGATGCTTCACTGATTTTTCCGCCAATATGGATTAATCTTTTATAGTACTAAGAAAAGTCATCAATTTTTTTCTCGAATCGTTAAACAAATCAATTATTTGCGTAACTTCAAATATCCAAATAGTTATATAACTACTCATTCGATGCAAAATTCAAAAGACTATTTTCCAACATATAATAATAGAGGTTAATTATTTTAACCCTGGTAAAGATTATTGGGTTATTTCTGATTAAACTACTGGGCAGGTTAGTTAAAGTAAAACAATTATAGGAAGACAGTACACTTCCAATAATGGAACTAACCTGCCGTTTTAGTTTGCCTTAAAAAGCGGTGACATCGGGATCAGCAGTATGAGATTGTTTTGGGAATAGGAATCCTGTAGTGTAGGGTGACGATTGACCTTTTAATCGAAAAGCTTTTTCAATTTCAACCGCAGCACGCCGTGCATCTTCTACGGTTCGCTTGCCAGTAACAATTTCGTTCATCAAGTTTAAAGCCATAAAATTCGCCGCTTCTTGATCGCATTTAGCTGTAGCTTCACCAGCCGTTCGGTCTGGATATAAACTACCATCAAACTGTGCTAATTCATCAAAAAATTGAACAGGAACTTTATAATCAATGGTTTGTTCCAAATAATCAAGATGGGGAGTCGGAGTGTTATGAGGTACTGTATCAAGATGAACAATCGTACGCTTCCAAGGACCATTGTTATACCAGATGATTCTTTTTGAACTTGCTTCATTAGGTAAACCATATTTATTGATTAACAAATAAACTGTATTTTTTGGTTCCCCAGTCCATCTCTCCAAAATTTGATCTAAAATTGGATGAATACTGGGATGTTGACGATAAAAATCGCTATGTCCATAATCCATATAAAATCCCTCCTGACATATTTTATACTGGTAATTTGTCTATAGTTACAGTGGGCAGATTGGAAAGCACAAACAAGAATGTGAATAATTGTACTTAAACAAACGGGTAGCTTTAGTTGAAGAAAAATAGACCGTCTTTGAAGTGAACCCAAAAAGTTAGACACTTTATTTAATTAGGCAGCCATGAGGGCATGAACCCGGTAATCTACTGGGCTCATGCCTTTTAATTTCACTTTGATTCGTCGGTAACAAGCACTTAGAGATAATTGTAGCTTTATAAAAATGTTTGATAATCGTAATAAACCTTCATAAATGAGCAGAAAGAAAGAGCATGTTTTGAAAAACGATTTGATCAAAGTATGCTCTTTTATTATTTCATCTCTTTCTACTTTGCATTTCTTTATTGTACTTTTGTATAGGCAAATCCCATGAGGTCTTTAACATGATGTGCATTTTCTTTAGATGTCAGCATTTCAAGCAATAGAAAGGCTACATCAAAAGCAGTACCTGGATTTGAAGATGTGATAATATTTTTGTCTTGAACAATTCTCTCATTTTGTACGTTTTGGCAGAAATTCTTTAACTGCTCTTTTCTTTTACTCGTTGGATGATCGTAAGTTGTAGCTTTTCTATCTATGAGAATGCCACTTTTACCTAGTGCTAACGATGCAACACAAATACTAGCAATAGGTTTCTGTTTTTCGTGAAAATGCCGGATAATGTTTAAAAATGACTCACTGAATGCGTCTTCATAAAAGCCGGCCTCTTCAAATCCTCCAGGAATAGCCAGTGCATCGAATTCATCTAATTGAATGTTATCAACAGTTTTTTCGGGTACGACGGTGAAATTCCATGTGCAATTTAACTTATCCCGAAGACCAACTGTCACAACCTCAGTCGAACCGTCCCCTTCCCATTTATTCCAACCAAGCACATCTGTAAATACGCTAGCCTCCACAGCTTCAAAGCCATCAGCTAATAACAATAATATTTTTTTCATCTAAATCTCCTCCAATGTATTCATTGTATGAGACTATAGGGGTATATTACATAAGTTCAAAAAGGATATTTGTTTGTTTTTATTTAAATAATAAAGAATTTAGGTTATTCTATTTTATAAAAAAAGGTGAGGGGAAATATGGATCAAGTAGATAAAAAAATAGTGAGGGAATTGCAATTAAATGCGAAAATTTCTATGAAGGAATTAGCAGAAGTAGTTCATTTATCTTCTCCAGCAGTTACAGAGCGTGTTAGAAAGCTAGAAGAGCAGCAAATTATTGAAGGTTATCATGCACATGTCGCATTGAAAAAAATGAATCGCCCAATGTGCGCTATTATATTGTTTGAGTCGAAGGATTGTAAAGCATTAGCGAACTTTTGTCATAACCATCCGGATGTACTTGAGTGTTATCGAGTAGCAGGCGAAATTAGCTATATAGTCAAATTAGCAACACATTCTGTCGAGAGTTTAGAACAATTTATCGATGCGTCAATGCAATATGGCACACCTTCAACAAACATTGTGTTATCTTCCCATAAAAAAAAGGAAATAGAACCTTTTATAGTGGAAGAACAATAATTTGAGTTATGTTGTCATGAGTAGAGAATTTATTGAACAAAGAAATTATTTTTGATTTGGACAGTCGATAATATCAACAACTTTTTTACCCGAAAAACGAATTATACTAAATGTTTAACAAACTCGTTTACACTTCAGAAGCGAAAGTCTTCAACTAATTGGTGCTTTACTTCAATAAGGGAGTTGCTTCGGCAGTCTTTTACTTATGTAGTTAATGGGGGAGGTTAGTTACAAGGGCTTCATTCGTTACAAGTTAGGCATGGACGTTCTTTTGAATAAGGGGAATTACCGTTTATTATTGCATATCACGTTCCATTTTACCAAGCTTTTAAACATAACGCGTCTCCTTCTTCATATTTTAATTATGTATGATGGAAAATAGGTAGATTATTCTTTCATTTTAGTTTCCTGTCTAAAACCGTAGTTGTCTTCGATCGAAAAGAAAACGCTTTCAATTAATGCTGATTTTTTGTATAGTTGAATTAGGAGGTGCTTTATGGAGGAAGAAAAAAGTTCTCTTTACGATAGACTACCTTTAGATTTATTGGCCGGATTCTTTTATGAAATAAATAAGAACATAGAAAAAGGAATCTTATCAAATGCCATGTATCATGAAATTAGATTGATTGAACAATCAGCCTTAAAAAGAGGTATCTCACTTGAATATTCACATGATAAGGCTTATTAATAAAGAATAAAATTTTTAACTCCTAGCTTGTAGTATGCTGGGAGTTAATTTTATTTTTGAACATTTATGTATAGTACATTCAATGGTGGCATCAGTAAAAGGTAGATTTATAACATATGTATTTGGGACAATTCTTATGAGATATTTTGAGTCTAAATTAAGGTGATTTGATTATATCTCAATAGACTTTACTCTATTGAGAATGTGAAGATTTCTACTTAAAATAATTTTTGGTAAAATATAGAGAACAAGGATATAAAAAAGGGTAATGCTTAGTGAAATTCTTAGTGTACTAAATTATACTTATTATTTTATCACTCTTAATAGAGAAATTTTTTAATGATATGGGTTGGTGTAGAAAAGAAAAAGATATCCGAAACTTTTGGTAAGAATATTGACCTTTAAGGAAGAGGTCCAATATTTTAAAAGAAGAATTAATCAGTATCCCAGCAAGCGTACTAATTAGCCATGCCAATCAGGCTATATAAAAGGAGAGAAAAAACATGCAAAGAGTCAAACTAACGGAAGACCTTAGTCTTTCACGTATTGTTCACGGTATGTGGAGATTAGCAGATTGGAATTTTTCCAACGAGAAAATCCTATCTCTGATTGAACATGGAATGGAACGAGGTGTAACTACATATGATCACGCAGATATATATGGTAGCTACACGTGTGAAGAAATATTTGGGAACGCTCTTTCATTAAAGCCTTCTTTACGCGAAAAAATGGAGATCGTTACGAAATGTGGCATAGTCGTACCATCAGATAACCGTCCTTCTCATATAACTCACCATTACAACACTAGTAAATCTCACATTCTAAAGTCAGTTGAACAGTCTCTTATGAACCTTAAAACGGATTATATTGATTTGTTACTTATTCATCGTCCGGATCCACTAATGGATCCAATGGAAACGGCTGAGGCTTTTAATCAGTTAAAAGAATCTGGAAAAGTACGTTACTTTGGAGTTTCGAACTTCAAAAAAGCGCAATGGGATATGCTTCAATCTTATCTTGAATATCCTCTTGTGACGAATCAACTCGAACTTTCTGCATACAATCTCGAAAACTTTGAAGACGGTACTATTAACTTATGTCAAGAAATGGGTGTGGCTCCAATGGCATGGTCACCTCTTGCAGGAGGAAGTATCTTTGAAGAATCGAATGAAAAAGCTGTCCGCTTAAGACAAACGTTACAGATTGTAAAAGAAGAAATCGGTGCAAACGGAATAGATGAAGTTATGTATGCATGGCTTTTGAATCATCCTGCAAAAATCATACCAATTGTTGGATCAGGTAAGAAAGAACGACTTGATAGCGCTATAGCTTCACTAAACCTAAGCATGCAACGAGAACAATGGTTTAGCATTTTAACAAGCTCTATGGGACATGATATCGCTTAATGGGAAGGGAACGTTTTTGGGACATTGATAACTAAAAGTACTAAATTGCATTATGAGTGGACTTTTTAAACTAACAGGTATGATCGCTTAATATTGGAGCTGTCTATAAGGCTGTAAAAAAGCTAAAAAAGAGGATAATAAATCCTCTCAGACTGTAGACAAACTCGATGAAAATCGAGTTTGTCTACAGTTTTTTTGAGGGTTTTAAAAATTCGAACGTTGATTTCCACTCGCTTTCCGCGGGCGGTCCGGGAGCCTCCTCGGCACCTTTGCGCCTGTGGGGTCTCCCTTGGACGCGCTTTTCCCGCAGGAGTCTCGCACCTTCCGTTCCAATCAACTTTGTTTTAACAATTAGATAGAACCGCTTTTGCCTACAGTCCTTTTTGTTTTAAAATAGGAGTATTAAAACTTAGATGATGACGATGCTTTCGAAACATAATTCTATTCAGCGAGATCAACTTGAAATGATTACTTTGGATCAACTGGTGCCAGCGAACCATTTGGTTCGT
>NZ_JBNNTG010000007.1:0-156647 GCF_050278525.1 Peribacillus sp. NPDC096540 | reverse complement strand
AAAACGGGAGCAGCCTATCGTTTTATTGATTAGAACTAGTTGTTCTTTAGTTGGATAGATTCGAAATTTATAAGCTTTGTTTACGACCATTGGTTTCACCCCCTTATAGTTACTATCAACCAAGGAACGTACGTTTGTCAAAAGATTACTTTGGCTTATGCCAACCGCCATCCATCTCCCCCTTACCGTTGTGCTCTCGCCCTTTACACGCTTGAAGAGGGAGTCTTCTGGCGGGAAATGATAAAAAGCGACTGTTTCACAAGAAACAGTCGCTTTTTTTTATTACATTTTTTCCGGAGCTGAAACACCAATCAGTGCTAATGCATTTTTTAACGTAATTTGAACTGATTTGACAAGACCCAGACGCGCCTTACTTCTATCCATCTTCTCAACATCCAATACTTTATCTGCATTATAGAAACTGTGGAATGTAGAAGCCAAGTCGAAAATATAATTCGTCATTCGGTGAGGCATTCTTTTTTCGGCAGCTTCTGCAATCGCCTGAGGGAACTCTCCCAATTTCTTCAATAATTCTACTTCCTTTTCAGTAGAAAGAGGAGAGAAATCAGTGGCACCTTCATAGCTAATTCCTTGTTCCACACCTTGGCGTAAAATGCTTGAAATACGCGCGTGGGCATACTGTGCATAATAAACTGGGTTATCATTGGATTGTGATACCGCAAGATCCAGATCAAAGTCCATATGTGTGTCCGCACTTCTCATCGCAAAGAAATAACGAGTTGCATCAAGACCCACTTCTTCAATAAGATCACGCATTGTCACTGCCTTACCAGTACGCTTACTCATTTTCATTTTCTCGCCATCTTTATAGAGATGGACAAGCTGAATGATTTCTACTTCAAGCTGCTCGCGTTTATACCCTAGCGCTTCGATTGCCGCCTTCATACGTGGGATATAACCATGATGGTCCGCACCCCAAATATTAATCAACGTTTCAAAGCCACGCTCCAATTTATTGCGGTGATATGCAATATCCGGTGTCAAGTATGTGTAAGACCCATCCTGCTTAATAAGAACGCGGTCTTTATCGTCGCCAAGTTCTGTAGAACGGAACCATGTCGCCCCATCTTCCTCATAAATATGGCCTCTTTCCTTCAACACTTCAAGCGCTTCGTCAATTTTACCGTCTTGATAAAGAGAAGTTTCAGAGTACCATACATCAAAACCGACACGGAAGTTTTCCAAGTCTGTTTTAAGTTTTTTCATTTCATATTTCAAGCCATACTCACGGAAAAATTCAAAACGTTCTTTTTCATCAATATTTACAAATTTATCGCCATATTCACTTGCAAGTGTTTTACCGATGCCAATAATATCTTCGCCATGATAGCCACCCTCTGGCATATCTTTTTCAAGGCCTAGCGCTTGGAAATAGCGTGCTTCTATGGAAATAGCCAAATTATTAATTTGGTTTCCTGCATCATTGATGTAGTATTCACGTGAAACATCATAACCTGCTTTGGACAATACATTACATAAAGTATCACCTACTGCTGCACCACGAGCATGCCCAAGATGAAGGTCACCTGTCGGATTCGCAGAAACAAATTCAACCTGGATTTTTTCACCTTTTCCAAAGTCACTTTCTCCATATGCTTCGTTCACTTTCAAAATGACCGGAATTAGTTCTGTCAAATACGAATTATTCATGTAGAAGTTAATGAACCCTGGTCCAGCAATTTCGATTTTTTCGATTGATGCTTTTGAGTTGTCAAAGTTTTCAATAATTGCTTCCGCAATCATTCTCGGTGCTTTTTTTGCAATCTTTGTTAATTGCATCGCCATATTTGTGGAATAATCTCCATGTGTTTTATCTCTCGGAAGTTCCAATACTACGTTTGGAATTTGCTCTTCCGTTGCTAAACCAGCCTTAATAACTGCAGCTTTGATTTCTTGTTTTAGTTTTTCCTGTACCTCTTTTACTATGTTCATGTTCTATGCTTCCTCCTTGTAGGAAATCGTCATTTCATATTGCCCGGGTTCGCTTCCCTGCATATGTAACGTATAATGAAGGACCAGCTTCCCTTCCTTTTTTTGCTCATCCCATTGATGATGAATTTTCTTCGTGGTCGTCAGTAACCCGAGCCTGCCATATATACTTTCATAATGTCCATTTGTCGCTTCCTGCAAGCGGAAAAGCTGCCTCATTTTAATGGCACCGTTTCTAAGCAGAATCGTATCATTCGTTTTGTGCTTGATTGTTGTCTGCGTTTTACCGGCTTCATTTTCTTCTGTATATTGCAAATACAAATCGGAACCTTTATACATTTTTGTACCAAATGTAACCAACTCATACGTTTCCGTTTCCGAGCCATGCTTGATCTTTGTCTGTAAAGTAACTTTAATATTATGTTTATCTATATCATGAAGAGACAAGGCTACACTTCCTTCATCATGTCGTTCTTAACTTTATAAGTATAAATATTCTTCAAGGAAGTTTCAACTTGGAGCGTAAAATAAAGTTTGAATCAAAATTGCGCGGATTAGTCTGCTGAAAAACATAGTGATGCCAATTCATTTGATTTTAACGCAATAATTGCTTCGTGTGGTGGAATTTTAAAAAAAGTATCTTTCAGATACAGAAATCTACACGTCTTCTTGTTCTCAGTATACAAAAAAAGACCATTCCTGCTTAAAAACAGGAACAGTCTTCCATCCATTAACCTTTTTGAACCCAACCCAGGAGCATTTCGCGAATCAGCTTGCTTGCTGTGTTCGCTGTTTGCTCGGATGGATCATAGATCGGTGCAACTTCAACTAGATCGCAACCGACTACATTAATTTCAGAACGCGCTATCTCATGAATCGAGGCTAAAAGCTCTTTAGATGTAATGCCTCCACAATCAACAGTACCTGTTCCCGGTGCATGTGCAGGGTCAAGAACATCAATGTCAATCGTCACATATACCGGACGACCTGCTAGCTGAGGCAATACTTCTTTCAGTGGCTCAAGAACTTCAAATTTTGAGATATGCATGCCGTTTTCTTTTGCCCATTGAAATTCCTCTTTTAAGCCGGAACGAATGCCGAAAGAGTAAACATTTTTCGGACCGATAAGCTCCGCTGATTTACGGATGATGGACGCATGTGAAAGCGGCTCACCCTCATAGTCCTCACGTAAATCTGTATGGGCATCCATATGGATAATAGCCATGTCCGGATACTTCTTATACATAGCCTTAATAACAGGCCATGTGACGAGGTGCTCCCCGCCCATACCCAATGGGAATTTACCTGCATCAAGTACGTCGTCAACAAATTTTTCAATCATATCGATACTGCGTTGTGGATTCCCAAATGGCAGTGGAATATCCCCAGCATCATAGAATTTTACTTCTTCTAATTCACGATCTAAATACGGGCTGTATTCTTCCAAACCGATAGAAACTTCACGAATACGGGTAGGACCAAAGCGGGAACCTGGACGGAAACTTACTGTCCAGTCCATAGGCATTCCGTAAAGCACTGCTTCAGATTCCTCGAAACTTGGGTGGCTTTTAATGAATACATTACCAGAATAGGCTTCATCAAATCGCATATTCATGCCCCCCTTATTTCACTAAATCTTGAACAAATTTAGGCAGAACAAAGGCTGCTTTATGAAGTTCTTTTGTGTAATATTTTGTATCAATTTCATGGAAACGGTCTTCTGTCACTTCAAGCGGGTTATATTTTTTAGAGCCGATTGTGAATGCCCAAAGACCACTTGGATATGTCGGGATATTCGCTAAATAAAGGCTAGTGATTGGGAATATTTCTTTCACATCGCGTTGCACATCACGTATTAAGTCTGCTTTAAACCAAGGATTATCGGATTGGGCTACAAAAATCCCATCTTCTTTCAACGCTTTGGATATCCCAGCATAAAAACCTTTAGTAAATAAATTTACAGCGGGTCCAACTGGTTCAGTTGAGTCAACCATGATCACGTCATATTCATTTTCACTTTTGGCAATGTGCATGAAGCCATCGCCTACTTGTACGTCTACACGTGGATCTTCAAGCATGCCTGCAATTTCAGGTAAGAACTTCTTTGAGTATTCGATAACTTTCCCATCGATATCCACCAATGTAGCTTTTTTTACGCTTGGGTGTTTTAGGATTTCACGGATTACCCCACCGTCTCCTCCGCCTACAACCAAAACGTTCTCTGGATTAGGATGAGTAAATAAAGGAACATGGGCTACCATTTCGTGGTAAACGAATTCATCGCGTTGTGAAGTCATTACCATGTCATCTAGCAATAGCATATTGCCCCACTCTTCTGTTTCAATCATATCTAGCTTTTGAAACTCAGTTTGCTCCGTATGTAAAGTACGATTCACTTTCATCGTAATACCAAAATTCTCTGTTTGTTTTTCAGTAAACCAAATGCTCATTTATTAACGCTCCTTTTCCAATTCATATAGTCAGTCACCTAATAGGTTTCCCATTTTCGTTATTGTCATTAGCTAGAAAAATTATAGACGAATCTAGCAGAATTGCAAGTTAAATTTCACAAATGCAGTTCTTATGTTTAAAAATTTCTTTTTTTTCCATAATAGTAATAGATTCTTTTTAAAAAAAGAGAGGTGAAAGCAATTGGAGTTAATTCCAAGCGAACGATTTAAAAGGACAACTAAATATGTGCGGGCCTTTATTATTCTTGCCACAATCGGGCTTACACTACTCTTTGTATTGCTTCTCTCTTTACTGATGTATGCAAAAATATTAGGTCCGCCGCCTTTGGTTGTGCCGCAGTCCACTCTCTATTATAGTGATAGCGGAAATGTGATTGGTGAAACCGATAATGGCCAGAAACGTTATTGGGCTGGAATGGAATCGATTTCTCCACAGCTTATTAAGGCTACTGTCGCGGTTGAGGATCGACAATTTTACACTCATAAAGGCTTTGATATAAAAAGAATTGGCGGAGCCATCCTTGCCGATATTCGTGCAATGTCCAAGGTCCAAGGTGCTAGCACGATTACCCAGCAGTATGCCAGGAATCTGTTTCTCGGCCATGACAAAACGTGGACGCGAAAGTTTAATGAAGCCTTTTATACGATACGGCTGGAAATGAACTATTCCAAAAAGGAAATTCTAGAAGGCTATCTAAATACGATTTACTATGGTCATGGAGCCTATGGAGCTCAGGCTGCTAGTCAATATTACTTTGGCAAAGATGCTAAGGATTTAACTCTTTCAGAAGCAAGCATGCTAGCCGGGATACCTAAAGGGCCGTCCAACTACTCTCCATTGGATAACTTGGAAAAAGCAAAATCAAGGCAACAAATTGTCCTGCAAGCCATGAAAAACAAAAACTACATTTCAGAAGCAAATATGGATGAAGCCTTGCAAATAGCTCTTACATTAAAAGGTGAGCACGGGACTGTTACCCATAAAACCGCCCCTTATTTCCAGGATGCTGTTAAGCAGGCTTTAAAATCTCAGCTTCATATAGATGACCGTACGATTGAACTGGGCGGGCTTAAGGTTTATACAACTCTGGATGAAAAACAACAGGACATTGCCGAAGAGGTTCTTTCTACTACCATACCCAAGTCCTCAGACATTCAAGCTTCTTTAGTCGCAATGGATCCAGGTACAGGGGAAGTCCGTGCATTAGTCGGCGGTAAAGATTACACAGAATCACCGTTTAATCGTGCCACACAGGCCATTCGTCAGCCTGGTTCTACGATGAAGCCATTACTATACTATTCAGCACTGGAAAATGGTTTTACACCGTCTACCACCTTAAAAAGTGAGACAACTACGTTTTCTTTTGATGATGGTCACTCTTCTTATACGCCGCATAATTACAATCATCAATATGCGGAAGGTGAAATCACACTGGCCCAGGCCATTGCTCTATCGGACAATATCTTTGCCGTAAAAACGCATTTGTTCCTTGGTGAACAATCTTTGGTTGATACGGCGCATAGGTTCGGCATCACGGCGAAAATGGATGCTGTTCCATCTCTAGCACTTGGCACGTCAGGTGTTCGAGCCATTGAAATGGTTAATGCCTACAGCATTCTTGCTAACGGTGGTAAAAAAGTTGAACCTATCTTTATCAAAAAAGTTGAAAATCAAAAAGGCGAAGTGATTTTTGACCAAACTAAGAAAGCGAAACAGATTCTGGATGCGGATAAAGCATTTGTAATGACCGAGATGCTTACAGGGGTTTTTGATGAAACTTTAAATGGCTATACGAAAGTGACTGGCAGCACAATCAGTTCCCAGTTGACACGTCCATACGCTGGAAAGTCCGGCTCCACCTCTACAGATAGTTGGATGATTGGCTACACACCGCAACTCGTTGCTGGAGTTTGGACGGGTTATGATCAAGGAAAGAAAATCGAAGTTCCGGCTGAAAAAAGCTATGCGAAGAAGATTTGGGCTTCCTATATGGAAAAAGGCCTTCAAGGACAACCCGCAAAATCGTTTAAGGAAACGGAAAATGTAATCGGAGTTTATGTGAATCCTGAAAGCGGTAAATTGGCAACGAAGGCCTGTCCTGCCTCGAGGTTGACCTACTATGTTAAAGGAACTGAACCAGTCGAATACTGTGCAGAGCACTTTAAGGGCAAGAATTCAAAACGGACCCCGAAGGAAGAAGAACAAAAGACTCCATGGTACAAAAAAGTCTTAAAGCCATGGGGATAACGAAAAACCCCGAAGCCTGTAGCGGCTTCGGGGTTTTTCTGTCCTAGTTCCACAGTGTCTAAACTGCTGTCTTTAAGTTTACTGATTTTATCTGTTTCGTACAAGTGCATTTTTCATTAAACTTCAAATTTCATACATTAAATCACATTCAAACCGTCAATGACTGCTTGAGCTGGGCTGATGAGCGTTCCCACATACCTGCATCATGGTTTTTCAGAAAGTCTGCAAGTATCTGCTTTGATTTGTCATCCATGTCGTCGACGATGATATGTCGTTTTAGCGATTTATCCATCCGGTTAACATGCTCCGGAAGCGACTTATACCCTCGTCTAATTGAACGGTCGACCATCATTTCACATGCAGTCACACCTGCATAATGCGGACCATTTTGAGTGGCTTCAATAGTCACCCAAACAAGCCAATAAGGTTTTGCATTCGGAACCTCTTCTTTAGTCTTTAGAAATTTGATCCCTTTTTCCACTACACTTCTCGCATGCATCGCCCCAATATCGACCTCGGCTTCGCCCGCGTCAACATCAATGATGACCGGAGAAATATTATCGAGCGTCAAAACCCCAGCCCCATATCCGCTATGTCCTTTCATGGGATCGTTTTTAATAATATTAAAGCCTACCTTTTTCTTTGGTTGTTCTTCCATGTTTGTATCCCCCTTTATCGTTTGTCATTCCTTATTATTGGTTAAAAAAACAAAAGTGAAAAAAATTGACTCAAGATGCCCCCTACAAATTGAATACCAGTATCCAAAACCGGTCTAATTGTATAATCGCTCAGCGGTGTGATGATCAGAATCAAAAAAATCAGGGAGCCATATTGTTCATACTGGGTCATTTTTGCCCGCAAGTCTGCTGAAACAAGATCCTGTACGATCCTATAGCCATCGAGAGGCGGCAGCGGTATCAGATTAAATACAAATAAAAGGACATTTAAATTTATGAGTATATTTAAGAAGGGCTCGACGAAAAATGGTAAATCAGGTCCAACGCCTGCTGCAAGCAATCCGTAAAAAATTAAAAACCCCAAAATTGCAACAATCAAATTACTGAACGGGCCGGCAAAAGAGACGAGCACTCCTGCCAATTTTGGATTCTTGAAATGAAAACGATTAACCGGTACAGGCCTCGCCCAACCAAATCCAGCTATTAATATCAGCAATGTTCCGATCGGATCCAAATGAGAAATCGGATTCAATGTGACTCTTCCTTCATTCTTTGCAGTCGGGTCACCGAACTTATAGGCCACATAAGCATGGGAAAATTCATGAACCGTAAATGCGATTAACAGTGACACAATGACATATGGAAGTTCTTCCAATCTATAAAATAAAAATCGTTCTAATTGCTCCAATAGCTTCTCCCCCAATATATATTACCGTTAGTATACAACAAAAGAGCAAGAAGTGAAAAAACTCTGATTTCAGTATCTTGCAATTCCATTTCCAATATGAAACACTACAATATAAGAGGAAAGGGGTGGAAGAAATGCCATATGTAACAGTCAAAATGCTTGAAGGCCGTACGGATGAGCAAAAAAAGGCTTTAGTTGAAAAAGTAACTGCAGCGGTTACGGAAACGACTGGAGCACCAGCTGAAGCTGTAACGATTTTCATTGAAGAAATGACAAAAAATCATTTAGCCGTAGCAGGCGTCCGCAAAAGCGATCAATAGATTTACATAATTAGGAAAAGCTAAGCCGTCAATTTGGCTTAGCTTTTGTTTTTAATTGCTCAATATATACATATGCTTCATCAATTTCTTCAAGCGTATATTTTTGCTTACTTTTTAACGTAAAGATTTTTTCGATAACTTCTTCTTTTTCCAATGTATCGAAATAAAGCACTGTCGAAACAAGTTCCAAAAAACGGGCATTTTGTTCGTTCATATCCAGTAAGCAAGCTTCAAGAGTGGGCATCTCCACTTCCTGTATGGATAAGAAATCCTGTCCGGCCTCCGTTATAGAATAACAGTATTGGTAATAACCTGCTTTTTTTTCTCTTACTTCATTCAAGTAACCCATATCGCAAAGCTCTTCAATTCGTAAGGTCAACTCCTCCGAATACGGTCCGTAAAAGTGAAACTGAAACTTTTCATGAAACGGAAAGGACAGCTTCTTCGCGATATACACGATTTTTTGTAGTTTTTTCCGACCTGAAACTTCACCGGCAGTAGAAATCGCATTGATAATGTTTGCATGATCCTTAAACAAGGCTCGTCACTCCTCACCAAAAATGTACCACTTTAATCCGACAGCTCCAAAAGCTTACGAATTTGTTTTTTAATATTTTTCTTCGTTGATTCATCGTGCAATAAATCGGATGGATAATACAATTTATGATCCGTTCTTCTTTTCCCCGAAATTGCATCGACTATTTCAGATTCACGTGACAATTCACGGATTTCCCCATTATTTTTCAACAAGTGAATCGGCAGTCTCTCCTCTTCCTCACCTGGCCGGTAAAAATCATACGGCAAATCGGATGAGGAATCGACGACAAGATAATAATCCGGATCGATTCCTGCTTTCTTAAATAATGTTCTTAACTCCATTAATCTGTTCATCTGATTATTCGATGGATGAAATTCTACATATTTAAATAGTTTACGGTTAACGAAGCGCGTGCATAAATCCTTTAATATCGCATCATTTTCCTCTTCCCATGCTTCAAAATAATAGAGCATCACAGCTTCATCCATTTTCAAATAGTCCGCTAATGTTACTTCTCCCTTAAACAGAGAATAAAAATGGTGAGGTTCCTGAGCAAACTCATAGCCGGATTCATATAAATGCTTCGCTCTGTGTAATATTTTGGTAAGAATGACTTCCGCACTCCTCGTCACTGGATGGAAATAAACCTGCCAATACATTTGGTAACGGCTCATAATATAGTCTTCCACCGCATGCATCCCGCTTTGCTTAATGACGGCATGCTCTTCACGAGGCCGCATTACCCTCAAAAGCCGTTCCATATCAAAATGTCCATAACTTACTCCAGTAAAGTATGCATCCCGTTGCAAATAATCCATTCTATCAGCATCAATCTGACTCGAAATCAGGCTGACTACTAATTTGCCTTTATACGTTTTTGCAATGACCTCTGCCACTTTTTTAGGAAAATCACGACCTACTTTGAGCAAGATTTTATTCACTTCTGTATCACCTACAATTATCTGTTGGGTGAATTGCTCGTGATCTAGGTCAAACACCTTTTCAAAAGAATGAGAGAATGGACCATGTCCTAAATCATGCAGTAGTGCCGCACATAGAGAAAGTAGCCGTTCCTCCGGTTTCCATTCCGGTCTGCCTTCGAAAACATCATCGACGATTCTCCGAACAATCTCATATACCCCAAGCGAATGGCTGAGTCGACTATGTTCCGCACCGTGAAAAGTTAAATAAGTCGTCCCCAGTTGCTTGATTCTACGAAGACGTTGGAACTCCTTTGTCCCAATTAAATCCCATATAACCCGGTCTCGAACATGTATATATCGGTGAACCGGGTCTTTGAATACTTTTTCTTCCTGTAATTTTTCGCCGGAATATCCCATGAACTACCCTCTTTTTCATATTCTCAATGCTTTCATTATAGCGTGTTTTGACTAAAAACCCTAACTCATCCCTTGATAGCTAGAGGGACCATTTTGTAAGAAAACGGAAGTTTTTATCGATTTGCGTATCGAAAATAAGGAAATAAAAAATCACCGCAGTTTGTTTAATCTGGGTGACGAATGGCGTGTTTCATTTATCAAAAGTAGTCAATCTACCCTAATTATCTATCATGGACTCTACTTTAGTTTTTTATTAATTTTATCTAGTAACTCGTCTTCCGTTGGAGCTGCAACTGGACGGTTATTGACAAAGGCAAATGATTTCTTTCTGCCTGGACCGCAATAGGATTGACAGCCAATTTCAATTTTCGCACCGGGATCAAGCTTTTCCAGACGGGGAATTAACGTTTTTATATTTACCGCCAAGCAGTCATCACACACTCTGAATTCATTGGACATCCTTCGGTCACCATCCTTTCTATGACAAACTACTTTTCATTCCATTTACATAACTAAAGGGTATTTTACCGTTTCTACCTATTAATATCAAGAGGGTTAAATGGATGTGAAAAGGGAAGTCCAGCCAAAAGGAAAAGGTGTAATTAATGATTTCCGAGGCAGTGCAGCCATTAATTTCCCTAAAATTACAAAAAACTAGTATCCTTTCAACCTTTTTGTATAAAAAATCCAGATTTTGTCCAAAATGGTAGTAGAACACCCCATAAATCATTGCCACACGATATTTTATATAGTTATTTATTTTAAAAGTTACCAGAAAGGGAGTATGTAGAAATGAAGGTTCGTCAAGATGCCTGGACAGAAGAAGATGATTTACTTTTAGCAGAAACGGTATTACGCCATGTGCGGGAAGGCAGCACTCAGCTGAATGCTTTTGAAGAGGTTGGGGACAAATTAAACCGCACCTCTGCCGCCTGCGGGTTCCGCTGGAATGCAGTTGTCCGCCATAATTACGATAAAGCTCTTTCCCTTGCTAAAAAGCAGCGCAAGCAGCGTCAAAGGATTCTTGGAAAGGATCAAGGAGGAAAAAAACGGCTTCTTTACACACCGCCGTCTCCAACGATTACTGATATTATGGTTCCTCACCTACAAGAAGAGGAACTAGAATTAGAATCCGAAGTAGAAACTACTAATTATGAAACAGCAGAAGAATTCGTTGTGGCTGAAGCTTTCATTCCAAAGCAACAGAACATTCCAGTAACACTAGAAAAGACTATGAACCTTGATACGGTTATAGCCTATTTAGAATCTATGAATGGCCGTATGCTTCAGGCCGAAGTATTAAAAACCGAAAATGAAAGATTGAAGCTCGAAATCAAAGGTCTGAAAAAACGAAATGAAGATCTTGAAAATAAGATCAGCCATCTAGAGCAGAACAGCGGCTTGATGCAGGAAGATTATGAGACTTTGATGAATATCATGAATCGAGCAAGAAAGCTGGTCTTATTAGAGGAAGAGGAACGGCCAGCAACAAAGTTCAAAATGGACCGAAATGGCAACTTAGAAAAAATGGCTGAGTGATTAAAATAATGTGGGGTTCTGCCTACAGATCAACCACATGGTAAAGGCCAACCATAGGTTATCTCAGATCGAAAAGGAGAGTCTAAAAAAGGCTCTTTTTTTCATGGCTTCAAGTGAGAATAGTTGAAAGGACTAAAGACGCGGCTTATCTGATTTTACTTTGTTTTCCAATCAATCTGTTTCTTTTACAGTTTCAGTGAATAATAACATCATATTGAAATGTGAAAAAGCTGTTTCCAACTTACAGAAACAGCCTTTTCACATTTCAGTCTTCTTTTAATGAATCAAATACCTTATCATTACGTTCTTCCACTCTTGTTAAGTAAGCTTCGTATAACGGCCATTCTTCCACTGAAAGAGAATCGGAGAAGATCCTACCGCTATGTTCCTTCAATACATGCAGAAACCTGAGCATCACGTCCTGCACGCTCAATCGCACGTCTAATAGTTCTGAAAGGGAAGCCATTACAGATGGCATGATATCAGGATAAGTAAATTTTGTTTCTGCATCTCCTTTAGCGGCTTCGTAAAAACCCTTCACGAGACTGGCCCGCTCTGAACCGCTTCCATTGACGCACAAGTAAATTTGCACCGCTACACCATTGCGAATCCGACGCTGAGATATACCGGCAAACTTTCTCCCATTTATACTTAAATCATAGCTTCCAGGGCAATATGAACCGGTGATTTCCCTTGCTTCCATTTCGACTTGGAAATCAGCAAACATCAATTGAACAAGCTCCCACATCGCATCATACCCACGATTGATTTCAATTTTCCGCTCATTTTCGGGGAAAATGAGCGATAAATTAAGAACTCCCTCATCCAGCACAACTGCAAGCCCTCCAGAATTCCGTACAATAGCCTGGAAATCGTGTTCTTTTAAATAATCCATACCCTTTTTAAGAAAAGGCAGCTTAGTATCCTGAATGCCAAGCACAACTGTTTGATGGTGTACCCACGCTCTTGCTACGGCCATTGATTGACCAGACCCAACGGAAGCACAAAACGTATCATCCATCGCAAAGGACTCTAGTGCAGGAAACTGAGGACCGACGGATGATTGATCAATAACCCGCCATTCTTGCTGCTTTAACAATGAATCTGTTTTACACATATAAATCTCCCTCTACTTTTTATCCTTCATGATTGATATTGGGCTACTAAGCCCTGTGCAGCTGTGATAACAGCTAATTTATATACATCCTCTTCACTGCATCCCCTTGAAAGATCATTTACAGGGCGGTTAAGTCCCTGCAGGATCGGGCCGACCGCTTCGAAGCCACCCAGGCGCTGTACCATTTTATAGCTAATGTTTCCTGCCTCAAGACTTGGAAAAATAAAAACATTAGCATCTCCTTGAATAAGAGAATCCGGTGCTTTTTGTTTAGCGACCGACGGAACAAAGGCCGCATCAAATTGAAATTCTCCATCTAAAATAATTTGAGGGTCCATTTCTTTTGCCAATTTGACAGCATCAACGACTTTCTGAGTCTCCAAAGATTTTGCCGATCCTTTTGTCGAAAAGCTCAGCATCCCCACACGCGGTTCGATATCGAACATAAGGGCCGTCTTTGCACTTTCCACAGCAATTTCTGCCAGGTCTTGGGAATCAGGGTTAATATTAATTGCACAATCGGCAAACACGTACTTTTCCTCTCCACGGACCATAATAAAGGCACCTGATGTTTTTTGAATACCTGGCTTTGTTTTAATGATTCGTAGAGCAGGACGGACCGTATCAGCTGTTGAATGAGTTGCGCCACTCACCATGCCATGTGCCTGTTTAATATGAACAAGCATTGTTCCAAAATAATTCTCATCCAAAAGGGTTTCACGGGCTTGTTCTTCAGATGATCTACCATTACGTACCTTTACAAATGCTTCGATCATTTCATCCATCATGATATAATTCTTCGGGTCATATATTTCAATTGATTCAAGAGAAATTTTTAAATCCCTAGCTTTCTCTTGGATCAACTCGATATCGCCAATCAATACAGGCGTTACTAGTTTAGCTTTGGCAAGCCTTCCTGCAGCTCCCAAAATACGGTCATCCAATCCTTCTGGAAAGACAATTTTTAAATTATGCCCTGTAATTTTCGATTCTAATATCTCAAATAAATCACTCACTACCGCTTCCTCCTTTTATGCACGCTGCTCTTGTTATTTCTATATTAACCATTCAGCAAAACTTCCATTTTCGTCTTCTATAAGAATACTCTAGCAGCTAGGTAAATTCCAGCCACTTTGGTCACCATCATGATCCGTAAATATGAAATTTGTTTGAACACCGAAGAACATTGACTGTGTTTGCGGATTGATATAAATTTCCTTATACTTAATCTATGTTATATTAAAGTTATACTAAGACTTAGGAGTGATCGCAATGAGTGAAGCAGCACAAACACTTGACGGTTGGTATTGTTTACATGACTTCCGTCTGATTGATTGGGCTTCTTGGAAAACGTTATCAAGTGACGAACGCCAATTAGCTATCTCAGAATTCCAAGGTTTACTGGATAAATGGAATACGACTCAAAGCAATAATGAAGGCAGTCATGCCCTCTATTCCATCGTTGGCCAAAAAGCGGACTTCATGCTTATGTTTGCCCGCCCAACAATGGAAGAATTGAATGCAATTGAAAACGAATTCAATAAAACCAAACTTGCCGAATATACAATCCCTGCTTATTCCTACGTTTCTGTTGTGGAATTAAGTAATTACCTTGCAGGTGGAGATGATGAGGATCCTTACCAAAATCCTCATGTACGTTCAAGACTTTATCCGATCCTTCCACAAGCAAAGCATGTATGCTTCTATCCAATGGACAAGCGTCGTGAAGGTGATGATAACTGGTACATGCTTTCTATGGAAGAACGCAAGGGCCTAATGCGTTCACATGGCTTGATTGGCCGCAGTTATGCCGGTAAAGTAAAACAAATCATTTCCGGTTCTGTCGGTTTTGACGATTATGAATGGGGCGTTACGCTATTTGCAGATGATGTCCTTCAATTTAAAAAATTAATCTATGAAATGCGTTTTGATGAAGTAAGCGCACGCTACGCTGCTTTCGGTTCTTTCTTTGTAGGGAATATCCTTCCGGAAGAAAACGTACCCTCTTTCTTATACGTATAAGACATGAGCTTCCGGGATCTTCCGGAAGCTTTTTTCTTTTTGAAACCTCCTTTTATTTCCCCCGCTGTGGAATAAATCAATGACACATCCCATACATTTTCAATAGTGATGAATTTATTTTTTCACAAGTTTATTCAACTTCAGGAATATTAACCAAGGTAACGCCTAACTCCAGCGAGGTGAAGGAACTTTACTTCTATTTACTAGCCCGTCAAGAGGATTTGACTTTACCCGTAAATCATTTAAGGCAACCGTTATGTATCGCTTAAAATTCATTGTGGTTTTTTAAGCCACCCGGGGATTGTCAAGAACAGTGGTATTACCAAGACAATACCGGCCGCTATAAATCGCACTGTTTCTTCCAGCCCACGCACTCGGATTGTCCAAATTCCACAAAATCAAATAAACCTTGAATTTAGGAGGGAATGTAATGTCACAAAATAATCCTTATGGTAATTATCCGTACGGAGGAAGCCCATATTACCCCTATGAGAATAATGAGTCTGACCCGCGACAACAGGCTCCTTACCAGCAACAAGGATTCCAGCAGCAGGCATACCAACAACCATCATACCAGCCACAGCAGCCCACTAAAGCAGGCACGCCTCAGCAAATACCTATGCCAATGAATACGGCCACATCCGGACCACAGGTACCTGGCATGCTTCCAGTCGAGGCATCTTATATCGAGAACATCCTACGTCTAAATAAAGGGAAATTGGCGACCGTTTATACGACGTTTGAAAACAACAAGGAGTGGAATGCAAAGATCTTCAAAGGAATCATCGAGGCTGCGGGACGCGACCATTTAATCATAAGCGACCCGCAAACAGGAAAACGTTACTTAATCCCGATGGTATACTTAGATTACATTTCTTTTGACGAAGAGATTGAATATGAATATCCATTTGGAGGCGCTGGGCTTGCCACGTATTCGCCAAGGTGAAGAAAGCTTTAATGTTAAATGAAAATAACCTGGAACATTCATTTTTCATCAGTGATGCAAAAAAAGCTGACCTAGAAAAAGGTCAGCTTTTTTTTATAAGTATTTATATGCAGCAATAATCATTAGAACCCAAGCAACCAAGAATGACACTCCACCAAGTGGTGTAATGGCTCCTAGAACTTTGATTTGAGTAACACTAAGAACGAATAAACTTCCGGAAAACAGGATAATTCCTATCAGCATAAGCCAGCCTGACCAATTAATTAGCGGGCCTGAGATCTTTCCAGCCAACAAACCAAGCACTAATAAACCCGCTGCATGAAACATTTGATAATCGACAGCCGTCTGCCATGTTGCTAAATATTTATCAGGAATTTTCCCTTCCAGCCCGTGCGCACCGAATGCACCTAGCGCTACGGCAATAAAACCATTCAATGCTCCTAAAATGATAAACAGTTTCACTTTTTCTTCGCCCCTCTTTTTTAATTTAAAAATCGAATAAGGATGCCCCATTTGCTTCATCCATTTTAACCGGCTCTACATTGGATACAGATGACATAACAGGCTGGGTCAATGTGATTGGCTTTGGAGTGCTAATGCTTCCAGCTTTATCATCCACCATAACTTCACATAGAGACTGAATGGCAATTACATACCCCTGCAACTTATCCTCTGAATTTGCCTGTTTCGCTTTCAAGACAAGCTCTTCCATTTTATCTAACATTCGTTTTGATGAAATATCCACCTTTACCACCTCGTCTACATACATGTCAAAACTTTCATACCTAGCATAGCAAAAATTTGAGATGAAGAAAACATCCTTGCATACTGCTCTACTTTTTTACCGGCTTTGATTCAAATTTCATGCAAAGCTGTCCGGAAGAACGAAAAACATCAAAAGATGGTTGGTTTGACGTTTTAAATTGAAAAGCACGGCAACCTTTTTGGAAATTAAGATCCCAAGTTACATAAAAGTGCCTGCACGCCATACAATTTACCCGCTCAGTTTTCTTCTCCACATCAGCTATTCGAGATTTTCCAATCAATTGGGGCTTCCCCCATTTCCTTCAGCAATTGATTTGTTTTAGAAAACGGCTTGCTACCAAAGAAACCACGTGTTGCAGACAACGGGCTCGGATGGACGGACGTAATGATCTTATGACGGCTTTCATCAATTAAAGGGATTTTAGTTTGAGCCGGCCTCCCCCACAAGATAAAAACAACCGGTTTTTGTCGGTCACTTAGCAAGCGGATAACTTGATTCGTAAAGATTTCCCACCCCTTTCCTCGGTGTGAATGGGCCTCTCCCTCACGAACAGTCAAAACGGTATTCAATAGAAGTATACCCTGGTCTGCCCATTCAACAAGGGAACCATTATCAGGAACCTCACAACCTAGATCACTTTGTAATTCTTTAAAAATATTTCTTAGAGAAGGCGGAATGCGTACCCCAGGCTGCACGGAAAAACTAAGGCCATGTGCTTGGCCCGGTCCATGATAAGGGTCCTGACCAAGAATGACAACCTTTACCTTTTTATATGAAGTAAATTGAAGTGCCTTGAAAATATCATCCTGATTCGGATGAATGACATGCTGACTATACTCTTGTTTTATAAACTCCCTTAGCTCTTGGTAATAATTTTTTTTGAATTCCTCTTCCAACAGAGGCCACCAATCATTTGTTAATATCTGCTTTTCCATCTGCCATAGCCCCTTTCTTCTTTTTTACTATTATACCAAACTCATTTTCTTACCCTTTTTCACATAGATTACGATTTATGTTTCTATATACCCCCAAATTGGGGAAATAGGTGTTAGCATGCAATTTAACCATGTTGGAGGATTCCCTATGAAAAAATGGTACAAAAGAAAACGATTTTATCTGCTTGTTAGTATTTTGATCGTCATTACTGTTGTGATTATCTATAACAGCTACAAACCCCTGCCTGATGGCATTTCTTATGAAGGAAAGATTCATCATGTCGAGGATATTGATTTTATTTATGACCTTTCTTATCACGATAAACAGGGGAAACAGCAACATGAACAGCGAATCTTCCAAACCATCAATCAAGCTATCGAAGAGGCTAATTCTTTTATCGTAATCGATATGTTTTTATTTAATAATTTTTATGATGAAAAGATAAACTTTCTAAAGTTAACTGAGACTCTAACGAATAAACTCGTTGCCCAGAAGAAAAAGAAACCTAAGCTCCAGGTTATGTTCATTACTGATGAAGTAAATACTTCATATAATGCCTACCAATTAGAGGAACTGGAAATCCTGAAGCAAAATGACATTGATGTTATTGTAACCAATTTAGATCGGCTGCGGGATCCAAACCCGCTCTATTCAGGTGTGTACAGGACCTTTTTCCAATGGTTCGGCGAAAGCGGAAAAGGTGGATTGTGAACCCCATGGCCAAAAGCGCTCCAAAGGTCACCGTACGCTCTTATCTAAGATTGATGAATATCAAAGCCAATCACAGGAAAGTGAACGCTACGGAAAAAACGGCTATTATTTCATCGGCAAACCCTCATGACGCGAGCGGATTCCACTCCAATATCGCCTTCCAGATGGATGGAAATATCGTCGGCGATTTTGTTAAAGCAGAAAGAGCTGCTTCGAAATTCTCAGGAGGTCCGAAGACATTCCCAGAATTCAAAGAGACCTCTTCCGATAAAGGGCCAATTTCTGTACAGTTACTAACAGAGGGAAAAATCAATAAACATGTTCTTAAAGCAATTAAGGAAACGGAGAAAGGCGACCAAATCCAGCTTGCCATGTTTTATATTGCTGATCACCATGTTGTCGAGGCCTTAACAGATGCAGCTAAACGAAACGTAAAAGTTCAAATGATATTAGATCCGAATCAAAATGCATTTGGAAGTGAAAAAATCGGGCTCCCTAATCTTCCAGTTGCTGCTGAATTCGAAAAGCTGGGTGATGAAAACATCTCGATTCGCTGGTACAAAACAGATAAAGAACAGTTTCATACAAAGTTGATGATGATTCAAAAGCAGATGAAACGATTATTCTTGGAGGATCGGCTAATTACACTGCACGCAATCTAGATGACTATAACCTCGAAGCCAATGTTGAAATCCACGCTCCGAATGATGCCGAAGTCACCCAGGATGTGGACAACTATTTTCAAAGACTTTGGAAAAATCAAGATGGAATGTACACTGCAGATTATAGTGAATATCAGGATAAACTACCTGCTTTCAAATATTTAACCTACCGATTACAAAAGGTGTTCCGCTTCACCACATACTAAATATTATTGTCATTATTCCATTGCAAAATGTTTATCTATGTCCAAATAAGGTTATATACTACTATAGCTAGTCGACAACTAAGATAAGCAAGATACTATTTACCTAATTTAAGAAAGTCTTACACTAAAATTCAAGGAGGAGTCTATATGTATCAAGTGCATGTTGTAGAAAATGGATTGCAAGCAAAGGAAAAAATTGATGAATTAGTTACATTCGGGTATACAAAGGATGATGTATATTTGTTTGCCCATGACAAAAATCGTTCAAAGCACCTTACTGAGAACACGAATACAGAAGATGTTAGCATGAAAGAACAAGGCTTCCTCGATACAGTTGGAAATCTCTTTAAATCACGTGGAGACGAACTTCGTAATCGAATGAGCAATCTTGGACTTAGTGATATGGAAGCAGAACGTTATGAGGAAGTACTTGATGAAGGAAAAGTCGTCATCGTTGCATCCAAACAAGATAATAAGGACGGTATTACTCACTAATTCTCAATCAATCATTAAACATTACCCTATATAGCATTCTATAGAAAAGCGAGGCGCCTCTACCGGCAGCCTCGCTTTTTACATTTGTTATCCCAAAATACTTTGGTACATAACCTTTGCATGGACCATATCCTTCGTACCGTGAACTAACGCCCGACCATCTTGGAAAACAACCATCCGTTCACCATTCTTTTCACAAGAGAGAAGAAATGGATTAACTTTTACCAAATAACCACTTCCGTTCAAGTCTTTGGCCAACTTCTCTAGCTGAAGATTCAATGGTTTTGGCGGCCTGACTTGTACTGTATCTCTTCCGCAAAGAACCGCTGTTTTCGTCGCGTTTTCCAATGTTAAAAAAGGGTATGTCCGCTGATCTCCGCAAGAAAGACAATCTTTCTTTTTCGCTTTTGTTAATTTAACAGTTTGGTATTGATTCCGCCACAAATCAAAAGTAACGAGCGAAGGACGAACTGATTCCCAATCTTCAACGAGAATTTTTAATGCTTCAGCTGTTTGATGAGCCACCACCATCGTTACAGCTGGTGAAATAATCCCACCAGTATCACAGGTCATTCCTTGAATCGGAATGGTTTTTAGTAAACAGTGCAAACAAGGAGTCTCTCCAGCCAGGATTGTCATTGTCATTCCAACACTGCCTACACAGGCCCCATAAATCCACGGAATTTGAAGCTTTTGAGACAGATCATTGATAATCATCCGTGTTTCAAAGTTGTCAGTAGCATCCATTATCAAATCAACATGACCAAGCAGTGGTTCTAGAGTCTGCGCAGTTGCATCCATAATGACTGCCTTTACTTCTACTTCATGATTGATAGCATGCAAATGGCGTTTTGCCGCTTCAGCTTTTGGCAGCTTTTCTTCAACGTCCCGTTCAGTATACAGCTGTTGTCGTTGTAAATTACTGGTCTCGACATAATCCCTGTCCACAATAGTCAGCTTACCTACACCAGCTCGAGTCAAAGCTTCAGCGTTAGCAGATCCCAGTGCTCCAGCCCCGAGAAGTAATACATGCTTTTGTTGAATTTTCATCTGTCCTTCTTCACCAATGGGTGAAAATAAGGTCTGTCTTGAATATCGCTCGTTCACTATGATTCCCTCCTATCTGATCTATTCAGCCTCCACTAACAGGTGGAATAAAGGCTACCGTATCTCCATCAGATAAAATCGTATCATCATCGGCAAATTCCTCATTGACCGCTGTCATCACGGTTTCAAGACCTTCCAATTGAAATTCCATCTTCATCTTTCCTTTTAGCTGAGCCACACTCATTCCATTTCCTTCTATAGAAAGAGTTTCTTTTCCTAACTCATCTTTTAATTGAGCAAATAAGAGTACATTAATCATCTATATCCACCTCTTCTGGTTTCCCTGTCGGATAAGGAACGGTTTCCAATTGATTACCAACCCATGTTTCCCCATCCTCCCAATGTTCTTTTTTCCAAATCGGGACAATTTCTTTAATTCTTTCAATCGCATACCTATTTGCCTCATATGCATCATTCCGATGCGGCGTACTTACAGCTATTACGACTGCGATATCCGTAATTTCAAGTTTACCTACACGATGGGTTATTGCCGTTTCTGCATCAGGCCAACGTTCCTTAATTTCTGACCCGATTTGCTCTAGTTTCTTAATTGCCATCGGTTCATAGGCTTCGTAAATTAAGAATAGTGTCTTTTTTCCCTTGGTCATTTCTCTCACTGTACCAATAAAGGTCGTGACGGCGCCTGCATTCCGCTTGACTACTTTATCAATCACGTTCTGGATGACAATCGGCTCTTTTGAAATGTTATAATTCATGTCTACCATCCTTTCTATATAATTCAGTTTGATTAATATACCCTGCCTCTTGATAATCTTCCCTCGTATTCATATTGAAAAAAAGATGCTGAAAATGTTCAGGATTCTCGTGATATAACTTAAAGTCAGTTTCTTTAATAATTTTCACCGAAATCTTTTCTAAAAAGAGCCTCATTTTCAATTCCTGTTTCAATAAACAATCAGTCAGTACAGGGAGACACCTTTTATGATAAACAGCAAAAAGCGGCTGAATCCTTCCATTTATTTCTGGAATGACGGCATCGAAATCAAGTTCATAAAAGGAAATGATTTCATTTATGGCATCTGCACTCACAAAGGGCATATCGCAGGCTGTAAGGAATTGCAGCTCTGTTTTAGAGGTGGTCATCCCTGCATGCAATCCGCCAAGAGGGCCTTGATCTTTATGTAAATCGGGAATTAGCGGAAGGTGAAGAAATCGATAATCTTCAGCTGTATTCGTAATGACTAAAATGTTTTCCGAAACCTTTTTCAGCTCGGATGCTACTCTTGAGATGTTCACGTCCTCACCTATCTTCAACAGAGCTTTATTCACACCCATACGGCTAGATTTCCCACCTGCTAAAAGCAGCATTGTGCATTCCATCTGATTCACCCTTCCTAATCGGAATTAACCTTGCAACTAATGGTAACGCTATAAGGAATGGATCCTTTAAAGAAGTTTTCAATGTATCCATATTTTAAATCAACTTTGAAAATAATGACACTCACAAACTTTGCTTGTTTATTAAAAAATAAAATAGAGCATATTTTTTATCACAACCAAACCCTAATACTAGGAATCCCCACTATCCAATCTCTTAAATTACGTTCATGGATTCTTAATTTCCTATCATATTTTTTCAAAAAAAACGGGTTTATTCGAAGCCTCTCTATGTCTTACAAAAAGGAACTCATTTAGGGTGACAACTAAGTTTTACATAATTGAAATTTTGGTATATTCTAAAAACAGGATATTACCTGGTATGCTGATAATATCGATACAATTCTCCTGAGGAGGTCACATAATGACTATGAAAAGAGCTATGACAGTTGCTGGTTCAGATTCCAGCGGCGGCGCAGGTCTTCAAGCTGATTTAAAGACATTTCAAGAATTCGGTGTTTACGGAATGTCCGCTTTAACGACTATCGTTACGATGGATCCTAAAAACGGCTGGTCTCATAACGTATTCCCTACACCTGTTGAGATTTTAGAAGCCCAAATCGAGACGATTTTATCAATCGGTATCGATGCTATGAAAACGGGAATGCTTGGATCAGTCGAAATCATTGAACTTGTTGCTCGTAAAATAGACGAGTTGAAACTAGACAAAGTCGTAATTGATCCAGTAATGGTTTGTAAAGGTGAAGACGAAGTATTGCATCCAGAAACAGCTGTAGCACTTCGTGACCTACTTGTTCCACGTGCAACAGTAGTTACACCGAACCTTTTCGAAGCTGCTCAATTAGCTGGCACAGCGCCAATCAAGACGATTGATGATATGAAGAGTGCAGCTGAAAAAATTCATGCACTTGGTGCGAAATATGTCTTGATCAAAGGTGGAAATAAGCTGGATCATGACAAAGCTATCGACCTTTTATATGATGGAAAAGAATTTGAGATTCTTGAATCTGAAAAAATTGAAACAACCAATACACATGGTGCCGGCTGTTCATCTTCAGCAGCTATTGCTGCTCAATTGGCTGAAGGTAAAAGTCCGCGCGAGGCTATTTATGTTTCAAAAGACTTCATAACCGAAGCTGTTCGGCATTCTTGGAAGATGAATGACTATGTAGGTCCTGTCAATCATGGTGCATACCATAAATACGGGGTTGCTGAAAAAACAAAATAATTAATTAAAAATAAGGGCCCGCTCAAAATCATTGAGCGGCCTTTTTCGCTTTTTTTGTTTATATTTAGTAAAATAGAAAGAAGGAAATGCTTATCTAGCCGCCTAGTTAAGGAGGAAATTGTAGAATGAAACCTATAGACCGTACAGAGGTGCAGAATGCTATCGATTCTTTTGCAGGACAAGATGTATATCTTCACCTTGAAACAACCAACGGCGCCTATGCCACTCATGTAGATGAAGCTTTTTTTTCGGCAGGCGCTTATATCCGTAATGCTTTTATACAGTATGAACATGGGAAGATAGTTGGGGACGGACCCTATCGCATCGGCTTAAAGCTCAATATTGGCTGGGTATATGCTGAAGGAGTAAACCACTTCGAAATTGATGAACATGGGAGATTGCTACTGGCAGGGCTTGATTTTACCGGAAAACTTGCTGTTTCCATGCAAATTAGTTCTACTCCCTTTGAATAATTACAACATGCTGCAGGGTGTCAAAAATCCGCCATGTAAGCTCCAATTGGCCGATAACTATACTCACTGTAAGTAGAACGGAAGGAGAAATATACCTTGGAAAAAGAACGCCATGTATTAGTTATTTTCCCACACCCTGATGATGAAGCCTTCTCGGTTTCTGGAACGCTTGCTTTACATAGAGAAGCGGGCACCCCTGTTACCTACCTATGCTTAACACTAGGAGAGATGGGACGGAATTTAGGAAATCCTCCATTTGCAACAAGAGAATCGCTTCCTAAAATTCGTAAAAAGGAATTAATCGATGCAGCAAACGCGATCGGTATCCAAGATTTACGCATGCTCGGTTTGCGTGATAAAACCATCGAATTTGAAGATGATGAAAAGCTGACATCTTTATTTACAGATGCCATTAATGAACTTAATCCTTCATTAATCATTACGTTTTATCCAGGATACAGCGTTCACCCGGATCATGAAGCAACTGCACGAGCTGTGGTCCGAGCTGTGGAAAGAATCGAAGAAAAAGAAAGACCTAAACTTCACTGTGTCGCTTTCTCCAATAACTGCATCGACGATTTAGGACAGCCTGACATCGTCCATGATATCTCTGCCGTCGAAAACAAAAAGGTAGATACATTTACAGCACACCGTTCGCAAACGGAGGCGATGGTTGTCGACTGGAAAGAAAAATTCGAAAACCAAGATGCTGACTTTCTTAACTGGATCCGCAAAGAACGATTATGGACCTATAAATTTTAATAACCCGCCAATTCGGCGGTTTTTTTTGTTATAACATAAAAAAACGCCTGTATATAACAGGCGGAGAAAAGGGGGATAACTTGGAAAATCAATCATAATATAAGCATCCCCATTTTTTTTGTTTTTAAACAGAAAAATACAGGAAATTAAGCAGGAAACCGCTCTTCAATTTGCATTTTCTTTCTTGCAGAAGCCTTTTTACCATGTGCTAAATAGTAAATGGCTATGAGAACAAATGACAAAATGGACATGCCTATAAATAACCCTTGGAACCCGGTAAAAGGAATAAGGAATCCAAGTAGGAATGGACCTACACCAATACCAAAATCATACATTGTAAAGTACGTAGAAGTTGCTAACCCCATTCGGTTTGCCGGGGCCTCCTTAATTGAAATCGCCTGACAGCTTGATTGGAACGTACCATATCCCACTCCGATTAACGCGCCAGCTATTAGGAGGGTGATTCCATGATGGGATTGGCTGAGAATGACCATTCCCACCGCAAATAGTAGGAGCGATGGATAGATAACTGCATTTTCACCTTTCACATCAAACATGCGCCCTGTAAACGGACGTGACACCAAAAGGAATATAGCAAACACTACAAAGAAAAAGCTCGCCGCGTCCATTAAATTTAATTCCTTAGCAAAGGATGTTAAATAAGACAAGATGCTCGAATACGTAAAACCAGCAAATCCAATAAAAATAGAAATAGGTAAAGCTCTTTTTTCAAAGTAATCGCCAATTTTAAACCCTTTTTGTTGAGCTACTCGTTCTTTTTCCCCTTCTGGTACATGCATAAATGTTGAAGCTATTAAAGAGAATGCAGCAAATAAAGATGCAGCATAAAAAATAATGGAATAGCTAAAATGCTGTGTAATCAATAATCCAACAAACGGCCCAAATGCCATTGCCAAGTTTGTACTCATGGCAAAGTAACCTGTTCCTTCACCACGTCGTTCATTCGGAATGATATCTGCTGCAATCGTTCCGGTTGCTGTAGTAGCAAGGCCAAAAGAGATACCGTGAACTAATCGATCAATTAACAAAAGAGATAAACTATCTACTAAAAAATAGAAGATGGATGATAATAGAAATAAGATCAATGATCCAAGTAACATTTTTCTGCGGCCTATCTGGTCAATCTTTTTCCCTGCAATCGGCCTTACAAGTACAGCTCCTAGGACGAAAATACTTGAAGCAAGACCTGCTTGTGCTTGGGATGCATGAAAGTTATCCATCGTGTAAATGGTCAATGTCACCATTAAGACATAAAAAGTCAAAAATAGAAAAAAGTTCGCAGACGAAACAATCAAAAAGTCCTTCGTCCACAATTTCGGTTTCTGATTCATTTCAATCCTTCTTCCTTCCTATTGTTTTAATTTTTCCTTTAAGAAAAGCAAAGTTCGCAAAGTTACCTCTCGATCCTCTTCAGCCAAACCACTCATTAATTGAAGTTCAAATTCATCAACTACTTTTTTGGCTTCTTGATAGGTTCTTTCGCCTAATTCAGTTAACTGTATTCTCCGTTCCCGCTTATCTTTTCCAGGTATTTGTTCAATCAACTTACGTTCTTCTAATCGATTGACCGTCCGAGTTACTGTCGGTTTCTCCACATCTAGATAATTACTAATTTCGACTAGCGTAGAACGACCATACTGATTCAAATAATAGACAATCAACCATTGAGAATGAAAAAGATCAACCTTAGCCAATTGTTCATTTAACTTTTTAGTAAATGATCTTGAAAATTGCAGGTTATGATGAAAAAAACCATTATGAAAGGACAAAGGTATTCCCCCTATTGGATAGTTACCTAGGTAACTATACGCTTATTTATTAGAAATGTCTAGCCTTCGGATGAAGAAAAACACTTGTATGCAACCTGTTTCTCCTTTATCTCCATTGCTTTGACACAATAAAAAAATGCGCTATTCAGGAGTTTCGGCGCTACTCATGATTTCGCGCTGTTTACTCGTGAATTCCGCTATACTCATGATTTCGCGCTGTTTACTCGTGAGTTTTACTGTTTTACTCGTGAATTTCCCACGTTTACTCGTGAGTTTTACTGTTTACCCGTGAATTTCCCACGTTTACTCGTGAATTCCGTTACACTCATGATTTCGCGCTGCTTACTCGTGATTGTGGGCGAAAGGGGCTTTTTATGGGCCAAATTGATGCCATGCTAGTAATTGTCAATGCTTCAAGGCCATACACAAAAAGAGACCCCGCTATTAAAAGCGAGGCTTCCGAAGAGAACAATGTCATTTTTTATGGTTTCAGGAACAGCGCGACTGCATTGGATCTTTGCGATGCTGGACAATATCATTCGAAACGGTTGGTACATGGGGATTATTATGAATCACAAACACCTCGTCCCCGACTTTTACCTCATGTGCATTGATAACTTCAGGGCATATTTCCTTTTAACCGGGATAGTGGCACACGATACAGCTTATCATCTTTTTCATCAGGGTTTCCCCGTCCATCCGTGTTGTTGCTAATAAAATAGAGAAAATCTTCATCCACAAACACATCACGTATCCGCCCGGAATCTGTGATAATATCAGTCATTTTTCCACTCTGTACATCATAGCTCTTGAGCGATTCTCCCCTTAAGGCTGCAATGTAGAGCTTTCCTTCAAAATAAGCAATTCCAGAAGGGGCCCATGTTTTTTCACCGGAATGTACAAATGGATTTACCATATTCGGCTTTTGTTCATCCCCCTCTATTTCTGGCCATCCATAGTTCATGCCGGGGGCAATTTTATTTAATTCATCGTGAGCAGATTCACCGTGTTCACTTTCATACATCTGTCCCGCCTCATCCCAGGCTAGACCTTGTGGATTGCGGTGTCCGTATGAATAGACGTATGAACTCTCGATAGGATTATCTTTCGGTATGGTACCATCAAGGTTCATGCGTAGGACCTTTCCACCTAAAGAATCAAGATCCTGTGCTATTGTTGGATTCCTTGCATCACCTGTTGTTGCATATAACTTATCATCCGGACCAATCTTGATTCGACCTCCATGATGGAAGTCACCGCTTGGTATTCCGTCGATTAATGTTTCCAACTCCTGCCACGTATCATTATCCTTTTGTAAGGTAACGATTCGATTAATAGAATTCCCGCCTTCTTCATACGTGTAATAGGCAATTGCACGCCTATTATTCGAGAAGTCAGGAGTTAACAAAAATCCAAGTAATCCAGCTTCGGCTTTGATAGACAATGTCTTTTTAAGCTTAACCTTTTGTCTCGTCATCGTGTTTCTTTCCCATTGAACGATTGTGCCTGTCCGCTCTGACACATACATTGTATCCCCATTCTTCTGAATCGACCATGGAGCATTTAGGTTCGTTAACAGCACATCAGGACCATCTCCTAGAGTTTCCGCCACTTTTTTATCAGAGCTCGGCTGTGTTTTGCTGTTCTCTTCTTTATTAACGTTACAACCAGTTAAAGTTAATGTGGCCATGAGAAAATATAAGCACCATCTTTTCAAAGGCTTTTCTCCCTTCGAGTTTAGTATGCTGACTGCTTAAGCACCTTTAAAATAGCTGTAGCAACACCGTGATCATCATTAATACCTGTTACTTCATCACAAAGCTTTTGAATATCAAGCGGAGCATTTCCCATGGCGACAGATAAACCTACCCTTTCAAACATTGATACGTCATTATAATTATCTCCGATAGCCATAGTTTCCTGCATCGAAGCAGACTTTTTATTCACATATTTTTCAAGTGCAGTACCTTTTTGTGCCTGCCCACTCATGATTTCCACATTTTCACGTCCTGAAGAGGTGACGGTCACCCCATCCTGAGTTTTCAATTGTGAAGCAATTTGGTCTAATTTACTTAAATTTTTGGAGAAGCTTAGAATTTTATAATATTCTAGATCAGAGTGTATGAATATATCAGAGTAATTGGAAACGGACTTTACCTGTCCAAGCTGTAAACGGTCCTCTGCATATTTCCTGATTCCCACTGGGTCAATGTCCGGATTAGCAGTTACAAATACATCAACCAAGGCAGATATTGCGTTTTCATAGTCTTTAGAATAGATTCCTTGACTTGTATAAATTTCAAAATAAATATCCTGTTCTTCAAGGTATTCGGCAATACGCTGTACAGTAGAAGGTGACATCGGATTGGAAGCAGCAATTTTTCCGTCCTGCGTATAAATGGCAGCCCCATTTACACTGATAATCGGACACACAATGCCCGTTTCATCTAAAGCAAACTTTGCTTCCTCGTACGATCTTCCTGTAGCAATGATCACCTCAACTCCTTCTCTTTGCGCCCTCTGGATAGCGGCTTTATTTTCATCGCTCACCTTTTGCATCTTGTTTAATAATGTTCCGTCCATATCAATCGCAATCGTTTTAATCAAATTCAACCCGCTCCTTTTTCTTCAATTAACCCTTATTCTAACCGAAAGAGAGTTGATAAACACTTTTAACAAACGGGAAAGCTTTTCAACGCCAATCTAAAATAGGATTATCTTTCAGTTGTCTCTTCTATGTATATAAATAAACTGCACCTATTTGGAATAGGTGCAGCTTATTTTCTTAATGTAATATCGTATGACTATTTACAGTCTTTGATCGTTCTGTAATTTGTTCTTGAATGTCCTTTTGAATGTCATCAATTGCAGTAAAGTCCATTGCTTTTACATAAATGGCTTCAAGTTCGTCATGCTGTTCTTTCGCTTTTACAAGACATGCTGTTGCTTCATTCATTTTCGCCCGGTACCTTGAGGAAACATCCTTGATCTGATTGGCATAAATTTCATCTGTTCCAGAATGGATGGCTGTTTTATAAATATCAATGATTTCATCACCTTCGCAACTCGGGAAATATTCATGCGGAGAGGTGCTGTCAAAAATGGCAATTCCCGCCTCCCGGACGATTACCATATCCAAGCTTTCAGGATCAAAACCGCAATGATACACTTCCACATCGAAGCCCCGTTTCTCCGCAGCCTTTGCAATCTTTTTCAGCATCGTCGATTTTCCTGAGCCAGGTCGGCCCTTTAAAAAGTAGCGTTTTTGCACTCCTTTAGTAATACTCGGGATGTAATCAACCGCTCCCTCTGGCGTTGCTGCACCTAAAAACCGGTGACGAACATCTGATTTTTTGTTGAGAACAATATCCCTATAAAAGCTTTCTATCAATTTATTGGTTAACCCATTTAATTTAACGAAATCAATGTTTGCCTTATAAATATCTTCCCATTCATCATGTATCTCCAATGCTTCAGCGAAAAGAGCATATGCCTTCTCAAAACTCTTACTTCTGGCATTAGTTAATCGTATGATTGTCGTTCTTTCAGCTGCAAGCTGTTGAGAGTTCCAGGCAGACCCTAGGTTGACGTATTCCTCAATGGCTCCCGGTGCTTTCGGTTCAATCACATGTGGAGCAGTCCCATCAACGAGACCAATTTTCAAGGCGGGAATAATTACCCCATCAATTGAACCATTATCCGACGAACAATGCAAAAACTCGATATCAAAGTCTTTATCTAGCCATTCCTGGCCAATTTTTTTCATAATAGTCGATTTACCTGAACCAGGTCCGCCTTTTAAAATAAATAATTTCTCCAAACCAGCTAGATTGGAATCATATAAACTATAAAAACCTTTAGCCGTATTGCCTCCAGCGAAATAATGCATCTCTTTTCCTGCCACTTTCACACTCTCCTTCACCCATACAGATGTGAATCTTCAAGACAGCTTATGCAGGAAAACCCAGGTAGGTGAATGCCTAAAGATTAAAGTTTAATAGTATTCTTTATCTATTTGATAAGGGCTCTAGGTTTCGCTTGTGCGGCCACAAGGAACTCTGACGGTTTCAAGATAATTTGTGTCCCGATTTTTCCACCGCTTACGATGATTTCACACAGATTGGTTGCACTTTCATCGATAAAAGTCGGATACTGCTTTTTCATGCCGATTGGTGAGCAGCCCCCCCGAATATACCCTGTGTATTTTTGCAAGTCTTTAACAGCTAGCATTTCAATTTTTTTTGCACCTGCTGCTTTCGCGGCTTTTTTCATATCCAACTCGGTGTCTACAGGAATGACAAATACATAAAGCTGCTGAGGTCCGCTGTAGGTAACGAGTGTTTTAAAAACGGTTTCTGGCGCTTTACCAATTTTACTGGCAACGGTAACACCGTCTATTTTGCCATCGTGGACATCATAGCTCATCATGTCATACTTTATATGTTTGTTATCAAGAATTCGCATTGCATTTGTTTTACTGGCTCCCATCTCAAAAGTCCCCTTATCCTTTTCGACCATTCTACCATTTTATGTAGAAAAAAAGAAAAGCACAGTGCTTCTGCATCTGTGCTTTCACTCAAATTCATTCTAAATAACGTCTTTGATAATCAGCAATACGCTTGTAGTCGCCTTCTAATTGCCGGCTTACAGATAAATAAATCGACATTAGTTCTTCATACACTTTAACGTTCTCCTCGATTGGAACAAGTTCATTTGTGTGCCCAATCATGCTTTCAACAGCATCCAGGCTTTCAATTTCACCTAAAGCATATAATCCTAGAACGGCTGCACCTAAACTCGAGCTTTCAAAGCTTTCTGGGATTGTCACATTCTGATTAAATACATCAGCCATAATTTGCCGCCATAGCTTTGAGCGGACAAATCCGCCACTTGCATGGATTTTCTCCGGAGCGCCGGTCAGTTCCCTTACAGCAAGGAGGACACTGTTTAAGTTATACATCACGCCTTCAAGAACAGCCCGGACCATATGATCGCGAGTGTGATGTAGAGCTAGTCCAAAGAAGGAACCTCTTGCATCGGCACTCCATAATGGCGCCCGTTCCCCTGCCATATACGGGTGGAATATTAACCCGTCCGAGCCAGGTGCAATATTTGAGGCCATTTCGGTAAGTATCTCATATGGATCCTGACCCGAGGCCTTAGCTCTCTCGATTTCCACCCGACCAAATTGATCCCGAGCCCATCGGAAGGTGATTCCCCCATTGTTGACTGGCCCGCCAATTACCCAATGATTCTCAGTGAGGGCATAACAGAACGTCCTCCCCTTCGGATCAGTAAGCGGACGGTCACTGACGGTTCGCACTGCACCGCTTGTTCCTATTGTTACCGCCATCACACCCGGCTTAATAGCATTTTGCCCTAAGTTGGCAAGCACCCCATCACTTGCACCAATGACAAATGGAGTACCAGCACCAATGTTCATTTTTGCTGCCAATTCCTGGCTTAATCCAGAAAGGATATGGGTCGTTGGCACGGGCATAGGAAGCTTGTCCGATTCAATTCCAGCAATGGTCAATGCCTCTTCATCCCAGGCCAATTTTTTCAAGTTGAACATACCTGTTGCAGATGCAAGCGAATAATCCATTACAAACTCTTTGAAAAATTTATAGATAATATATTCTTTAATCCCTAAAAATTTATCTGTTTTGTTAAAGATTTCTGGATGCTCTTTTCTAAGCCACATAACTTTCGTGATTGGAGACATAGGGTGAATTGGTGTTCCCGTTCTGTGATACAATTGCGTCCCCTGTTCCGATGCCTTCAATTGCTCCGCATAGGCTACACTTCGGTTATCTGCCCATGTAATACTATTTGTTAGCGGCTTTCCGCCTTTACCCATGGCAATCAAACTATGCATCGCTGAACTAAACGAAATTAAACTTAGTTCATCCTTTTCTATTCCGCTTGCAATCATCACTTCACCGATTGCAATAATAACCGCTTTATAGATTTCTTCTGGATCTTGTTCTGCAACAGACGGAGTTGGACTGTGAAGCGGATATCCTTTAGAACATGAATGGACGACCTCGCCCCGCTTTGAAAAAAGAACAACTTTCGTGCTCGTCGTACCAATATCGATCCCCATCATATAACCTAAATATTCCATATTTTTACATCGTACTCCTTTCTCTTAAACAATTGAATTCAATAGTAAGATTAGGATAAGTGAAACGACTGAATTTATCGTTTCCATAACGGTCCAAGATTTTAACGTTTGTGCGACTGTTAAATTAAAGAATTCTTTAATCATCCAAAATCCAGCATCATTCACGTGGGAAAGGATTGATGATTGCAAGTACCAGTAATTCAATATTAACACCCGGTACCGATGAAGGTAGCACAATACCTACAGCTGTCGTCATAGCGACAGTTGCTGAACCCGTTGTTATACGAATCATAGCCGCAACTAACTCGCTTAAGAGAATTAAATTTTGTGGCTAAACTTGCAATAGCTTCCCCCACTTTACTCGTGATTAATACATTTTTATATGCACCACCAGCTCTGATAATCAGTTGGCGCAAGACAAGCAGACATAAATTGGTTAAGTTCTTCTTTATTAAAACTTCTAGCGTAGCCTAGAGTAAAGAATGAAGCCACAACAGAGACCAATAGAGCGATAATTGGCTTTCCAAGGACTGTAGACTCATTGGAAAAAACTGCACCGAACCAGTTCATTATGAACTAAACTCGATACCTAAATAATTCATAAAATAATCATTCACCCAGAAAAAGAGAACCGGATTGGAGCTTGATTTCATCCTCCATGTTTTCAGGATAAATAATAAGAAAGCAAGTAGATGGTCCTGAGGATTTTTCGGTATCCACTTTACTACTTATATGTACAGAAACACCTTCCCCGCTTGGGTCCAGATGCTTCCATTCATATGCTATTCCTTTTGAGCCGACAGGAAGTACCTGAACTTCTTCAAGCTCACAAAGGCTTTTATATAAAGATAACGGCGCGATCCACTCTTGATGTTTCATAACTTCTTCCCCAACAAGCGGCCTGCCAATAAGGGCCATTTTCCTTTGAAGAATTGGCCTCATTACACGTTCATTCCTACGTTTTCCAATCACCATAAGACCAAGTGCGGATTGAAGAAGCGGCATGTTACTTTCGGTGCTTCCTGTAATAGAGAGGTCCAGACCCATTTCATCCATTCCCTTCATGACGCCTATTTTCAAGGCATCCCAGGCTTCATCGCCACAGAAATTATGAAGGACAACGGTCATAGGACTTCCGCTGGCAGCCAGGCACTCCATAACGGCAACCCGAAATGAAAAATATCCAACAACTTCATATGGGACTAGAACGAGATCTTTTTCCTTCAACCCAATTCCGCCACTATTATCACTTGAAACGACTAATGACTGTGACTCCGTAAACGGTAAGATCAATGAATCATTCATTCTACGAATCCATCTTTTAAAATCACTTTTTTCAAAACTGGTTCTAGACGTGGAAGTAAAAGGGCCGCCAACACTACATTTATTGCTGTAGCCCCTGTTAACCCCGGAACCAGCATCGTGTAGAATTCAGGGCTAACCAGAAATGCGAAAGGTAGGGCTAAGATGAAGGCATTACCGATAAAGAAGAGGAAAAACGCGCCTATTTTCTTTCCGTGTACATATAAAACGCCAAACATCCAAACGAGGACTGCCATTTCTACCATGATCAAAAAATGGAAAGGTCCTAGTATCATGCCACCTATGAAAGCTGAAATAATATGACCAAGTCCAGCTACTATAGCTCCGGACACCGGGCCAAGTACGACAGCCGCCAAAAGGGCCGGAAAACTGTCTAAAGCAATACTGCCTATTGGGGAAGGGACTTTAATCATTGCCCCAACCGCCGATAAAGCAATAAAAATAGCAATTGCACTAATTTTTCTTACGTTCATATTTACTCTTTTTCCTTTCTTTTTCCTCCACGGAATACATTTGCGCTTCGGATATATTCCACATCTTTCACGCCAAGGCGGAAATTAATAACGCGTGCTACAGCAAAGAAGTAATCAGACAAACGATTTAAATATTGTAGAGATAATGGTGAAACTGCCGCACCCGACTTAATCAAAGAAACAACCAACCGCTCCGCCCTGCGTGTAACTGTCCGTGCAATATGAATGGTTGCAGACGCTTTTGAGCCTCCTGGAAGGATAAACTTTTCTAATTCCGGTGCTTCGACGATAAAGGCATCAATTCGTTCTTCTAAATAGGTAATTGCTTCATCCGTTAGCTTTTGCGGAGCTTTCTCAGAAACTGTCGCCAAATCACCGCCACAGTCAAATAACTCATGCTGAATTTTTTCCAAGTCCGTTAGTACGTCCGCAAAAATCGCTGAGTCCAATTCAGTTACTGCAAGGCCGATATAGCTGTTCACTTCATCCACTGTTCCGTAAGATTCAACACGGATGTCATCCTTGTCCAGACGTCCTCCGATTACGCTAGTTTGTCCCTTATCCCCAGTACGTGTATAAATTTTCATCTCTATTTCCTCCTCTATTTTATTTGCTGATTGATACCGTACCAAATGATATCCACACGGTTTGATAAGGAGGCTACATCTTGAAAGACCCAGCCGCAGGCATCGCGCCATTTGCGATCAAGTGCTTCCATCGGAACAATTCCTTTGGAAATATCCGATCCAATTACAATGCAGTTGTGAGCATCCTTTTCTTTCTCCCATATTCGCCAGTCAGCCATGATTTCCTTCCACCGTTTTCGAATCGACTCTGCATCCATCTTTTCTGCATCTTGTTGGATCCATGCATCCAACCCATGCAATACCACGGTATTGCCTTGAAAATCCCTCATAGTCGGCTGTTCTTTTTGATAACCGGAAAGCCAAAGAATCTCACTTTCCAACCCATAAAAATGCTTTACCCATTTTGTTTTCCCATTATAGGCGCCACCTGTAACAAAGTGCAACGTTCACCCCTCCTTAAGCTGTTCCGGTCCTCCCAAATCAGCTCATACCCCATACCGTGGGAAATTCCCCAATCAAAAAAAGACTTTTCCACCGGCGCATAGCGGACAAGTAATTCACGTACTACTCCCCCATGAGTCATTAGAACATATTGGCTTTCCTCACCGGAAATCAATTGGTTCCAGCCTTTTTGAACACGTCCGGAAAATTCTAGATAACTTTCGCCCCCAGGCACCATTGCCTCCATAGGACGTTCTAGCCATTTTTGATAATCGCCATCAGTCTTCAACTCTTCATAAGTTCGCCCTTCCCAACTGCCGAAGTTCATTTCACGGAACGCAGTGTGTTTTATCGGAACAACATCTGGAAACAACAGTCTTGCGGTTTCAATACAACGAGGCAAATCACTTGTGTGAATTTTTTCATACTGTGGGTAAGAACCCCTTAAGCCTAGAATTTCCTTTTCTCCTTTGATACTTAATGGAGAATCTGTCCAGCCTAAATAAGATTTTCGCTCATTTGCTTCTGTCAGCCCATGGCGAAGTAGTGTAATAGCCACAGAATCAGCCATAACCAGAGCTCAACTCCTTCCACGGATGCACCCAATACATCCCCTGTTATCCCACCGAACCAACTGACGATTTTCCGCTTTATATACAACAGGAAGAGCAGAGCAGCCAGACACATGATAAAAAATAAAGTGACAAGCTTGAAATCGATGCTCCATGCAACCGCAAAACTCACAATAAAATACAACCAATAAATATATAAACTGTTTTTCCTTACTGCACTTTGAAAGAAAGCACCAAGTCCCTCTTTTTTTGCCAATGGCATCCGGCTAAGTAAATAGCCCATCACACATTTACTTAAAAGTGGAAGACTGATAATTAAAAAGTATGTCCACTCATTGACTCTATCGACGATTTCATAGATAAATATAAACCGGGCGGCCAAAAGTACGATGACGGAGATGACACCGAATGCGCCTGTCCTGGAATCCTTCATGATTTCTAGACGCCTCTCTTTATCCTGATAGGAAAAGAAGGCATCACTTGCATCAATCCAACCATCGAGGTGCAAACCGCCTGTTAATGCCATCGTTAAAAACCAAACCACAAACGCAATCGAAAGGGATGACAATGGGGTCCACTCTACTAACGCGTATAAAACACCTCCCAATATCAGACCTAGGAAAAGCCCGACTAAAGGAAAAGTTTGAATGGCACGGTGGATATATTTCTTATCCATCGGGAGCTGTTTCTTTATTGGGAACACGGTAAAGAACTGCAGGTTAATCAAAAATCCAATCCATCCGTTCATTCCTGCATGCACCCTTTCATCAATAATGGAATCCCTGATTCAACAAGATAGGCCTCATCTGCCTGCTCGACGACTGCTTGATGAAGCAGGCCCAGCATTTTTCCGTATATATGGAGGAACTCATTTTGAAAAATCGGCTCCTGTACCACTTCGTTGCTTACGATTATCAAACAGCTGACTTGTTTTCTTATCTCATTAATTCCGCTGATTATTTTTGTGAAAACGCTATGTAAAAACTCCTTTTCAAGCGGTATATTGGAGCTGAATAATTCATTATCCAGTAGGGTTGTCAGGCAATCGAGTAGGATTATTGAATCTTGATTTAGGTCTGCCCCTATCCGTGTAATATTCGTCGAGTATTCCCAAGTCTTCCAAACAATTGGACTACTTTTACGATCCCTTTGGTGCCGGCGGATACGTTCTTCCATTTCTGCATCACTGACCCGGCCACAAGCGAGGTAATGCAAGTTCCCACTCAATTGGATTGCATATTCTATTGCCTTTTTTTCTGCAAAACGGCTTTTACCGCTCCGGACACCACCGGTTATAAAACAGAGCCTAGATTTCTCCACTGTCTTACCCCCTCCATCAGCGTGGCATTATCACGTTCACTCTTCACTGCGAACCGGAGCCACTTTCCGTCTAGCCCTGGAAAATTATAAGTATGACGTGGTACGATGCCCCTTTTTAATAAAAAAGGCAAAAGGGATAAGGATTCATCTCTCACTAAATAAAAATTGACCGCGCTATTGGAAACAATCAACTCCTGCTCTTCATAAAACCGGAAAAGTTTCTGCTTTTGCAATTGAATATACGCTCTCGTTTTTTCTGTATATTCTTCTTCATAAAGGCAGATTTTCCCTACTTCTAATGCCACATGATTGACGCTCCAATGCGGTTTGTAGGTTTTTGCCTGATTTATGATGTCTGGTGCCGCCAGTAAATAGCCTAACCTCAAGCCTGGAATTGCAAAAATTTTCGTCATTGATCGTAGAATCAGTAAATGGGGGAATTGCATAATTAAAGAAGCATAAGTAAAGGCGTTTTCCGTAAAATCATAAAAAGCCTCATCCAAAACAACCAGACAATTTGCTTTACCGCATTCTTTGATTAATTCCCTTACTGCTTCTTGCTTAAAAGAAATCCCTGTCGGATTATTAGGCGTACATAAAAAGACTGCATTATATTCAGGTAAAAGAGGGAGCAATCGATCAAGATTGAGTTCCCACTCCGGTGCTTCGAGCTGAAGAAAGTCTACCTCGCATTCGGCTGCTAAACAAGCTTCTGCATATTCCGCAAATGCAGGCTGAATGATTAAGACCTTTTTATTGGCTAACCTGTTCGCTACCAACATTATTATTTCCGCACCACCGTTACCTACCAAAACGGATTGCTCAGGAAGCGCTTCTTTTTTTGCAATTAATTTTGTCAGTTCAATGGCATGCGGATCTGGGTAATCTAAGATTCCTTCGAAGAATTCGGACCACCGCTCCTTTATACGTAAAGGAGGACCCAATGGGTTGATATTAGCACTAAAATCGAGAACTGATTCAGGCATCTCGATTTCCAGCGCTTCGTAAAGATAATGCGGATTAGAGCCATGAGAAGGTAATGCCAAGAGTAAGCCCCCCTAACCAAAGCATCAGTAAAAATATAAAAGATGTCCGATGCATGATGGTAATCGTTTTTTGTATATGTATTGCTTCTAACGGCACAAGCGGAACGCCCATCCTGGCACGGTCAGAAACTACTCCTTTGTACATATTCCGGCCGCCAAGCTGTACTCCCAAAATTGCAGCAACGCCCGCTTCACACCACCCACTATTCGGGCTTGGGTGTTTTTTCGCATCATTGAACAAGATCTTCCATCTAACTCCCAAGCTATGATAGCTAGATTTAGAGCTTAGTAGCATCAAGTAACCAGTAAGGCGACTGGGAACCCAGTTCACAATATCATCGAGCTTAGCTGAAGCCCAGCCAAATTGTCCATATTTATCATTTTTGTAACCAACCATTGAATCGCACGTATTAATTGCCCTGTACATCATCGCGAGCGGAGCACCGCCAATTGCTGCCCAAAACAGTGGAGCCGTAACTCCATCACTAGTATTTTCAGCCACGGTTTCTACAGTGCCCCTGACTATTTCAGATTCATCAAGATCAGCAGTATCACGACCGACAATATAGGAAAGCTTTAACCTCGCTTCAGGAAAAGCTTGTTCATTCAGTGGATGACACACATCCATTCCTGCCTGCTTTAAGCCCTTCTGAGCAATCGTCGTAGAAATAACAACAGCTTCCCATAAGATTCCCGCAAGCGGATGTATAAGATAAGCTAAATAGACGGTTAGACCTGTTGTCAATAACACCAATGTTAAAACAATTCCCAGCATGAAGAGGCCATTTCGTTTTTTATGTGTACCTCTATTGAATGCATGATCAAACTTGCTTATCAACGTTCCTATCCATTTAACGGGATGTGGCCAATTTGGTGGATCACCTATTAATAGATCAAAGAAAAAAGCTAGTGTAACAGCAAAAAGGTGATGGTAAATCATAGTTCCTCAATCCGTTTCCGATTTTTCTTTATTGCTTCTACGGTACAATCATATACACCGCGACTGATCAATTTCCCTAGCGGAGTAATGGTGCCTGCATATTGAAGCGCCTTCCCTCTTTGGGACGCTGCAATCAAAATACTGTCTGTCGATGTTCCTGTCGCCAATGTATTTGTCACCTTATCCAAAACGCGCAAATCATGAAGCGCTTTTACTTTTGCCTCGGTCGCGGTGACAATGCTGTGGATAAAGGCCTCTTCTGCCAAGTGCCCATTTACAAAGATCCATGTATTTATGGTTCCTGGAGTGGAAATCCAAGAATGCATTTCAGCTAAAGAGGCGTCGATGGCATTCCCCACTCCAGCCGTCACGATGATAAAAACCGAGAAATCATCATCTCTTAATAACTTGAAGGTCACTGTATCGAGAAAGACAGCTGTCATCATTCCGACAGTTTCTTGCGGTTCAAACCCGTGTGTTTTTAAAAAGCCAGCCATTTCAGCAAAGTGATCCTCGCAATTATAATCACGATGAACATGCCTATTCACGAAATGTTGATGCCACCCCGTACCGGAACCGGTCACACCTGAAGACATCGTTCTAAGCGGAATTGGCGAATTCAATTGAATTATTTCGGTGCCCACCGTTAAATAGGTTTCATCAATTTCCAAAGGTGTGAAATCACATATATGCTTTTCCGGTACAATGAACATTTGCGGCTTCGGAAGTGCAGGATGCGGATGTTTTTCTATCGTCGTCCGGTATACCTCCTGAATCCGTTCCTGTTGGAGCACTTCATTCGGCACATCAATGACTTGAATTTGTCCCTTTTCAAGCAACATCAGCCGATCACAGTACAAGCCGGCCAAATTCAAGTCATGGAAGATTGAGATAACTGTTAGCTCCAGCTCCTTGGCCATTTTACTCATTAAATCAAGAAGCTCCTTTTGATAGGAAAGATCCAAGTGGTTCGTTGGTTCATCTAAAAAAAGAATTTCCGGTTCTTGGGCAAGTGCTTGTGCCAGTAAGACCCGCTGTCTCTCACCGCCTGATAACCGTTCAAAATGAAGATCCTGAAAATCTGCGACTCCTGTTTGCTTCATCACACGTTGGACAATCACTTCATCTTCGGAATTCCAACTATGAAACCAGCCTGTTTGGTGAGCATAACGGCCAAGAGAAACAGTCTCTTTTACCGTATAGGAAAAGGCTAATGAGGAATGTTGAGGCAACACGGCTATAACTTGTGCAAGTTGTTTAGCCGAATACTCCTTCAAGTCTCTTCCCCTTATTCGTACACTTCCTGCCTTATAATCGAGAACCCCGCTAAGCATACTTAATAGTGTCGTTTTTCCACTGCCATTTGGACCGAGAATCCCAAATAATTCCCCTTTATGTACGTCAAAAGAGACAGAGTCCAAAACAGCTTTATTGCCATATCCACCTGTTAGCTCTTTAACTTCAAGCATGAATTCTACCCCTCTCTCCGTCTCTTTAATAAAATCAGGGCAAATGCCGGGGCCCCGATAAGTGAGGTAATTACACCAATCGGCAGTTCCGAAGGTGCAATGATTGTCCTTGCTACAAGGTCAGCCAAAATTAAAAATCCGCTTCCTACGAGCAAAGATAACGGCAACAAATGCTTATGATCTGGCCCCCAAATCCTACGGACCAAATGAGGAATAACCAATCCTACAAAGCCAATCGTTCCCGAAACGGCAACGGCTGCCCCAGTTAATATCGAACCTGCTATTAGAATCCACATTTTTCGCCGCTGAACATTCACACCCAAATGCTTTGCACGATCTTCCCCAAACGTCATCGCATTTAATTCTTGGGTATTCATAACCAAGATCAACGAACCAATGATAAAAAACGGCAAAATAATCGCGATATAATTCCAGCCCCGCATTGAAACGCTTCCCATCAGCCATCCAATGATTTGTCTTAATTCCTCGCCCGTCAACGCAATCATTAATGAGATGAAGGCACTTAAAAACGAGCTGAAAATGATTCCGGTTAAAATGATTGTTTCTACTTTCATCGATCGATCCATTTTTCTCGCAAAAGTTAGCACACAGAAAATCGTAAGCAATGAAAACATGATACTTAACGTCGGCAGGGTATATAAACCGATAAATGGCAATGATATATTCAAAAACAATGTCAATACAGCACCTACCGATGCTCCTGATGAAATCCCTAATGTGTAGGGGTCAGCAAGCGGGTTCCGAAGCAGTCCCTGAAAGGCTGCCCCGGCAATCGCGAGTGATGCCCCAACTAAACCCGCAAGCAACACACGCGGCAAGCGGATGTTCATCACGATATTCGTAAGCATTACATCCGGATCAACTGAAATCGGTAAATGAAAGATCTCCTTGCCGATTATTTGTATAAGTACGGGAATCGGTACTGGCACCGAACCAAAGGAAATGCCTATCGTCATTGCGAAAAGCAAAAATAATAACGCAATTAAATAAGCAAACGTCCATTTAGTTGTCAAATAGGTTCGGATAGACTGATTTGGCAAGTTCCTCTACTCCCTCTATTAAGCGTGGACCGGAACGGGTCACCAAGTCAGAAGAGACATCAAAGACTTGGCCATTCTTAACAGCATTTACGTCTTGCCATCCTTTTCGGCCCGTCACTTCACTTACTGGATCTTTTGTATAATAACCATACGTTGTAATGATGACATCCGGATTTGCAGCAATCATCGATTCTTCATCAATTTTTGCCCAACCGTCCAATTCAGCCGCTGCATTTTCCGCTGAAATAATATTAAGCATCTCATTCATGAAAGTATTTTTTCCAGGTGTGTATATTTCCGGTGAAGGCGAAACTTCCACTAAAACGGTCTTCCTCTCCTCTTCCTTTACGGATTTGGCTTTTTCCTGGATATCCTTGAGCTTCGTTTTCAGATCCGTAACGATTTCTTTTGCCTTATCATGTTCTCCCGTTGCCTGTCCAATCATATCAATAGACTCATAGACTTCGTCAAAACTTTGTGCATCATTGACTACAAGGACATCTATTCCAGCATCCTTAAGCTGCTTTAAACCCTCATTCGAATTATGGGCACTGGATGCATGGGCAAGAACAAGATCAGGCTTCAATGAGACAATCAGCTCCGTGTTCATTTCCATTCCGCCAACTTTTTCAATTTCTTTCGTTTCTTCCGGGTAATTATCATTGTCGGAAACACCAATGACCTTTTTACCCAAACCAAGTGCAAAGACCACTTCCGTATTACTTGGTATCAATGAAACGATTTTCTTCGGTTTTTGTTCTATCGTTACTTTTTCCCCAGTTGCATCTTTAATCGTAACCGGGAAAGCTTCGTGTTGAGCATGATTCGTTTGCTGCTTTTCTTTTCCTTCATCAGTAGCGTCACTGCAGCCAACCATCATGCCTGCAGTAAGCAACATCAACAATATCAGACCAAAAATCTTCTTCATTTTCATTCCCCACAATCTTTTCATTTAATTTCTTCCCACCTAATAATCTCGGAAGATGCCCCCAAAACAAAAAGCACCTCCCGTTAAACGGAAGATGCTTGTATGGCAACAATATAATTACGGACTCTTAGGGTCTGCCACACACCTTCCCATCCGCGTAGGTTACAGGTGTACGAATCTTGGCAGGTCTCCTGGCTCATGGTCATCGTCAACGGCACCTTCCCATATCCCATACAGTGGTACACAGCCGTTAGCTCCCATATACAGTGGCGGGACCGCGCTGGCATTTCACCAACTTCCCTTTTAAGTCATTAAGACACCAAATCGTTCATATGTATATAATTTTCACTGCCTTCATTATACACCATGTAAGAATCGATTATTATATGATTTTTCTGAACAAGTTTGAAATGCACCGTCCATCTTCAATGATTTGAAGCATTTTCTATCAGCGACGCGAACCCACCGACTGATAATCCAGGTGAAATCCGAACTCGATGCAGGGAATACATCCCTTGGTCCCTTGAAGCTCCTCCAGGTTCAGTAGTGACTGCCATCTTGTATCCAGCCTCTTCTGAAAGCCTAAGACTCTCTTCATTATAACGACCAACTGGGTAGGAAAGCACTGTCGTTTCCTGTTGGAGGATACGATCGAACAGATCCTTTGACTGGACCATTTCCGCTTCTTGCTGCTCTGCCGTCATGCGGTTCAGCTCAAGATGGTTAATCGTATGACTTTCGATGGAAATCCCTTTCCCGCTCATCTCCACCATTTGATTTTCAGTAAGGTGATGACCTTTATCGATGGACTTCCCGATCATGAAGACAGTCGCTTTCATATCATATTCTTTTAATATAGGGAAAGCGTCCGTGTAGTTATCAGTATAGCCATCATCAAAAGTAAGCCAGACACACTTTTCACTTGGTATCCGATTTTCGGTTAAAACGAGAAATGCTTCTTCAGGGGATAATGTATAGTAACCATTTTCCCGAAGCCAGGCCATTTGTAATCGGAATTCCTCTTTTGGTACCCGAAGGTCATTGCCTTCAGAAATGCTATGATACATCAAAATTGGCAGCTGTACTGCGGACTCTGCTATTATCCAGTTTCTCGTATCGATTCGTTCAGGATATAATTCGTCCTCCGAATCCTGCCCGCCTTCCTCCGCTGCAGAAACCAATTCAATGTTATCTTCAGTAATCGGCGCAGCCGTCTTTGTGCCTATACCTTCTAAAATCCCTTGTGAGCATGCTGGTAAAATTAAAATCCCCAGCAGCGTCACCATCCATAAACCTCTATATTTCCCCACTATCATTCTCCTAATTTTTTCTAGCATAATAGTACCAGAAAACCAGGAAATAATAAAGTATTCCATTTAACGAAAAAAAGGGCAGATGTATAGCTACCCTTTTTTTCTTGATTAAAAACTATTAAATCGACAAGTACTTTGATCACGCGGAATGCCTAAATCTTTCGGCACCATCGTTTCAATCAAAAAGTTATCATCTTCTTCATAAATAATCTTCTTCATTTCAATTCCAAAGTATTCATTCATCCGGGCTTCTGTCATGACTTCTAGGCTACAAATGAATATTTTCATAAGTATAATGCTATTAACTTGAAAAGTTTGCCTATAAGAAATATAATGAATAAGTCGTCGAATTTTTATATGTCCCAGTAGCTCAGTAGGATAGAGCGACAGCCTCCTAAGCTGTAGGTCGTAGGTTCGATTCCTATCTGGGACGCTAAAGTTTATAAACCCTGTTATACTACGGTTCCTCCGTGTTGTAGCAGGGTTTTTTCTGGCTGGTATGGCTCTATCCAAAATTTAGATATTGATCATGCAGCTTCTCATGGTTTTACATTTCAAGTGATCTTCCTTTTTGAAATTATCAAAGGTATGCAAAAAATCGACTATTTTATGGTAATGTAAAGTAAAAAGGTTAGGGGAATCATTTTATGGAAATGGTAAATTTCATTGAATTAAAGCATTTTTCAGATGAATATTCAGAAAAACTAAATCATTTTGAACTCCCTGAAGAACAAGGCCTATTTACTGCCTTGCCCAACAATTTTACTGAAGTAACAAAAGGACAGCATCGTATCGTCATTTTAAGTGATGATGAACCTGTGGGTTTCTTTTTACTGCATTCAACAGATCGCGTAAATGAATATTCGACTAATCCGAATGCCATGTTGCTGACTGCATTATCAGTTGATCATGCTAAGCAGGGAAAGGGCTATGCAAAACAAGGTATGCTCCTACTGGCCGAGTTTGTTAAATCAGAATTTCCTAATTGTGATGAAATTGTATTAGCTGTTAATCATAAGAACATCCCCGCACAAAAACTATATGTAAAGGTTGGATTTCAAGATACTGGTATGAGAAGGGCCGGAATGATTGGCGAACAATACATTATGAAAATGACCATTTAATTCATATTTATCTGTTTGATGGTAAAGAGAAATTTTGATTAATTACTTTTTTCGATATATATCTGCAGAAAAGTAATGGATATCCGTTACAGCCAGTATATATTTATGCCTTTTTTGAAAATAAATGTTTTAACCTGTCCTATCCGGGTATACAAATACTGTAAGACATTCTCACCAAAGGAGATGATGTGCACGTTGAGTACAATCAGAAGCCCATGGAACAAAGAGAATGATGGAGCGGTGTTTAGTCCAGGTGATCAGCGTTAGAGTTAATTGAAAAATTAGTTGATAATCAAGAAGGGAATTACAAGTCTTCTCACCCAAGGAGGATACTAATTATGAGTATTTACAGCCTATGGAATCCAGAGAATGATGAAGCAATTTTCAGTCCGGGTGATCATAAGCCATTCAGTAGGCTTACACCATTAGATTCGGATAAACACACAACAGACAAAACACTTGAATATGATATACACGGCACCGTACTGAATGAGATTTAATTGAAGTAGCGGCATAATGAAAAGGATGGAGCATTCGCCCCATCCTTTTCTGCATTTATTTGTTCATTCAAATAAATTTTGCGACTTCATTCAACGGCAATCTTGTTGTCTGGAAAGAAGGTCCTGCCGACTTTCCTATCGCTATTAAGACAATAGGAACATAACGTTCAGGCACATCGAACTTTTCAATGAACTGCTGCTTGTTAAATCCACCCATTGTAACGGTGTCATAGCCCTTGGACTTAGCAATCAACATAAGCTGCATCGAAACGAGCCCTGCATCAAAGTTAGCAATGCTTTCTCGAGTTTCCTTAGGAGCATGAGGGTACGTGTTCATTGTATTACTAACCATACGCTCACGTGTTGCCTGATCCATAAATCCAGCTGCCACATTCATGCCATAAATTTTGTCTACGTTTTTATACATTTCAGTATCCCCTAATACGGCAATGACAGCAGAGGATGTTTCAACAGATTCTTGATTATTGGCTATCTGGCGTAATTCCTTTTTTGTATTCTGATCCTCGATAACGATAAAGCGCCAAGCTTGGAGATTACTTGAAGAAGGAGCTTGGGTAGCTTCATCTAATATATTTTCAATTTCTTTTTTTGAAATTTTATATGTTGGATCATATTTTCTTACAGAATGACGTTCTTTTATAATCGTGGATAAGTTTTGATCGGTTGGTAAATTCACAGTGGTGCCTCCTTAGGTTAGAAACTAACTTACTTAATTAGTATAAATTACAATTAGTAAGCAAAAACATCAAGAATATTGCCTGCGAAATAATTGTCCGAAACTTTCTGTCAAAAAATTAAGAGCCCCTCAACTATATGCCTATGGCAAACAGTTGAAGGGCTCCTTTCTTTTATTTATCAAATTTCAGTTTGGCCAAAGCGTCCGCCAAGGCAGTATTTATCGGCTCTTCTTTATTTTGCTTTTTCATATAATTGGAGACTTCATTTTTTGATACTTTTTGATTCTTGTTTTGCCCTCTTCGTTTATTGTAAGAAGAAAGTTTTTCGTGAAAACCACATTTACAGGTGAATGTCTGCGCCTCTCCTTGACCGCGCATTTCCATCTTTTTGTGACACTGTGGACATCTGGCATTTGTTACACGTGAAACGCCTTTTTTGTAGCCACATTCGCGGTCTTGACAGACAAGCATTTTCCCCTTTTTACTATTTACTTCGAGCATCAGCTTGCCGCAATCCGGACATTTGGTACCAGACACATTATCATGCTTGAATTTTTGGTTACTATTTTTGATTTCTTGAACGATATTTTTGGCATAGGTACGCATATCGCCGATGAAAGCTTGTTTTGGCAGCTTTCCTTTTGCGATGGCCGTTAGCTTTTGTTCCCATTGTGCTGTTAATGCCGGAGAGCGTAGGTCCTCAGGAGCCAACTCGAGGAGTTGTTTCCCTTTCGAAGTAACATGAAGACCCTTCCCTCTCTTTTCAATCAGGAAACTGTTGAACAATTTTTCAATAACATCAGCCCGAGTCGCAACGGTACCAATCCCGCCTGTTTCCCCTAAAGTCCTGATGAGTTCTTTACTTTCCCCAGCCATGAACCGAGCAGGATTTTCCATTGCTGAAAGTAGGGATCCTTCATTGAATGGTTCAGGTGGTTTTGTTTCTCCATCCGTTTGTTTCACCGTCGAAATAACTAAATTGTCACCTTTTTGAACGGTCGGAAGCAGTTGCTCAGCAAGGCCATCCTTAGCCTCTTCCTCATCAAAGGAATGATCATAGACTTCCTTCCAGCCTGATTTCAAGACGACCTTTCCTTTAGCTATAAACGTTTCTTGCCCTATTTTTGCATTGATGGTCGTTTGTTCATATTCAAACGGCGGCATTAATACAGCCAGGAATCTTTTGACAACCAAGTCATATATTTTTGATTCTTTGTCGCTCAGTTTTCCTGGAAGTGGGGTTTGCTCAGTCGGAATGATTGCATGATGATCTGAAACCTTGCTATCGTCCACAAACGATTTATTTGCTTTAATTGGACCACGTAATATTTTAGATGCATACGGGGCATATGGTTTGATGCTGACAGCCTGTAATCTTTCTTTTAGCGTATCCACCAAATCCGTTGATAAGAAGCGTGAATCCGTCCTTGGGTAAGTCAGGACCTTATGGCTTTCATATAAGCGCTGCATGATCGATAACGTTTCTTTCGCCGAATAACCGAATTTCTTATTCGCATCTCGCTGAAGTTCTGTTAAATCATATAAAGAAGGAGCAAAGCTTTTCTTATGGGCTTTGTTCACTTCCACCACTTCCGCCTTTTTGTCTTTCACATCAGCAAGAACCTTTTCTGCCTTCGCTTTATCAAATGTGCGGATATCTTTTGATTGCGCATCCTGCCAGACAAGTCGCAACTTGGACTCTGCTGTTGCTGAAATACCATAATATTTCTTTGGCTGGAATTGTTTGATTTCCTCTTCTCTTTTGGCAATCATCGCGAGTGTCGGTGTTTGAACCCGACCGCAGGATAGCTGGGCATTGTGCTTGGTTGTGAGCGCCCGTGTTGCATTCATACCGACTATCCAATCTGCTTCCGCTCGAGCTACCGCAGAGGCAAATAGGTTTTCATACTCTTTTCCCTCTTTCAGCTTTTTAAAGCCATCTTTAATAGCTTTATCCGTTACAGAGGAGATCCAAAGCCGCTTGATGGGCTTCTTCACATTCGCTTTTTCCAGAATCCAACGCGCTACGAGCTCTCCTTCACGACCTGCATCAGTTGCAATGATGACATCCTTGACATCATTCCGGTTCAATTGCGTTTTAACCGATTGAAATTGTTTGCCTGATTGTTTGATCACCACTAATTTTAAGGAAGGAGGCAGCATAGGCAGGTCCTCAAGACGCCACGTTTTATATTTTTCATCATAAGTTTCCGGATCGGCATGGGTCACCAAATGACCGAGTGCCCAAGTAACGATATACTGATCGCCTTCAAAAAAACCATTACCCTTTCTTCCGCAATTCAGCACTTTTGCTATATCTCTTCCGACCGATGGTTTCTCGGCCAGTACGACTGTTTTACTCATAATAACATCCTTTCCCATTTAAACTGCTTCGCTCATTATCTCATATAATTTATGCAGGAGCGATAAAGTACAAAGACATAACACGCAAAAAACATGATTCTCAATGCTGGATTTCATGTTCATAATTAAAAAATAATAATTCCTCAATCACTGTTTGCCTGAAGATGTGTAACCCATTATTCGATTGGTCAAGAGTCAGTAGTTATAAGCCAATCTTTAAAAGTTTCGAACATGATCCTCCCACTAATTCCGTTTAATAGAGGGCTCATATGTAAATAAGATTAGATAGCAATCTAGTACAGATTTTAGTATGATGAAACGTAGAGATTTTTTCAAATTAATTGGGAGGTTCAATATAAATGAGCTTACTTTCTATAGATAAATTAGCGCACAGCTTTGGCGATCGTACCTTATTCAAGGATGTTTCCTTCCGTCTAATGGCTGGCGAGCATGTAGGTCTAGTTGGGGCAAATGGTGTTGGGAAGTCAACAATGATGAATATCATTACAGGACAACTGATTCACGATGAAGGACGTGTTGAGTGGACACCTGGTGTCGAATATGGCTATCTTGATCAACATACGATTCTTTCAAAAGGTAAATCGATTCGCGACGTCTTAAGGGATGCGTACTTACCATTATTTGAGCAAGAAAAAGCATTGAATGAAGTAACAGAGAAAATGGGGACAGCTACTCCTGAAGAACTTGAAGAACTTTTAGAACAAATGGGTGAAATCCAGGACAAGCTTGAAGCTGGTGGTTTTTACAACCTAGATATTAAAATTGAAGAGGCAGCACGCGGTTTGGGATTAGATGCAATCGGATTGGACCGTGACGTTTCTGCCCTAAGCGGTGGACAACGGACAAAAGTTTTACTAGCCAAGTTACTTTTAGAACAACCTGAAGTACTTCTCCTTGATGAACCGACGAACTACTTGGATGTAGAGCATATCCGCTGGTTGAGCAGCTATTTAAAGGAATATCCTAATGCATTCTTATTAATTTCGCATGATACCGAGTTCATGAACGGGGTCGTCGACGTCATTTTCCATCTTGAATTTTCAAAATTGACCCGTTACACGGCAACTTATGAAAAATTCCTGGAGCTTGCTGAATTGAATAAAAATCAGCACATCAATGCATATGAAAAACAACGTGAATTCATTAAAAAGCAGGAAGATTTCATTGCTAAAAATAAAGCCCGCTACTCAACGACCGGTCGGGCAAAGAGTCGTCAAAAGCAATTGAACCGCATGGAACGCATCGATCGTCCGGAGACTGCAATGAAACCGACTTTTGACTTCAAAGAATCACGTGCAAGCAGCCGTTATGTATTTGAAGGAGAGGATTTGGAAATTGGCTACGACCGTCCATTGCTTCCAAAGCTATCGATGACCATCGAACGAGGGGAAAAAATTGCCGTAGTTGGCTGTAACGGAGTAGGGAAATCTACGCTGTTAAAAACGATTCTTGGTAAAATTGATCCTCTAAGCGGAAAAAGATCCCTTGGCGATTTCCTTTTCTCTTCTTATTTTGAGCAAGAAGTGAAAGCAGGCAACACGACACCAATCGATGAAGTGTGGAATGCATTCCCACATCTCGATCAACCGCAGGTACGCGCCATCCTTGCTCGAGTTGGCTTGAAAAACGAGCACATTACACGTCCAATGAGCCACTTAAGTGGTGGTGAACAATCGAAGGTACGCTTGTGTAAGCTCATGCTTACAGAAAGTAACTGGCTGCTTTTTGATGAACCGACCAACCATTTGGATGTTGTCGCGAAAGAAGAACTAAAACGTGCGTTAAAAGAGTATAAAGGTACGATTGTCCTCGTCTGTCATGAACCTGATTTCTATGAAGATTGGATTACAAAAGTATGGGATGTAGAAGAATGGTCGAACCAAAATTAAATTTTTTAGAGGGTGTCCGCTTAATGCGGCGCCCTCTTTATTATGGGAATTTTCATATAAGGGGCATCTTAAATCTAAAAAAGCTGACTGAACGAGGTTCCTTAATTCCCCCTTCAGTCAGCTTTTTAATTTACTGTTTATCTACAATTTTACACTCGTTCCGCTACCAAGGTATATGTTTTTGGAAGACCGATATCGTGGATCTTATGGTTTGGTTCTTCCTCAAGTACTTTGATAACAAGCCCTGATTGACCTACTGCCGTTATAAGTTCTCCTATTGTCCATTTACGCTGAACAACTTTTGAAAGGCTCTCTTTTTCTTCATCCGGCATATGCTTGGAAAAAGCGACCTCGTTGTTTTCAATTGCTGGAGCAAAATAGTTGCCTGCCACCTTATGTTTTTTACCATTAGAGGTAATGAGTTTTGTTGAAATAGGGTGGAATTCATGTAAAACGAATCGTCCACCTGGCTTTAAAATCATTTTTATTTTCTCTAGTAATGGTTGAAGATCAATTAGGTAGTGAAGCACACCCAGCTCCATTAAAACCAAATCCTGATTCTCAGATACATGTTCAGATGATAATGACAGCACATCCGAGATGATATACTCTATGGAAACATCCGCCTCTTTTGCCAATTCCTTTGCAAAAGTCGCGTTTTCCTGAGAAAAATCAACTACCTTGACATTGGCCCCTATAATGGCCAGGGCAACAGCTTTAACGCCATTTGACCCCATTAAATGAGTGATTTTTTTACCCGTTACATCTCCCATATATTTATAAAATGGATGCAGTCTCCATTTGGGATTTTGTCTGATTTTAGATGCCAGTTCCTCGGGTTTTCCGTAACGATTGACAAGCGCTAAATAATTATTCTGGTTCCATGCCTGTTCATTTTCAGCTGTGAACCCCTGCTGCTTGGCAGATAAGAAGGCATGAATTTCAGCGCTGTACTTCTTCATCTCCTCGTCGTATAAATAACTGTACAACGACCGGCACCAAATCTCCATTTCTCCAATCTTTATAGACAATCGATAAGGATCTGTTTTAATAGTCATGTTAAACAAACAGCGAACTGTGACTGAAACCCCATCAACCTCCATTAGAAAAGAGGAAGACTCCGGATTTTTTTCTGGCTGCGTAAGGACGAATTCAGAAAAAAGCTCAAAAGCCTCATTAAAGACATCCCATTGCACATCAATGGTGATGTTCTTGTACCCGTCCTCATCAACCTCCACTCCTTGCACAAACAGAGCAGATTGACCTGTGTATTGGTAAGGAATGTTAGATTTATTCAACATTTTCCCTATTAACGTAATTGTATGAAAATAACTTGCTTTCATATTAACCTCCTAATCATTAAAAGAAAGTAACAATTATTCTTCTATAGCCAATTTCAAACCAGTGCTCGTTATAGTTATCAGCTGTTCATCCTGACGATCAATGCCATAGACGAGTAAAGTAACAAGCATATATATTGCCCTGAACCGGGCCAAGCTCTCCATTTCCTTATCGATGTCACCATAAATCTCAAAAAATACTTGGCGTGCTTCTTTTGGAAAATAGCTGTATAAAAAGGAAAAATCAATGGCTGGATTTCCGATATGAACATCTCCCCAATCAATAATCCCAGCGAGAACACCTTTTTTATCGAGTAAAACGTTCCGGATATGAATGTCTCCATGAACGAGTGAGATTGGATGATGTACATTCAATGGTTTGAGATTTTCAAAAAAAGCCTTAACCACATATGCCTGCTCAGAGTAACCTAGTTTTAATAGAGTTGAGACATTTTCCATTAGGATTTTCTGTCGAAAGGATATATCTAGCCTCATCATTTCATCAGGCTTCACGCCTAGTTGCTTCGCTTTTTCCACAGGAAAGCTATGAAGTTCTTTTAAAAAATGGGCGAATCTTTTTGCTGATATAATCTTATTTTCATCTGATTCTTTCACAGGCAAGTATCCCTTTACCATTTTATAACCTGTAAAGGGATATGGATAAATGCTACTTGGTTTACCAAAAAAAATCGGTTCAGGGATAGCAAGCGGAAAGTTACTTGCTATCGAGGGCAGAAGTTGATTTTCCACTTGGATTAACGTGACTGCAATGGGGCGTCGAGGGAAACGGAATACATATTGCTCATTAAGTTGAATGACCGTGTTATCAAACCCCTCGCCAAGTTGGTTTATCTCTTTCAACTCAATCTCTGGAAACTGCAACCTGATTAATTTCTCTGCTAACTCTAAGGAAACTGGATATTCTGCCAACCAAGGCTTTTCCACTTCCACCGCCTCCTTTTACCTGTTTCTTCCTCTATTAGAAGAGCTCCCAGATCCGCCTCTCCTATTACTTGGCCCTTGGGTATTTCCCCCTTTTGCTCCCTGGCGTTCTCCACGGGTATTATCGCGCTTCGGTCCACGGCTGTCTTCTGGACGTCCTCCCCTTGGATTCTCACGTTTTGGGCCGCGACTGTTTTCCGTACGTCCACCGCGTGGATTCTCACGTTTCAGTCCACGACTATTTTCCATACGACCTCCGCGTGGTTTCTCTAGCTCTATTTCACGGTTATCTGCTTGATTAGCAGAACGGTGACTTCCTCGATTAGGCCCTCTTGTATCTATACGCTCTCTATGGCGTCGACCTCCTCCTGTACGTGGGCGACGCGTTCCCTCTTCTGAAGAACCTTCATAACGCTTCTTTTTATGACCCACCTCATCAGGTTGGAACATTTTGACGCCTTCAATTGTTCTTCGTTCAATTTTCATGGAAATTCCTTTTTCGATATCACTTAACAGCTGCAAGTCCTTAGTGGCAATAAAGGTTACGGCTAAACCATTCTCACCCGCTCGTCCTGTACGACCAATTCGGTGAATATAGCTTTCCGCATCCTCTGGGACATCATAGTTAAATACATGGGTCACTCCTTCTACATCCAGCCCCCGTGCAGCAACGTCCGTTGCCACTAAATATTGGAGCTTTGCATCCCTGAAGTTTTTCATAACACGTTCTCTTTTTGCCTGTGAAAGGTCCCCATGAAGTTCCTCAGAATTAAAGCCAGCGGACTTTAGTGCATCATTCAAGACTGAAACACGGCGTTTTGTGCGGCAAAAAATAATGGCCAGATAAGGCTGTTCTTCTTTTATGATGGTAATTAGCGAAGACTGTTTGGCACGATCTGTCGTCTCAATAACAAGTTGGCGGATTTGTTCGACTGTAACTTGCTCAGCCTTTACTGCCGCAGTTAATGGTTTATTCATGTAGCGTTTAGCCAGCTGATGAACTTGTTCAGGCATTGTGGCGGAAAAGAGCAATGTCTGCCGTTCCTCTGGAAGCTGCCCCATAATCTCTTCTACTTCCGGTAAAAAGCCAATATGAAGCATCTGATCAGCTTCATCCAGAACGAGTGTCTGTGTTTGCGATAAATCAATGGTACCTCTGCGTAAATGATCTAAAAGCCGGCCTGGCGTGGCAACCACGACAGAAATATTTCGTGTCAACTTTTTCATTTGCTGTTCTACATCCTGTCCACCATATACAGCAAGTACCTGCAGCTCCTCAATTTCATTAGCAAACTTTTTCAGTTCCGCTGTGATTTGCAAAGCTAATTCTCTAGTTGGGGTAACAATTAGCGATTGGATGTGGGGTGCAGCCGGATCGACTTTTTCTAAAATCGGCAACAAAAACGCCAAGGTCTTCCCAGTCCCTGTTTGTGCCTTCGCGATGACGTCCCTTCCCGCAAGAATATCTGGTATGGATTTCTCCTGGATAGGTGTCGGGTTAGAAATTCCTATTTGTTTTAATATCGTGTTAATCGCCGGGCTAACGCCCAAGTCGATGAAATTTGTCATATATAAACCTACTCTCTAAATTTGTTATTCCCCTGTTTTTTCCATTAAAAAACTCGTAAGTCACCTTTAGGAACGTTGCTTTAAGGGGAAATTCCTTAATCTAAGCTATTTGTTAGTATATCATTATCTAATTTCGAGAAAACCTGTCACTGTAAATTTTTCATGCTATTGTACTTTAGTTGTTTTTCTAATATAATTTATTAGATTTTATTATCAAATAAATTATACTACCGAGCTACTTACTTGAAAAAAGGGTAAGCACCTCCTCCTTGTAATGATTAGTACAAGGATTTTTTGTATATAAAAAAGGAGTAACCGCATGTTTAAATTAAAAGAACGGAATTCAAATATTAAGACGGAAGTACTTGCGGGGCTTACAACCTTTTTAACATTAGCTTATATCATAGTTGTAAACCCAATGATTCTTTCTGATGCTGGGGTCCCTTTTGACCAGGCCTTCACAGCAACCATCATTGCAATCATAGTAGGTACTCTTTGCATGGCTCTTTTAGCCAATTATCCAATTGTCATAGCACCAGCGATGGGACTGAATGCCTATTTTGCGTACTCAGTGCTAGGCACCCATAATATCTCATACACAGTTGCCTTTTCGGCAGTCTTTGTTACAGGGATTATCTTTATCCTTTTATCACTTACCTCTTTCCGTTCAAAATTGATCGAAGCCATCCCCAATAATTTGAAGCATGCAATCAGTGCTGGAATCGGACTATTCATTACCTTTATTGGACTTCGTTTGTCAGGCGTTGTTACAAGTCATGAATCCAATTTAGTTACTCTCGGAAGCTTTAGAGACCCTAGTGTGGCACTTACATTAGTTGGTTTGGTAATAACGATTGTGTTAATTGTACGTAATGTGCAGGGAGCAATATTCATCGGAATGATCGTCACAGCCATTATCGCCTTCTTTACCGGACAGTTAAAAATTGATGGCTTTGTTTCGACACCGTCATTACCTGAGGGAATAATCGTCGCCAATCCAATCACATCCATTGCAGATGTCATTAACTACGGGCTATATGGAGTTGTCTTCTCAATCTTACTTGTCATGCTATTTGATACAACCGGAGCGTTACTTGGTATTGTACGTCAAGCTGGATTGCTGAAAAATGGGAAGCTTGAGAAATCCGGGAGTGCCTTCTTTGCAGACTCCATTGGTACAACTGTTGGTGCCATGTTCGGTACAAGCCCTACCGCGGCCTCAGTTGAGTCTTCTGCTGGCGTAGGTGCTGGCGGTAAAACAGGATTAACAGCTCTTGTCGTTGCCATTCTTTTCTTAATAACCGCTTTTTTCAGCCCCCTTATCGGAGCTGTCTCAAATGTAGCGGCAATCACGGCACCAAGCCTAATTATTGTAGGAAGCATGATGATTAAAAGCATTAACGAAATTGACTGGACGCATTTTGATGAATCTTTCCCAGCTTTTTTGGTCATTGTCGCAATGCCGTTAACATCAAGTATCGCCAATGGGATAGCACTTGGATTCATCGCTTATCCAATTTTAAAAATTGCTAGAGGAAAGTTCCGGGAAGTGCACCCGTTAGTGTACATGTTTGCAATTCTATTCCTCTATCAATTAATTTTCCTAGCTTAATTCATTCAAGAGGGGCCCTAAGGTCACTCTTTTTTGAAATTCCCCGTTAATAAAAAAGAAGGGTATCCAACTTGTTGTCAGATACCCTTCTACATATTTATTGATTCATTTGATCAAGAAAATCACCAAGAAGATCATCAAGGTTTTCCTCTTCAGGTTCTGGTTCCTCCACTTGTTGTGTGGTTTCATTCAAACTCCAATCAAAGTCATCCAAATCTTTCTTAGATATTTCCTCCTGCACCACTTCAGTATCCTGTTCTTTGGGCTCATCCTGCAAATAAATCTCCTCATTAATTACATTACTGTTCAATGAGGCTAGCAAGGCTGTCGCGCGTAAAGGATCGGATAAAAGATGGTACATAATCGTTCCAAGCATAGCTTCTGAGTGGGAATGCTTGAGCCAGTCACGCTGAGATTTGCTAAGCTTGTTCGGCATGGGTAGAGCAATCATTTCCCGTTCCTGATGAGTGGATTGTCCGATTCCATCGAGAACATACTCGGCAATTTTACTGGAAAAATTCCTTCTTTCTGTTTCCTTCAATTTCTGCAGCTGTCTTAACGTATAATCTGATACATCTGAAGGGATACGAAAAGTGATGGCTTGTCCTCTTTTGATTTCAGAAGAAGCTGTTTTTTTCATTCTCTCACCTATTTAACAGCACCTGATCTTTGTTCTTTCTTCTTTTGCTGGGATTGATGTTGTTCCTTTGAATTCCGGCGATTAAAATCCGAAATCAATTTATAATAGGCGTTGGCCATCATCCAAACGCTTTCCCGTTCATCTTCAAAAAAGTCTATATTGTAGCCATCAAAATTTTGATTTAGCGTTTTCAGATAATCTTTCAAGACAATCGATCCTCCGCCGACAAAATAGCAGATTTCCGTTTGCGAGTTTTTCTGCCATACGTTACGTAGGTGACGGTATTGCTTTTTCGCTAGTTCTCCTAAAATCCGGTCGATGATATCATGGACGCTTGTCCGGCTCCCACGAACCATAATATGATTACGGTCGTTTTTCTTCGTGATGATTTCAACGACATCACGTCTGCTATCCAACTCGACACCGTGTTTTTTTCTGATTTCTTCACGAATAGATTCAAGAGCCTCAGCTACTCCAAGATTGAATCCTTGCGCCTTATCATCGTCAACTTTACGGTTTTTAATGACCGCGATATCTGTCGATAGTCCTCCAATATCTTGAATGAGAATTCTTCTATCTATTAATTCACGGTTAATGATATTCAAATCATTATCCATGACTAAATTAATATATGCGGCGAAGCCCTCTGGATAGACTTTCACTTCATCAAATTTAAGATTAACCTTCATACCTTGGTATTTGGGTGTAATTAAAAATTCTACTTGGTGAACGGAACCCAGTAACTTCGAACGGTATCCAACATCTTTCCCTTCCTTAACTTCCCGAAGAGGAAGACCCGTGCCCAGCGTATAATTCGCTTCGACAACGTTATTTACTTTTTTGAACTTATCATTGTTCCCTTGCTTGGCAGCATCCAATGCAAGAGCCGCAAAAAGCATTACTAATGTTTGGTCTTCCTCTGATTTACTGCTCCCCAAATCTAATTCTGTTGGGTTATCACTTTTTGTCGCTAAATTTCCGACACGATAAATGGCATTATTGTCTTGCAGGGCTGGTGAATGGACTCTAATATGTATCCCTTCCAATGGGTTTTTTTCATCGAGTTCTTCGATTCCTATGACCGGCCGATCTTCAATGTCTTTTGCAATGACATTTGGTATATATAATTCAGACTCTAGCTTTCCAAAAATAGCTTTAATTGCATCATTTCCTACGTCTACTGCTGCGATTCTAGAACTCATCTAAAAAAACATCCCCTTTTTAAAAAAAATTTAGGTGGAACACTCTATTAAGCATAGAAAAGGTTTCTATAATAGTCAATCCATCATAAGTTGTAGCTTTATTTGTCGAATTGTATTCATTTTCGTGTACATTAGGAACAAATATGTACACACATTATATATAGCCATGTGTACTCATTTGTAAACACGTTTACTTCTTTGTGTACAAACCGTCTACTTTTGTCTACTTGTATACAAAAGTGTAATCAAATAGAAAAACTAACTTTTAAAAATCTTTTTCTTATAAAAGCAAGCGTATAAAAGGAGATTTTGGGCATGTTAATAAATGGACTAATTACTAACGTATGGAGGTAATCAAATAACCGGAGCCATATTGGCACAGTACTTTATCCTTTCCTTCGTTTTCTAAGCTAGAAACAGATATAACATCTGATGTCTTAATTGTTGGTGGCGGAATTACGGGCATTACTTCAGCTTATCTATTAGCCAAGCAAGTTGTGCTAGCCACACTCATTCAGGCAGGCGAGATACTTAATGGAACAACTGGCCATACAACCGCAAAAATCACGGCTTGATTTACGACCAGTTGATTACTGATCACGGTGAAGAAAAGGCCAGACTATATGAAGCTTAATGCTGAAGGAATGGAGCTTATCAAAGGATTGATAGAAGAACATTCTATTGAATGTAATTTGAATGTACAAGATGCTTATGTATACGCAAATACTAATGTTTGGTCTTCCTCTGATTTACTGCTCCCCATATTAGTTCTGTTGGGTTATCACTTTTTGTCGCTAAATTTCCCCCACGATAAATGGCATTATTGTCTTTCAGGGCTGGTGAATGGACTCTAATATGTATCCCTTCCAATGGTTTTTTCATCGAGTTCTTCGATTCCTATGACCGGACGGTCTTCACTGTCTTTTGCAATGACATTTGGTATATATAGTTCATACTCTAGTTTTCCAAAAATGGCTTTAATTGCATCATTTCCTACGTGGACTCATCACAAATTCTTTTTCATAAAAAATTTAGTTGGAGCACTTCTATTAGAAATGGTTTCTATAATAGTTAATGCTTCATAAGTTATCGCTTTATTTGTCGAATTGTATTCATTTTTGTTTACATTAGGAACAAATATGTACACACCATATATGTAGCCATGTGTACTCATTTGTAAACATGTTTACTTTTTTGTGTACAAACCACCTATTTTTGTTTGCATGTATACAATATTGTAAACAAACAAAAAAACTAACTTTTTAATAGTCTCCTTCTTATAAAAGCAAGCGTAAAAAAGGAGAATTTGGGCATGGTAATAAATGGACAAACCACTAATGAAACGTATGGAGGTATTCGAATGACCGAAAAAAATACAGAACTCCCTCAATATCCGGAGCCATATTGGCGCAGTACTTTATCCTTTCCTTCGTTTTCTAAGCTAGAAACAGATATAACAACTGATGTCTTAATTGTTGGTGGCGGAATTACGGGCATCACTTCAGCTTATCTATTAGCAAAGCAAGGTGTGAAAGTCACACTCATTGATGCAGGCGAGATACTTAATGGAACAACTGGACATACAACCGCAAAAATCACGGCCCAGCACGGCTTGATTTACGACCAGTTGATTACTGATCACGGTGAGGAAAAGGCCAGACTATACTATGAAGCCAATACTGAAGGAATGGAGCTTATCAAAGGATTGATAGAAGAACATTCTATTGAATGTAATTTGAATGTACAAGATGCTTATGTATACGCAAATACCGATGAATATAAAAGTAAAATCCAAAATGAACTAAAGGCCTATCAAAAACTTGGCATTCGGGGGGATTATGCAGAAAAAATTCCTTTCTCTATTCCATGTAAAGCTACTGTGATAATGAAAGATCAAGCTCAGTTTCATCCGTTAAAATATTTAACTGCCCTCATCTCCACGATTCTTGAAGCTGGAGGCACAATATATGAACGGACAACGGCCATGAAGATTGAAGACGGCGACCCACCGACTGTTCTAACCGATACTGGACATACAATCAAAAGCAATCAGGTAATTGTTGCCTCCCACTTCCCTTTCAATGATGAAACGGGCGTATACTTTGCCCGTGTTCATGTAAAAAGGTCCTATGTACTTGGAATTAAGACTGAACAGGAATATCCAGGTGGGATGTATTACAGTGCAGACACCCCTACCCGTTCCCTTCGCTATACGGAATTGGACAATGGGGAAAAGCTTATACTTGTCGGCGGGGAAGGCCATAAAACTGGCCAGGGAATCTCAACTATCGAACATTATGAAGCCTTACAGGACTTCAGTTCCCAATACTTCGATGTGAAGGATATTCCGTATCGCTGGTCGGCACAAGATATTATGTCACCGGATAATATCCCCTTCGTCGGTCCAGTGACATCCAATCATCAAAACGTTCTAATTGCAACCGGTTATGCAAAATGGGGTATGACGAACGGATCGATTGCCGCTAAAATCTTGACTGACCATATTTTGCAAAGGGATAACCGGTATGCGGAATTGTATGACCCTTCCCGTTTAAAGGGCTTGAAGAATATGGTCCAAGTTAATGCTGATGTAGCGAAACATTTGATAAAAGGCAAATTAGCCACCATTTATAAAACGCCAGAAGACTTAGGCATTGATGAAGGAGCAATCGTGAAGGTTAATGGCGACAAGGCTGGGTGTTACCGTGATCATGATGGCCAGCTTCATATTGTAGATTCTACATGCACTCATATGGGTTGTGAGGTGGCGTGGAACAGCGGCGATCGTACCTGGGACTGTCCATGTCATGCTTCACGTTACTCTATCACTGGTGAGGTATTAAATGGCCCTGCTGTCGAGCCACTTAAAAAGATTCAATAGAGTCTTGCGTGATTGTTATCTAAAAGTCGACTAGGACTGCTGTTTTCCTTATACTGAAGTTACTGCACTATCAATGGTTGCAAATAACTCTAAAAAGGATTGAATTAAACATGAACGGGCAAAATCGAAAAGATATTACTCCAGGTACCTCCGTGGACATCGTGCTTAAAGCAGATCAACGCAGCGGAAAACTAACACGTGGAACTGTAAAAGATATTTTAACCAACTCCAGTAGCCACCCGCATGGAATTAAAGTAAGATTGACAGATGGCCAGGTTGGAAGGGTTCAAGTCATTCACAAATAATACGCACTCGGTTCTAGGCCGAGTGTTTTTTTGTATCTTTTTTTAAGCTAAAACAGGTTAAAAGAGACTCTGTTAGACATTCCTTTTTTCTATAAATCTGGCCGAAGGGATTAATAACAACCGGGATATTTCATATTTCAATCATTTTTCCCTTTCATACTTCGTACAATAGGGTTGAGATTATCTCTTTAAAAAGGTTGGTGTCAAAATGAATCAAGAATTAATTGTTCCCGACCGGGATTATCAACATAGTAGGAATCATACTTTGAAAGTTTCCGGCTCAGGAACGCTTCAGGCTGCTCCTGACCAAGCCGTAATCACCCTTGGAGTTATATCCGAGGATGTGGACCCACAGGTAGCTCAGCAGGCCAATTCCCAAGCCATAGCGAAAGTCATTGCATCTCTTAGATCCATTGGCATTCCAGAAGAGCAATTAAAAACGAGTGATTACAGAATTGATCCACAATATGATTATATTGAAGGAAAAGAATTATTTAAAAACTATAAGGTCCAGCACATTATCCAAGCCAAAACGACTGACATTGAAAAAATAGGCAGCATAATCGACACAGCAGTCAGAAATGGTGCCAATTCAATTACAAGCATTCGCTTTTCCTTATCCAATCCAGAAGCTTACTATAACCAGGCACTTTCGCTCGCTTTAAAAAATGCATATGAAAAGGCCCTATCCATGGCTCGAACGTTAGGAATCTCATTGAACCCAGTTCCTAATCAGGTTGAGGAACTCTCAGAAACTTCACCACCTATCCTTTTCCAAACGAGTTCCTATACAAAAATGGCCTCAACCCCTATTCAGCCTGGAGAACTAAACATCACGGCCTCAGTAAGGGTAGAATATACGTATTAATCATTACTTATTCCAAACAAAATCCCCCATTTGGCAAATTTCAATGCCAAATGGGGGATTCCTTTTTAAAAGACTACTGTTTTATTTTCATGAACAAGTACACGGTCTTCCAAATGCCATTTAACAGCACGGGCAAGCACTCTGCGTTCAGCTGAACGACCGACTTTCTTCATATCTTCTGCAGAATCACGGTGATCGACACGTTCAATATCTTGCTCGATTATTGGACCCTCATCCAAATCGTTTGTTACATAATGGGAAGTCGCCCCAATCAGCTTAACACCTCGATTATAAGCTCTTTCATAAGGCCGGGCCCCGATGAATGCAGGTAAAAATGAATGGTGGATATTGATGATTCTATTCGGATGTGCAGCCACAAAATCAGGCGTCAATATCTGCATATATCTAGCTAGTACAATTAGGTCGACATTGAATTCTTCCAGAAGTTTAAGCTGTTGTGCTTCCACTTCCCTACGTATATCCCTATTTGCAGGAATATAATAAAAAGGAATATTCATGGATTCGACGATTTGCCTCGTATCTTCATGATTACTGATGACAAGCGCAATATCAGCCAATAAATCCCCGCTTTGCCACTCCCATAGCAATTCCAGAAGGCAATGTGGCTCCTTAGAAACGAAGATTGCCGTTCTCTTTAAATCACTCACATAGTTAAATGTCCATTGCATCGAAAATTTTGTTGAAATTTCTTGAAAGGCTACTTCCATATCCAATGCCTTTTCCTTTAAGCCAGGGCAATCGAATTCAATCCTGGTAAAAAAGGTGCCGCCCTCTGGGTTCATGGAATACTGGCTCAATTCAACAATATTAGCTCCATGTTCTTTAAGGAATGCCGTAACCGTCGCAACAATTCCTGGTTGGTCCGGACATTTAATAATTAAACGGCCTCTATCTTCATTTTTTTCACGAAATTCCTGTAACTGTTCCTGCACAAAATTGCTCACTATTTTTCCAACTGCCCTTCTTCTATTTTGCTATATTATACTTCAATACATAGGCAAAGTTAAAGTCAGTCAATTAATTATGGATTTGCTGACAGTCAAAATGAACCATGAATGAAATCCCTCACAGTTTTATCTTCTATTTTACTAGATACTATTCCCATATATCTTTTCCAAGCTAAAGCATCCCCAAATTTTCCAAATAAAGTGACCTAGGTATGAAAATATATCCTTAAATTTCTCCCTCTATTTAAATATCACCTTTCAAGAAATTACTAGAAATTTGAAGGAAATGAATACAAAGGACGAGAACCTTTATGGAGTGCACAGTAAAGGGGACTCATGAAGGAAAAGTCTGCCTGTTCATGGCCACATCTTTTTATTTCAGGTTATTTTCCCTAGTGAATGAGGTTATTCACGAACTCATTAGGGTATAGACCATTCTATTAGTTTTTTTCAAAGGGGGAAATGAAATTATCATGAAATCATCAGTTACATTCATTCTATCTTTACTGATTATTCTTGGTCTTCTGTCCGGCTGTGCTGAAAAAGACCAGCTAGAGGATGGTAGTAAGCTAATCAATAAGGACCAGTTTGTATTCGCTGCCTCGGGTGAATTCAAGCCATTCAGTTACGTCAATGATGACATGACCGTAACAGGCTTTGATATTGAAGTCGGGGAAGCAATCGCCAAGGAACTTGGTCTAGAACCGGTCCCTAAGCGGATTAAATTTAAGGGTATCGTTGAGGGTGTCAAAACCGGTCGGGCAGATGCCGCGGTTGCCAGCCATACAATTAATGAACAACGAAGTAAACATGTTGCTTTTTCCACCCCTTATTACTACTCAGGTCCACAAATTTTCGTCCGATCTGATAGTGATATCAAAACGGCCGAAGATTTAAAGGGAAAAGAAGTTGCCGCTTCTAAAGGCTCCACTTACGCAACCACAGCAGAAAAGTATACAACCAATGTAAAAACCTATGACAGTGATATCACCGCCCTTAAAGCATTGAGCGGAGGTCGTCATGATGCCGTTATTACCGACTTTGTTACTGGTAAAGAAGCGGCCAAAGAAGGATTCGACATCATAGGTCGTCAATTGATAGAACGCAGTGAGCAGGCCATAGTTCTGCCGAACGATAACCCCCAGCTGCTGGTACGCATCAATGAAGCACTTGAAAACCTCCGAGAAGATGGAACACTTGCAGAAATCAGCAAAAAGTACTTTGGGGAAGATATCACTACTCAACCTGAATAAAGATTGATAGAAAGGGAGTTATTACATTGCCAAGCTTTTCTCATTTTTTTGATACATTATTTAGCTCATCGGATGTGTTTATCCGTGCCATGCTCCTCACATTGGAGCTTACGGTGGTTTCCATATTAGTAGGGATTATCATCGGGTTGCTTTTCGCACTTTTAAAAATTTCTAATATTAAAATTCTTACATGGATTTCAGATACATACGTATTCCTGGTACGAGGAACGCCGCTTATCGTACAGATATTCATTCTCTATTTTGGAATCAGCAATCTCTTTCTACTACCAGACTTCTGGGCAGCGTCACTTGCCCTAGCCTTCCATAACGGGGCTTATATCTCTGAAATATTACGCGGTACAATTCAATCTATTGACAAAGGCCAAATGGAAGCTGGACGTTCCCTTGGTATGAGCAATTCACTCGCATTAAGAAGAATCATCCTACCACAAGCCTTCCGACGCGCATTGCCGCCACTAGGCAACCAATTCATCATTGGACTGAAGGATTCATCACTAGCCGCCTTCATATCCATGAATGAGTTGTTTAACGTAGCCACTACGTTAGGTTCAAATAATTTTGATGAAATGACATATTTATTGATTGTAGCGGTCTACTATTTAATTCTTGTGGCATTCCTGACCATTATCGTCAATACATTTGAAAAGAAACTGTCCATTAGTGATCGATAGGGGGAATTGAAATGGAACAAAAGGAAATGATTCGCATTAGAAATTTAAATAAATCTTATGGGGACCTTCACGTGCTTAAAGATATTGATATGAAGGTATTAGATAGCGACGTTGTCTGTCTGATTGGGCCAAGCGGTTCCGGAAAAAGTACCCTGCTCCGTTGCTTGAATTACTTGGAGAAGAAAGACAGCGGACAAATCCTTATCGAAGGAACAGAAGTCAAGCCGGGTACCCATGATATTAATAAAATTCGTGAGAAAGTTGGAATGGTTTTTCAGCATTTCTATCTCTTCCCGCACATGACCGTACTCGAAAATGTTATTGAAGCACCTACTCACGTCAAAAAAATTCCTAAAGCCCAAGCCATCAAAGAAGCAAAAGCGCTACTTGCTAAAGTTGGGTTATCAGATAAAGCAGATGTCTATCCAAGCAAGCTCTCCGGTGGCCAAAAACAACGAGTTGCGATCGCTCGGGCTCTCGCCATGAAGCCCGATATCCTACTCTTTGATGAGCCTACATCTGCTCTCGACCCTGAACTTGTCGGTGAGGTACTAGCTACGATGAAGGAACTTGCCTTAGAGGGGATGACAATGGTAGTCGTTACACATGAAATGAGCTTTGCCCGTGAAGTTGGGGATTGGATTGTCTTCATGCATAATGGACGGGTTGTAGAAAGTGGCCCACCAAAAGAATTTTTCTCCAATCCAAAAGAAGAGCGGACGAAGGAATTTTTACAAACAACGGTGTTTTAACTATAATCCATTAATAAGCAATGCAGGCTTGATTCCTGTATTGCTTATTTTTTATAAAAGTGATTTGATAAAACCCGACAATAGGTTTTGTTTTTCGTTTATTAAATACTAGTTAGATAGTTTCCTCACTTAAATGATTAAAGTTTAGGGATATTTCCGATCTAATTGTGCAAACTAAATAATAGATGAATTGTTTAAGAACGTATTCTAAAACCCTGATTCCGGCTCGAACATGGAAAAATATCTGTATTTATGGTATATATACAGGTAAAATTAAAAGAAGTATATAAATGAAAGAGGTCGAATTCAGTTGGAAAATAACTCTTCGAATTTTATTAAAAATATTATAAAAGATGATCTAGAGTCCGGAAAACATGATCATATTATCACCCGCTTCCCTCCTGAGCCAAACGGATATTTACATATTGGGCACGCCAAATCAATTATATTGAATTTTGGAGTGGCTGATGAATTTAATGGTAAAACCAACCTTCGATTTGATGATACCAATCCTTTGAAAGAAGATATTGAGTATGTCAATTCTATCAAGGAAGATGTGAAATGGCTCGGTTACGATTGGGATAACCTTTTCTTCGCGTCTGATTATTTTGATGAAATGTACAAAAGAGCTGTACTGCTCATTAATAAAGGGATGGCATACGTCGATGACCTGAATGCCGACCAAATCCGCGAATATCGTGGAACGTTAACAGAGCCGGGAAAAGATAGCCCCTACCGCAATAGAACAGTCGAGGAAAACCTTGAGTTATTTGAAAAGATGCGTAGCGGGGAATTCGAGAACGGTACAAAAGTACTGCGAGCAAAAATCGATATGAGCTCACCTAACATTAATCTGCGCGATCCCGTTATTTACCGAATCTCCCATACAGAACACCATAATACCGGCGACAAATGGTGCATCTACCCAATGTACGCCTTTGCCCACCCTATTGAAGATGCAATTGAAGGAGTCACACACTCCATTTGTACGCTAGAGTTTGAAGATCAACGCCCGCTTTATGACTGGATTGTTGAAAACTGCGAAATGGAAAGTAAGCCGCAGCAATATGAATTTGGCCGTCTTAACCTGACAAATACCGTAATGAGTAAGCGGAAACTGAAGCAACTTGTCGATGAAGCCTTTGTGGACGGCTGGGACGACCCACGTATGCCTACGGTATCCGGATTACGAAGACGCGGTTATACACCCGAAGCTATTCGTGCATTCTGCCTTGAAATAGGGGTTGCGAAAACTAGCGGTGTCGTAGACTCTCAAATGCTCGATCATTTCGTTAGAGAAGATCTAAAACTGAAGGCACCACGGACCATGGCTATTCTAAAGCCTCTTAAAGTCGTCATCACTAACTATCCAGAAGATGAAGTTGAATGGCTGGATGCTGAGGTCAATCCAGAAGTTCCTGAGATGGGTACGCGACAAATTCCATTCTCACGTGAAATATATATTGAGCAAGACGATTTCATGGAAAATCCCCCGAAAAAGTATTTCCGTCTTTTCCCGGGCAATGAAGTCCGTTTAAAACACGCTTATTTCATTAAATGTGAAGAAGTGATAAAAGACGAAGCCGGAAACGTCATTGAACTTCGCTGCACTTACGATATTGAAACAAAAAGCGGATCTGGTTTCACTGGTCGTAAAGTGAAAGGCACACTGCACTGGGTTGAGGCTACACAAGCTGTTTCGGCAGAATTCCGTAACTACCAGCCTTTAATTTTGGATAAGGAAAGTGAAGAAGAAGAAGAAGAAAAATCATTCTTGGAGCGGGTAAACCCTGAATCAATAGAAATTTTACAAGGGTTTGTTGAGCCCAACATGAAAGATGTTAAGCCTCAGGATAAATTCCAATTCTTCAGACATGGCTATTACAATGTTGATTCAAAACTCACTGCAGTAGATCACTTGGTCTTCAACCAAATTGTTGGATTGAAAAGTTCATTCAAGTTATAAAATCACTAAAAAGAACCAAATCCCTTATTGGGATCTGGTTCTTTTTCACTCTATACACCTTTGTGTCATTTTCTCTCTAGTTTGATCCCTTGCTTGGAAAGTGCCTGCTTAAGAGTACTATGAGTCGAAACGTGACTAAAATCCAGTCCTAGCAAAATGGACGTCTGCGCTACTTCAGGACGAATTCCGGAAATTGTAGATTGAATGCCTAATAAATTTAGGGTGCTTATCAATTGGTAGATCCTCAAGTAAGATACTTGTCACTTTCCTGATGGTCAACGTATTCTGTTTCCTAATAAGCTCCTCAACTACTTCATGGGTATCAACTGAATAAATGGATCCATCCTGTTTTTCTCGTCAGGCCAGCCAGTTTTCCGTAATTATGAAGAGTGATCAAGGATGTATCAATATAACAATTCATCTTTTATATCCATTTGTGTTCCCCTATCTCAACTAATTATTTCATTCGAAAAAGCAACAATAAATCTCCATAACCTTCCCGCTCCATTTCATTTCTAGGAATGAATCGAAGGGCGGAAGAATTGATGCAATAGCGCGTGCCCTTAGGACCAGGACCATCCGGAAAAACGTGACCAAGATGTGAGTCAGCTTCCCTGCTGCGTACCTCCGTCCGGGTCATCCGATGGCTGAGATCCATTTTTTCATTGACGCTTGCCGACATAATTGGCTTCGTAAAGCTTGGCCACCCACATCCGCTATCATACTTATTCCGTGAACTGAAAAGGGGCTCCCCTGAAACGACATCCACATAAATGCCTTCTTCAAAGTGATTCCAATATACATTATCGAAAGGTGGCTCTGTCCCATTTTCTTGGGTGACATGAAACTGACTCTCGGTTAAAGTTTTTCTGAGATGAGCATTATCCTTAGGCCAATTTTCTTTTATGAAAGCTTGGCGTCCTGAACTTTTACGATACAATGCATAACGAAATTGATTTTTTCGATAGAATTCCTGATGGTATTCCTCGGCCTCATAAAATTCCCCTGAGGGTAAAATACCCGTAATAATGGGCTTTTTAAACCGCTCGCTCACCACTAAATTTTCCTTTGATTGCTCCGCCTCCATTTTTTGCTGATCATTTAGATAGTAAATTATTGCCTTGTATTGCTTACCTCTATCCGAGAACTGTCCACCATCATCTGTCGGATCAATTTGCTGCCAAAATATCTCTAATAGTTCTTTATAGGAAATGATTGATGGATCAAATACCACTTGAACCGCTTCTACATGATCAGTCGTACCTGAAATCACTTGTTTGTAACTAGGTTTGACTATCTTACCACCTGTATAACCCGATGTTACTTTAATAACCCCATCCATATTATCAAAGGGAGCAACCATGCACCAAAAACAACCTCCTGCAAAGATAGCCGTTTCACTCTTATTCATTGTCATCCTCCACTCCCTTTTTTATGGTTAGCTATGCTGTTTATGTATTATATACCAGCACGATAATCCCCTTCAATTCCCATCAAGAAATAGGAGCTTCCCCATACGCCGAATAGTAAAAGGCACTTGGGATATAAGGATATATCCAAGTGCCTTTTATGTTAGTCAGTAAATTGATGAGCTGTCTAATCCTGTGATTTAAAGAATCACGCTGACGATGATTGCTGATAGAATGCTGACAAGAGTCGCACCATATAGCAACTTCAACCCAAAACGCGCCACAACATTCCCTTGTTTTTCATGCAGGCCTTTGACCGCACCAGCAATGATTCCAATAGATGAAAAATTAGCGAATGAAACCAAGAAAACCGAAACGATCCCTATCGTCCTATCGCTCAATGCCGATGATGCTTCCCCTAAGCTCAGCATGGCAACGAATTCATTCGTCACTAGCTTCGTCGCCATGATTCCGCCTGCAGTCACGGTTTCTGAAAGCGGTACACCCATGATAAAGGCAAATGGTGCAAAGATATAGCCCAGGATGCCTTGGAAACTGATGCCGAGGATCATATCGAATAAGCTGTTGATTCCTGCAATTAATGCAACGAAACCAATTAACATCGCTGCAACAGTGATAGCAACCTTAAATCCATCCATGATATATTCCCCAAGCATTTCGAAGAAAGACTGCTTCTCTGCGCCTTCTTCAACTGGGAGAATATCATCTTCATCCGTTACCGTATAAGGGTTAATAATGGATGCAATGATAAATCCACCAAACATGTTAATAACAATAGCCGTCACAACATACTTTGGTTCAATCATGGTCATATAAGCACCGACTATCGACATCGATACGGTTGACATGGCTGACGCACAAAGCGTATACATGCGTGATGGAGGAATGGCACCGAGTTGTTTTTTCAAGGTGATGAAAACCTCGGATTGGCCGACTATTGCTGAAGCAACGGCATTATAAGATTCCAATTTACCCATTCCATTCACCTTACTCAGCAGGAATCCAATCCACTTCATGATGAAGGGAAGGATCTTGAAGTGCTGTAAAATCCCGATTAATGCTGAGATGAATACGATAGGTAGAAGGACATTTAAAAAGAAGGGCGATGCTCCTTCGTTTACAATCCCGCCAAATACAAAGGTGATCCCTTCATTTGCCCATTCCAAAAGTTTTCCGAAACCATCGGCAATCGAATTGATGATCACTAAACCGAACTTCGTATTTAATAATAAATAAGTTAAAATAAGCTGAATGATCACCATCAGTATGATCGGTTTAATCTTAACTTTCTTCCGGTCACTACTCACTAAAATAGCTAGTCCAAAAACAACAAGCAACCCTAAAATTGCTATCAGAAATTTCATGTATTCTGCCTCCACTAAGGTGAATTTTAATGATTATGCATTAATAGTAGGATACCCTCAAAAATTTTATGCAAACGTTTTCTATTTAATCCATATTACTTGTACGGACATCTCCAATTTTATATATTATACTAATATTATTTCAAGTGCAATTATTTTCTCTCTTTTTGAAATGGAAATTTAAGGGGATGTTAACTCTCCAAACATAAAGAAAAGACTCCTTTATAAAAGAAACCCTCAGTTTGTAGACAAAAGAGGTTCTATCTAAATTTTATAACAAAGATGATTGGAGCGGAAGGTGCGAGACTCCTGCGGGAAAAGCGCGTCTAGAGGAGACTCCGCAGGCGAAAGCCGAGGAGGCTCCCGGACCGCCCGCGGAAAGCGAGTGCCCTACGTTCCAATCAACGTTCAAATTGTACAAGCCATAAAAAAACTGTAGACTCCTTATAAAAGGAACCCTCTCTTCACATGCTTTGAATCCTATCAATCAAAAACTAAAGCATATAGTTTTTGCAGAAATATTCTTATAAAAACTTCTACTTGCTGCAAACAATCAGGCAACAGCGATCACCCATCATCTATTCATAAAACATGCATTTTACTCTAATCTATATGTAAATATAATAAAATTCTTTTAAGCTGCAAATTTTCTGGACATCACTGACGTGACTAATCCAGCTCCTCCTATGACAAGGACGATAATAGAAGTGGCCAAGCCTCCCACCCCTTGATAAAAGTTGATCACCTTACCCGCTAAAGAGTCTCCGCCTTGGAAGCCTCCACCGCTCGACATCTCACCTGTGCCAGATCCGTTAGGCCCCCCCTGAGGAGGTGTCCCCATACTACCCTGTCCTCCATTAGGTGTTGTAGAGGTAGTTGAATCTTCTGTTGTCGAGTTAGTAGGCTGGCCCATCATCCTTTGTCCGGCCATCTCCTCCTGTGTGTCACCGCCATTCACATACATCATTATGCCGACAACTGCTTGAACAACTAAAAGGACTGAAGCTGCTATCCCAATCAAAAAGTGTAACTTACCGAATTTCACCATATGCAATTCTCCTCCGTAACAAAATGTATTATTTCTTATGAGGAGATTATCTAAAAAGACCCTTAATTTTCCCTTAATTAACTGGGAAAAATAAGAGTCTTTTTTATTTCTTTATTTAAAAGTATTTAAAATCAATTTCTGTTACAAATTCTTATAAGACCATTATTTATTTCTTTGGTTTCTCGGAAAAATTATTTCAAAACGAGTGCTAGTATTCGGTTCACTAGTCACTTTGATGGTCCCTTGGTGAGTGTTGACAATCCATTTGGCAATGGATAGACCTAAACCGGAGCCTTCATTTGCTGAACGGGATTGCTCCACTTGATAAAAACGGTTAAAAATCAAGGGAAGTTCTTCCTGTGGGATGCCTTTTCCATTATCCTCTACAGAAAGATTGATGGATGAAGCATTCTTGATGCAGGAAAGGGAAATCTCCCCGCCTTCCTCCGTGAACTTCATGGCATTATCCACTAATATCACCAGTAACTGATGAATTCTCTCTTTATCCCCATGAAACACCACCTGTTCGGGAGCATGGCTAATGATTGATTTTTCTTGAAAAGAAGCTATATCAGTATACTGTTCCACTATATCCATAAGTAAGTCATCCAGGAAAAAATTTGCCTTTTTGACCTCCATTTGATTCGAATCCGTCCGAGTCAAGGTTAAAAGACCATTTACCAGCTTATTCAACCTCCTGACTTCTTTAGAAATAATCGATATATCAACCGCTTTTTCCTCAATTGTCGAAGATGGCGATTGAAACAGCAAATCGGCTCTCGATTGTATGACTGCAAGCGGAGTTCGAATTTCATGTGAGGCATCCGAGACAAACTGTTGCTGCTGATCCCAGGATTTCTTGACCGGGATCAGGGCCCGTCCTGCCAGAAGATAGCCTGCGCCTACCGCCACTAGACTTCCAATTCCTCCACCAACAATTAATATGAGCAACAAACGATTGAGCATATCTTTTTCTGAATCTACATTACGAATGAATTGAACGGTCATCTCTCCATAATCCGTATAGCCCTGGGTGGAAAGAGCCCGATACGTCGCCCCATTTACTGATATTTCTTCAATCTTATCAAAAGTTTTTGGAAAAAATTTCGATTCGTTGACCTTAAAGAAACTGTCCTCTCTCAATCTTGGTTCAATGATGGTATCATCTGGTCCCCAAACGATAACACTCGGTCCCGGTCCTAAGAGAAATTCACCTTGCGGGCGCCCGCCTGGCATGCCTACATTCCTTTGCTCCAGAGACTCATTAACTTCCTTATAGATTTGATTTTCGGTATAGAAATAAATTGTTCTGCTTAAAATGGCTATTAACACAATAAAGACGATAGAATTCAATAATGTTAGTTGAAGCCTCGTTTTTTGAAACATAATAATCCCCTTATGGTTGTTTTAGCATATAGCCAATACCACGAACGGTTTGAATATCCTTATGGTAATGAAAGGGTTCTAGCTTTTTCCTTAGATGATGAATAAACACTTCAACTATAGCAATCGTTGTATCGGAATCAAATCCCCAAATACGGTCAAAAATCTGTTCACGAGTTAAAATTTTCCCAGTGTTTTGGATTAAATATTCAAGTAATTCATATTGTTTCAAGGTCAATTTAATGGCCTTTCCACCAATCAATATATCTTTTTCTTTCTCCAATAATTCAATTCCACGGTATTTCGCATTGTGTTCCAGCGACAAAATACCGCTCCTGCGAAGAAGGGCGCGAATCCTTGCCTTTAGTTCAGGTGCTTGAAATGGTTTGACTAAATAATCGTCGCCACCCATTTCCAAGCCCTTAACACGATCCTCAAGAGCATCTTTTGCCGTTAAAAATAATACGCTTGTATCTATTTTTGCTTCCCTGATTTTCCGAACGATTTCAAATCCATCCATCCCCGGGAGCATAACATCCAATAAGATAATATCGTATATGCTTTGCAGTGCCATAAATAGCCCATCTTCTCCATTATCAGCTGTATCCACTTCATATTCATCCGTTAGGATCTGCCGAATCGATTCTAATAATGAAACATTATCTTCTACCACTAAAACCTTCATCCGAGGTTCCCTCCTGAACACGCATCCATTGCGATATATTTTAATCTTATCTTTTTTTATTTACAAAAGAAAGCAGCTAACCATAGCCTGCTTTCTCCAAACTGTTTATTCTTATTCATGGCGTAGTGCCTGGATTGGGTTTAATTTAGATGCCTTATTGGCAGGAAATACACCAAAGACAACACCGATAAATATAGAGAATAGGAAGGCCATCATTGTCACCGACCAGGAATAACTGATTGTTAAGCTTGAAACAACAGAAACCAATTTAGCGATTCCAAGCCCAATTCCTACTCCTAATAATCCACCTAAACAACTCAAGACAACCGCTTCAATTAAAAACTGAAGTAGAATGGATTTCCGGTTCGCCCCAATAGCCTTTCTGATTCCAATTTCTTTCGTCCGCTCTGAAACGGATACCAGCATTATATTCATAATTCCAATTCCGCCTACAAGTAAGGAAATACTTGCAATACCACCAAGCATGAGCGTAAACGTATCCGACACCGAGCTCATTGTATCCATTAAATCCTCTTGATTGGTCACGGAATAGTTATCACTTTGACCCGGGAATAATGTCGTCATCGTACCTTGTACTTGATACATCGCCCGCTCAATAATATTCTCATTCTCTGCTTTTAAATACACCGTTCCAATGGTCGTACTACTCGTAGCCCGCTTTGCAGTTGTGATCGGTGCAATGATTACATCATCACCATTCGATCCCATAGAGGTACCTACCGATTTCAAAACGCCGATTACTCGATAGGAAACACCTCCGATAAGAACGTTTTGATTCACCGCTGTTTGATTTTCAAAAAGTGTGTTTGCTGTATCTGATCCTAAGACAACCACCTTAGAGCGTAACTCTGTTTCCATATCCGTTAAAAAACGTCCTTGGCTAAGCTCTAAATCCCTCACTGATATATAGGAGGAAGTCGTACCGGTCATTGAAACCTGTGTTGAAGTTTCACCGTTTTTAGCATAAACACGACCTGTGACCACGGGTGCAACTTCTGATATTCCGCTCAGGTCTTTAAACTGTTCAATTGTGTCATCCGTCAGCTCTACAGAATCTGTATCTGTGACACTGACCGTTAACAGATTAGTCCCTAAGCTATTGATCTCGTCCTGAACGGACTGTGAAGATCCCTGTCCGATCGAAACAAGCACAATCACGGAGGCCACTCCAATAATAATCCCAAGCATGGTTAAAAATGCACGGACTTTATTGGTCTTGATACTGCGTATAGCCATCTTCATTGATTCGCTCAGATTCAATCCAATCACCTCCGTTTTCAAACAACTGACCATCATTTATCCGAACGACTCGTGTTGCCTCTTTTGCAACTTCCAAGTCATGGGTAATCAAAATGATTGTTTGTCCCTTTTGATTAAGATTTTTCAGCATTTGCAGTACTTCCTTACTTGTTTTACTATCAAGAGCTCCTGTAGGCTCATCTGCCAATAAAACAGGAGGGTTGCCTGCAAGGGCACGGGCAATCGCAACCCTTTGCTGCTGTCCGCCTGAAAGTTGGGTTGGTAAGTGCTTCATCCGGTCATTGAGGCCGACCATTTCCAGACAAGCGTTGGCAACTTCTTTTCTTTCCTTTACACTTACCCCCCGGTAAACAAGGGGAAGTTCAACATTTTCCAGCGCAGTCAATTTCGCTAGCAGGTTAAAATTTTGAAAGATAAAGCCAATTTTTATGTTACGAATGGCGGCTAGCTCATTATCTTTCATCTTTTCTACTTCTTTTCCATCCAAGAGATATTCGCCTGTGTCAGGCTTGTCGAGACAGCCAATCATATTCATAAACGTAGATTTTCCTGAGCCAGAGGGTCCGATGATAGAAACGAAATCCCCTTTATTGATTGTTAGACATATTTCCTGCAGCACCTTGACGGTTTCACCGCCCAATTCATACGATTTGGACATGTTTTTAATTTCAATGATGGGTGTCGTCATGTTACTGACCTCCCCTGCCGCCACTTGGCATTCCACCACCGCTTGGCATTTCAAAGCCACCCGGCATTCCGCCATCGCTCGGCATTCCACCGCCTTGGCCTCCTCCCATTCTACCTCCGCCTGTAGTGCTTTCATTGGAAATGGTAATAGGTAAGGAAACATACTGGCCCTCTTCAAGTCCAGATGTTATTTCGATATACTTATCATTACTAATACCCGTCTCAACCACTGTCTTTGTAGTATTAGTTGTTGCATCTTTTGTTGAAGCAGATTGTTGGATATTGACATATTTCTCATCGCCGTTGATTTGGACTGCTTCAATAGGAACATATAGAACATCTTTTACACTATTCGTCAAAATACTCACTTCTGTCGACATCCCAATTTTTATATCGCCTGGTTTGTCAATTTTTATCGTTACATCGAAAGAAGAAACACCGTTCTCATATGTACCTTCCTTTGCTACACTCGTTACTTTCCCTGTAAATGTTTCATTTTCAAAAGCACTAGCAGTAATTTCAACTGTTTGTCCTTTTTTAACACTTGAAACATCTAATTCATCAACACTGATTGTTGTTTTTAATTTTTTATAATCCGTTACATGGGCAACCACTTCACTGCTTGAAACACGATCTCCTTCTTCTACATCCAATGTAGTTACTGTTCCATCAAATGGGGCAGTTATTGGGTCACTTCCATTCGTGAAGGTAATAAGTTCATCGCCTTTTTCAACTATTTCATTTTTCTCTACAAGGACTTCGTCGATTTCATCCGTTACGGAGGATGTGATGTCCTCGCTATTTATCGCAGCAACCGAACCGGAACCACTGATTTGAACTTCAAGGTCCCCTTTTTCAACTGTAGTTGTCATATCCTTAGCAATAACGGGCTGACCATTGTCCTTCATAAAGAACCAAATGCATCCCCCTATAGCTAGCACTAAAATTGCCCCAATCGTTAACCACTTTTTCATCATTTTGCTCCTTTCAGATTTCCTTCATTGAAATCAGTATCGCGAAAGAAGCTTAATTTTCCCTTAAGGATTGTTAATTTTCATGATAGATTGTGTTAAGCTATCGCTTCCCTTTTCATTACCTCTTAAATAATTAACACTACGTCGAATGAAAAAACATTTATTTGAAAATTTTAAATTTACAATATATTCTAAAAAATATATACTAAAACTGTTATCAGATACACCGGTTAATGAAAACCACATTCATATTCAAAGGGGGAACCACATTGGCATTAAACGATTCAGGAGCAACGGAATCTCAAGTAAGCGCCTCCACGGATTACACCCAGATTGTCCAATCACCATCATTTCAAGAACTCCTTAGAAAAAAACGCAATTTCATCGTCCCACTTTCCATCTTTTTCATGGTCTTTTATTTCACCTTACCTATCTTAACTTCCTATTCTAAAGTTCTTAACTCTTATGCCTTTGGAGCAATCAGCTGGGCTTGGGTTTTTGCCTTCGCGCAATTTATCATGACATGGACCCTATGCATTCTCTACTCCAAGAAGGCTGCGACTTTTGACCAATTAGTTGAAAAAATCGTGAAAGAAGCGAAAGGGTAAAGGTGAATATACAATGAATACACTTGCTTTTATTTTATTTTTAATCATTGTTGGTTTAACATTAGTCATTACCTACTTTGCTTCACGTCGCACTAAAACAACGGCTGACTTTTATACGGCAGACAGCAGCCTTACTGGATGGCAAAATGGCTGGGCTATTGCCGGTGATTATATGTCCGCCGCTTCATTTTTAGGAATAGCTGGAATGGTTGCACTCGCTGGATTTGATGGTTTTTTCTACAGCATCGGTTTCCTAGTCGCTTACCTGGTCGTTCTTTATATCGTGGCTGAGCCGCTTCGTAACCTTGGTAAGTACACACTAGCAGACATGATTGCTGCACGTTTTAATGAAAAGAAGGTGCGCGGTGTCGCTGCCCTGAATACCATTTCCATTTCAACCTTTTATATGATTGCACAGCTTGTCGGTGCAGGTGCCCTTATAAAGCTATTGCTTGGAATCGATTATTTATACTCCGTTATCATTGTAGGTATTTTAATGACCGTCTACGTCGTCTTTGGAGGTATGACTGCTACCAGTTGGGTACAAATCGTAAAAGCTGTTTTATTGATGGCTGGGACATTCATTATCTCGGTTATTGTACTGGCGAAATTCGACTTTAGCGTGATGGAAATGTTCAGGCAGATGAAAACAGCAACCCCTCTAGCCGGCGATTTCCTCAACCCTGGTAACAAATTTAAGGATCCATTGGATACCTTATCACTCAATTTAGCACTTGTACTCGGGACAGCTGGATTACCTCATATCCTCATTCGTTTCTTTACTGTAAAAGACGCTATCACAGCTCGAAAGTCTGTTGTATATGCAACTTGGATCATTGGGATCTTTTATATCATGACCATTTTCCTTGGCTTTGGAGCAGCAGCTTTCGTTGGATACGACAAAATCATTGCTGCTAATGCTGCTGGAAATATGGCCGCTCCACTGCTTGCCGAAGCTATAGGCGGTGACTTCTTATTCGCCTTTGTGTCAGCCGTTGCTTTCGCTACCATTTTAGCGGTTGTAGCAGGTCTCGTTCTATCTGCAGCCTCTGCTTTTGCCCATGACTTTTATGGCCATATTATTCGTAAAGGTAAAGCCACTGATAAAGAACAAGTGGTTGCTGCTCGTTGGGCATCGATTGGAGTATCCATTCTCTCCATCATCCTTGCTTTATTTGCTCAAAACATGAATGTAGCCTTCCTTGTGTCACTTGCCTTTGCCGTCGCTGCCAGCGCCAATCTACCAATTATTATCTTCACGGTATTTTGGAAGCGCTTTAACACAGCCGGAGCTGTCACAGGTATGCTCGTGGGGCTGATTAGTTCTTTAGTACTTGTGTTTCTAAGCCCTAATGTCTGGTCTCCGGTAGAGGGAGTGGCAATATTTGTTGGGGAACCACTATTCCCACTTGCTAACCCTGGCATTGTCTCCATCCCAATTGGTTTTATCGCAGCAATTGCCGGTACATTGTTATCCAGCAAAAAAGCTGATGCCAAAAAATATGACGAAATCGTGGTTACAGCTAACACCGGAATGAAAGATCCTATTTAAAGTATTCTGACCTATTAAAATTTTATAGTGTAATTATAAGAAGTATAATCCTTTTATCTTCCTAATATTTAAAAAGGAGAGGCAGCTATTCCTATCTGCCTCTCTTTTTTTTGCATCTCAAATAAAAAAATATGTTCTTTACCTGTTTCTCGAAGATTGAAAAACCTTCAGTTTTAATTCTTAAAGCAAAAAAAGAGGAATAAAGATATATCTCTTCATTCCCTCTAGTTTCTCATTCTCAATTTTCTTCTATTATATTTAGTTATCAACTGATTTATAACTTCTGCAAAGATCAGCCCCATTGCTATCGCACCAGCCAGCATGAAGGCCTTGGCGGCCAATTGAACGGCGACATTAAAATCATTTACGACAAAATGCTTCATCGCATCATATGACAAACCTCCTGGCACGAGGGGGATGATTCCCGATACATTGAAAATCGTGATCGGCGTTTTATACCTTTTAGCAAAATATTGGCTGATAACCGCAACGATAAATGCAGCCGCTAATGTTGCCATGATGCTGTTTATCTCATTTTTAACCAAAAAGAAGTATAAGACCCACCCTAGCATCCCTACTAAACCACATTGAAACAATGACTTTTTCGGTACATTGAAGATCACTCCAAAGGCGGCTGAGGCAATGAAACTTGTAATAAGCTGTGCAAACATCATTCTTCCTCCTCTAACATCATAAGAAAACAAACGCAGCCGATATTCCTGCCCCAATGGCTAAAGCAGTCAAACCTGCATCCGCACCCTTGGATAGACCCGAAACTAAATGCCCTGCAATTAAATCCCTGGCTGCATTAGTAATTAACAGCCCTGGCACAAGCGGCATCACCGCTCCAATGATTATCGTGTCCAAATGACTTCCAACCCCAATATGGACAAAGAACATAGCCACTAATCCTACAACTAAAGAAGCTATAAATTCAGCAAAAAAACGAACTTCCAGTAACCAGTGCAAATAAAGCAGGCAAGAGAATCCCATTCCTCCAGCTATACAGGACCAGATGAAATCATTCCACTGTCCTTGAAACATGATTAAAAAACAGCCGCTCGCTATAAATGCAGCAAAGACCTGACCCCACATGGGATACCCCATCCCAGCCTTTTCGATTTGTTTTAACCGTAAAAAAGCCTCCTCTAGTGTCATTTCCTTGCTGGAAATGCTTCGGGATATACTGTTAACAAGCGTTACTTTGTGTAAATCAGTAGATCGTTGGGAGACTCGAATTAATTTTGAGGCTGGGTGCATACCATCCAGAGAAAAAATAATCCCTGTCGGCGTTGAAAAGCTGTGTGAGTCCCCGCATCCAAACGCTGCAGCAATTCTAACCATCGTATCTTCAACCCGCGAAGTTTCGGCTCCGTTCTGTAGCATGATTTTTCCCGCAAGTAAGCATACATCTATAATTTCATTGTATCGTAACTGATCATCCATTTTATCCTCTCCATCACTTTCTGCGTGAGTTTCTCTCATTAACAGATAACGATCTTACCAGTTTAAATCCACCTCATAATAGCCCAATTTTCATGAAAAGGATATAAAAATATTTCCTTATTTAATTAATTATTTCCACTTATGTAGTTCTGACTTTAATAGTTCCAGTATTCCCTTTATTCAATGCTAAAACCGCTTATATATTGAATTATTCGGTAGTTCTCTATTGTTCACTAGGAGAGGAATAGATCAACAACAATTACTACAATAAAAAAGGAATGCGGCATAAAACCTGCATCCCTGTTTATTGTTAGTTATTGCTCACCCTTTTATATTTTGTTAATTTCACCGAGTTTGAGTGTCCTTTTAGTTTCTCCTTTGAACTTAGTGCCATGCACTACAATATAGGTAGTTGCACTGAATTTAAGACCCCAGAATCCTCTGTACCTCTATATTACTTTATGAATAAACGCATCTACTGTTTTATTAAACAAATCACTTTCTTCTATAAATGGGCAATGACAACTATCTTCAAAAATAACAAGTTCAGAATTCGGAATGTTCTTCTGCAAATGCTCCCCTGCAGCAACAGGAATGACCTTTTCATGTCTACCAAAGCAGAGAAGCGTAGGAACGGTAATTTCAGGCAAGAATTCACGATAGTCAACAATTGATTGATCAAACAGGATGGCACTGGCAATGGATGCCGGCATTTTCGTTACTTCCTCAAGCATCCAGTTTGCATCCTCTGCAGATAATTCATCTTTAAACATAGAAGTAAGAAAGCCTTGTAAAAAGGGGGAACGATTCGTTTGAATCTCAGTCATGAACGCAATCAATGTGCCGATATCAAAAGCCCCAATATCAAAATCGGGCCATTTAAAATCAGATGCCAATTCATCTACAATCACAGTTGAATGGACATTATCCTCGCCAAATTGCTTGAGATAATCCCATACGACGAAAGCCCCCATGGACCAGCCTACAAGTATGACATCCTTTAACCCCTGTTTATCAATGAACATATGAAGATCTTTTGCGTAAACGGAGACCGTATTTCCGTGATGAACGTGGGTTGATTGACCATGGCTTCTTAAATCAAGTAAGAAAGTTCTGTACTTCTCTGAAAAGTACGGAAGCTGTCTTGTAAAGAAACGACTACTCATCCACACTCCATGGATAAAAATAATCGGCCTCCCTTGCCCCTTTTCTTCATAGAATAGCTGAACGTCCTTTTCAACCTCTATAAATGCCATCGTATCCCTCCTTCACAATATTTTCACAATTAAATTGCTTCTTATTATTTATTGTGTTTCATCTTTTAACATTCCTTCATTTAAAAAAATATTGTAAAACTTCATTCTAAAGCTGATAATGAAGTTTGTATTTATATACATCTTCATCCTGAAAGGACGGAATTTTTCATGAAGGGCTTTTTTAAAAACTATCGATCCTCTTTAGTATTACTCACTGCGATTATTATTGGTGGGATAGCAGGCGTTGTTTTCGGTGAGAAAACCTCAGTCATACAGCCGCTAGGGGACTTATTTCTAAATCTAATGTTCACAATTATCGTTCCATTGGTATTTTTCAGCATTGCTTCTGCTATTGCTAATATGAGCGGGATGAAACGTCTCGGGAAAATCATGGGCAGTATTGTTTTCGTTTTCCTGACTACAGCCGCTTTAGCTGCCGTAATTGGTTTTATTGGGACAACTATTATCAATCCATTGGAAGGCACCGATACGACAGCTATTAAAGAACTGATGGAAAGCAGTTCCTCTGAAGAAACCATTGAAGAAGTTTCTTTCCTTAGTCAACTGGTTAATACTGTAACCGTGTCCGATTTTCCAGAACTGTTTTCTAGAAGCAATATGCTTCAACTTATCGTTTTCTCTGTATTAATTGGATTATCCACCGCACTGGTCGGCGAGAAAGCGAAACCGATTACTGAGTTTTTAACAGCGGGTACAGCTGTGATGATGAAAGTCGTAAAAATTGTTATGTACTATGCACCAATCGGACTTGGAGCTTATTTTGCGGCTATTATCGGACAGCTTGGACCGCAGATTTTAGAAGGCTATGCACGTACCTTCATTCTTTATCTAGTTTTAGCTTTAATTTATTACTTCGGCTTTTTCACCCTCTATGCCTTTATTGCCGGTGGGAAAGAGGGAGTTAAACTATTTTGGAAAAATGCCTTCACACCATCTATTACAGCCATCGCTACCTGTTCAAGTGCCGCGTGCATTCCGGTCAATTTGGAAGCCGTCAGAAAAATGGGTGTGCCAAAAGATATCGCAGAGACGGTCATCCCGCTTGGAGCCAACACTCACAAAGATGGTTCTGTATTCGGCGGGGTGTTGAAAATTGTTTTCCTATTCAGCTTATTTGGCAAAGATATGACAAGCATCTCCAGTATTTTAAGTATACTGGCTGTTGCCTTTTTGGTCGGCGCTGTTATGGGAGCCATTCCTGGAGGTGGCATGATAGGGGAAATGTTGATTCTAAGTGTATTCGGCTTTCCTATTGAAGTTCTGCCAATTATTGCTGTTATCTCCACGATTATCGATGCACCTGCTACACTACTTAACTCAACAGGAAACACCGTTTGCACCATGCTTGTCACACGACTGGTTGAGGGGAAAAACTGGTTAAAACAAGCATTTGTTAAAGAAGATTCTGTGGTGTGATTATATGATATCGAAACTGACTCCAAGACATTCTTGAGTCAGTTTTTTTTACTTTTTCAATGAATGTCTTTCTAGCAGTTTTTTAATCTGCAAGGAGTTCTGTACCCTTACATAGAATTAAATAGTAAGGAGGGATTTAATGTTAAAATGGTTACCTGCTGTAATCCTTTTCACGGGACTACTATATATTTTCTTTATACCTGAAGAGCCTTTAGCACTAAAAATTCTTTTCAAGATTATTCCTATGTTATTGATTTTGCTTTATGCCTACACGAAAAATGAGGGGAAACAAACTCGATATCAATCTTTAATTCTTCTTGGTTTACTCTTTTGCATGCTTGGTGACGGCTTGTTGATCTGGTTTGTCATTGGTCTTTCCGCCTTCTTAATCGGTCATCTTTTTTATATTGCCGCATTCCTCAACACATGGAGCTTTTCATGGCTCCGATTTGCAACCATTCTTCCTATTGCTGGTTATTCCACTTGGATCGGCCATGAAATTGTACTTTCTTTGATTGAAAAAGGTGAAAACACCCTAATCATTCCTGTCATCTGCTATGTCACGGTAATTTCTCTCATGGGATGGGCAGCATTTATGACCGGAAATGTAGCCGCGATTATCGGGGGACTGCTGTTCGTCATTTCTGACTCCATTTTATCCTGGAACAAATTCGTTGAAGATATTACCTTTGCTGGCCCACTGATTATGTTAACCTACTATACAGCTCAGTTTTTCATCGCAAACAGCATCAGCTCGAAACCTGCTTACTCTTCATCGAGCAACTGGAAAAATGGGCGAGCTATCTCCAGAAAATTCTGAGCTAAGCCGTTCCACATGAAACAATTTCCCACGAATAAAAGGCATTCACAGTTCTAGTTAAACTGTGAATGCCTTTTTTTATCCATTAATTTTCTTAATGAAAACTACTTTTAAATAGTTACCTTCCTTATAATCCGAACTTGTTTTAAAATCTGCCGGCAATGAAAACTCTTCCATGAGTTCATATTTTCCATTCATTTCTCTAAAGGCTGCCTCAATAAAGCTTTTAAATTTTTTCATGTCAAAAGTACTGCAGTTGGTTGACGCTATAATGACCCCATTGTCTTCTGTAATGGAAATAGCATCCTTCAATAGATTCGTATAGTCTTTTCCGGCACTGAAGGTGAACTTCTTTGACTTGGCAAAGCTGGGTGGATCAAGAATGACCATATCAAATTTCAGAGCCTTCTTAACTGCATATTTAAAATACTTAAATACGTCCATCACAACGATATTCTGCATTTCAGGATCTATTCCGTTCACATTGAACTGTTCAATCGTTTTTGGTAGGCTGCGATTCGCCAGGTCCACACTAGTCGTTTTAACGGAACCGCCTAAAGCGGCAAATACAGAAAATGCTCCAGTGTAAGAGAACATATTCAGCACGGACTTCCCTTTTGCATATTTATCTCGAATCGTCCTTCTTACTTCACGCTGATCAAGGAAGACACCTACCATGGCCCCATCATTCAAATAGACAGCGAAATGGACCCCATTCTCCTTGACAAGAAGCGGAAATTCCGGCTGTTCCCCCATGACAAAATCGTCTTCTTCTACATATTGCCCCTTCGTATCAAATCGTTTCTTCTGATAAATCGACTTGACCTCGACCGTATTCTGCAGTGCCTTAATGATATAGTCTTTAAACGAATAAATCCCTTTGCTGTACCAGCTGATAACATAGTGACCATCGTAATGATCAATAATTAATCCGCCAATCCCATCTCCTTCTCCATTGAAAAAGCGGAAAGCAGTAGTCTCAGTATCTTCAAAAAATGGCTTTCGGTAATTATACGCATTACTGATTTTTTCATCGAAAAATGATTGATCAATTTTATCATTCTCCTTTTGAGTCAATATCCAGCCATAACCTTTATTCTGTTTCCCATAATACCCCTTCGCTAAAAAACGATTGTTCTCGTCAACCAAACGCACTAAAGATCCCTCATCTTGAAGGTCATTGAGATTGCCTATTGACTCTTTGGCAATCAAGGGAAATCCTTTGGCGATTTTATTTACAAACTTAGCTTTCACTTTTATATCTATTTCTTTTCCCATATATATCATCCTATCTATGCAATTGCTTTCCTCCCCATTTTACCCTAATCCCTTTATAAATAAAAACCAGCCTGGTTCCTTCACCAAGCTGGTTTCTCCAAAATCTTTGATTATGATACTTCTAAATGAAGATCTCCCGGTTTTACTTTTCCCATCATCTTCAATACTCGATGTAAGGCAAGGGTGATCACAGCTGGCAAGACCATACCCACCGCCACATAAACCAGGAACGTGTACAACCCTTGACCCGTAATGATAGCAATCGGGGCAATCAATGAACTTAAGCCCATTCCTCCAAGCTCATACGGTACTTGGAAATCGAATGCCAACGTAGCGATAGGAGCACAAATGATTGCCGCTACAAATGGCGGGACGACATATAATGGTTTTTTGATTAAGTTAGGAAATTGAACTTTCGGCGTAACAACCATCTGTGCAAGGAACCCACCCATATCATTATCTTTATAAGACATGACAGTGAATCCAACAAATTGAACGGTACATCCGATTAAAGCTGCCGCACTAGAAACAGGATCTAACTGTAGGGCTATCGCTAGAGCAGCGGAAGAAGCTGGTGTCATCAATAATATGCTCCATACTAATGCAATGACCATGGAACCAATTAATGGAGAACCTTCAACCTGCGCTGTAATTTGACTGCTTAACCATGTCAGGAACGGTGTCGTAACAAGTGCTAGACCATATCCAGAAACCCCACCGACAAGTACTGCAGCCAATGGAATGGCCATAATATCCAATTTCGTTTTACCGATCAGACGCTTACCTACATAAGTTGCGATTAATGCTGCCAAAACAGCACTTAGTGGCTGACCCGTAACAATCGTGAAGACACCCTCAGCAGTTCTGTTAATGGCTGCGCCTCCTACTGCACTTGAAGCCATAGCACTAAAAATAATTAATGAATTTCCTCCTAGCTGATAGGCGATACCTGCTCCTAAAGCTGGGGCTAGTAAGACCTTTGCGGCTCCACCTATTGCCAGGAGGACCTCCCAATCTAAATATCCCCCTATGGATTCAAACAATAACCCGATCCCTAACGTAACCAAAACTGCATTAGCTATCCCTGTTGATGCCTTGTACATTCGATCATTGATGTATTCTTTCCTGCTCACTTTATTTCCACTCCTTATTAATTATCAGAATATTCAATTTTATAAACGAAAAAAAATCCCTGTTATTTGGAAGGGTACACCAGTTGTTTTTACTTACGCGTCTTGTTATTAAGTTCACAAGCAAGGCTCAAACAATTCCACTAACATAATAAGAGAATAATAATACGAAGTAACCATTTGAATAACTACTCATCTATTTCTCCGCCTCCGATAATATCTGTTCGTATAATAACATGAATTTTCTGATAATGTAAGCGATATTTTTATTCTAGTAAAATAAAAACGCTTACAAAAACGGAGTATATATTACTTTTTATACAATTAAATCTAATCTTGTATTATTTTAATATAAATTAATCCTTTTATTACCAAAAACCTCTAAAATATCTGGTTTTAAGCCGGAATATCCAATACATTATTTCAATATAACTTTCCGGTATTTACACTATAATCATTCCTCTTTTTATAAAAAAAAGAGAACCCATTTAAATTGGATTCTCTTCTATATTTATGATATAAATGTGATCTTTCATAAAGGCTAATTAGAATTCCCTTACACCAAGCTTTTAACTTTTCTTCTATTGAAAACCTTCCAAAGTTGCAAAAGTGTCTCTAAGGAATTGATAAAATAGTTTCTCCGTTGGCATTAACTCCCTTTCAGTTGGAATAATAACACCTACAGCCCTAGTTACAGATGGTTCATCCAACGGCAGTCTAACTGTAAAACGAGGCAAGCTGTCAATCAGAGAGATTTCTGGTATTAAGGTTACGCCAAGTCCTGCTGCCACTAGACCTTTAATAGCATCAGTATCTTTTCCTTCAAATGCAACTTCTGGCTCGAAACCGTGCAGTTTACATGCCTTCATAACAATATCACGTAAAACATACCCCTTAGGATATACGATGAACGGATTTCCTTGAAGTTCATTTAAGTTTAATGACTTCTTCAAGGCCAAAGGATGACTTTCTGACAAAAGAGCAACTAAGTTCTCAATAAATAGAGTTTCTCCGTGAATTTTCTTTTCGTTCGCCGGTAGAGGTCCAATTAAGGCCATGTTAATATTTCCTTTTATAACAGAATCGATCAAGTAGCGATATGAGCCTTGTTTCAAGGTGAACTTCGCTTGCGGGTAAATCTCTCTGAAATCAGAAATAACCTTTGGCAATATATAGGAAGCTAAACTACTTGGAAAGCCAATACGAATTGTCCCTTTTTCCGGATTTAAGCTCTCAGCCAGCTCACGCTTTGAACGATCAATTATATCCATAGCTTGTTCCATATTCGCTAAAAATGTATGTCCTATAGGTGTCAGCTTAATTTTCCGGCCTTCGCGGATAAATAAAGGCACACCTAATTCTTCTTCTAAATTATAAATTTGACGACTGACTGCAGACTGGGCAACATGCAAAGCCACTGCTGCTTCCGTCATATGTTCACGCTTTGCCACTTCAATGAAATATTCGATTTGTCTTAATTCCAATGTAAGCTCCTTCTTTCATATCAAAACAGCATGTTATTTATCTAATATTCAGATTGTTTCTTTCAAATTTAAATTATATCATGAAAGTATCACATAAAAACGTATATATATATTCAAAAATATTTTCATGACTTTATTACCAAAAAAGGGGAGAAAAATTAATGACAACGTCACATGAAGTTGAGCAAGAGGAATTACAAATTGCAAAAGAGTTTGTAAGTCAATTATACGTACAGGTAAAGGAGCGTAACCCTCACGAAAGTGAATTCCATCAAGCTGTAAAAGAAATATTCCTTTCATTAGTACCAGTATTTTCAAAACACCCTATTTATATGAATAGTGGGATTTTAGAAAGAATGGTTGAGCCAGAAAGAATGATTACCTTCCGTGTCTCTTGGGTTGATGACCTAGGAAATGTGCAAGTTAACCGTGGTTTCCGCGTGCAATTCAACAGTGCTATTGGACCATTTAAAGGCGGTCTACGTTTTCACCCGACAGTAAACTCAAGTATCATCAAATTCCTTGGTTTCGAGCAAATCTTTAAAAATTCTCTTACAGGACAGCCAATTGGCGGAGGAAAAGGTGGATCTGACTTCGATCCAAAAGGAAAATCAGACGCTGAAATCATGCGTTTTTGCCAAAGCTTCATGTCAGAACTAGCTCGCTATATCGGTCCAGATACAGACGTACCGGCTGGGGATATCGGAGTAGGAGCTAGAGAAATCGGTTATCTATTCGGTCAGTATAAAAAAATTCAAGGCAGCTACCATGCGGGTGTTTTAACTGGTAAAGGCATAAGTTACGGCGGAAGCTTAGCCCGTACAGAAGCGACTGGATACGGGACGGTTTACTTTGTCGAAGAAATGCTAAAAGACAAAGGATTACAATTCCATGGTAGCACAGTTGTTATTTCCGGATCAGGTAATGTATCCATTTATGCCATTGAAAAAGCTACACAGCTGGGTGCTAAAGTTGTTGCATGCAGCGACTCTAATGGCTATATATATGACAAAAATGGTCTGAACCTAGATACAGTTAAACGTTTAAAAGAAATAGAAAGAAAACGTTTGAGCGAGTATGTCGATGCTCATCCCGAAGCTGAATACAATGAAGGAAGCTATGGAATTTGGTCTGTACCATGCGATATCGCCCTTCCTTGTGCAACACAAAATGAAATTGATGAAGAAGCAGCAAAATTGCTTGTTAAAAACAACGTGAAAGCAATCGGCGAAGGTGCTAACATGCCATCAACTCTTGAGGCCATTGACGTATTCCTTAATAATGGTATCCTTTTCGGACCAGCCAAAGCCGCTAACGCAGGTGGTGTTGCCGTTTCTGCACTTGAAATGGCCCAAAACAGTGCAAGAATGCCTTGGACATTTGAAGAAGTCGATACGAAACTACACGGTATCATGAAAAATATTTATAAAAACAGTGTAGAAGCAGCCGAAGCATACGGTGAACCTGGCAACTTAGTTATCGGAGCCAACATTGCCGGATTCCTTAAAGTAGCAGATGCTATGCTGACTCAAGGCATACTCTAATAATAAGTTAAATATCAGGAGGCGGTCCCAACATGGGCCGCCTTATTTTTGGTAAAAGAGTGATCACATCTTTTTACAGGTAATTATTCATATCAATCCGAAAAATCCTCTTTACACCTACTTAAGTCCCTACACGTAAAAAGTTCACATCTTTATAGGAGTGAACGTTAAATTATAACCGTTCAATATATTATTATTATCCACCTATAGCCTGATTTCATAGGTTAGATTGATATTCTGCTTATTCAACTGGTTAATAGGATTTTTGCATAGTTAGCCGCCACATTGGCATCAAACCAAACAAAAAGAGGAGTGTCGGAAAAATTCCGACACTCTCACTGGTTGCAAAACTGTTATTCTTTAGTAACTAATTTCAATGGAACAGATATTTTTTCGTCTATCTTTTCACCTTTTAATACTTTTTCTGAGGCATTAACCGCTTCTTTACCAATAAGAGCCGGTTGTTGAGCGATTGTTGCTTTTAGGTCACCGTTTTCAACAGCCTTTAAAGCATCATCGTTTCCATCAAAACCAACAACAATGATGTCTTTACCTGCTGCTTTGATTGCTTCAATAGCTCCTAGAGCCATTTCGTCATTATGAGCGAATACCGCTTGAATGTCCTTTTTACCTTGTAGGATATTTTCCATAACGTTAAGACCTTTTGTGCGGTCAAATTCTGCCGTCTGACTTGTCAGGACTTCTAATTGCTTGTCAGCAATATTGTGGAACCCTTTCCCACGTTCCCGAGTTGCAGATGCACCTGAAACACCTTCTAGCTCCACTACTTTTGCTTTTTCGCCAAGCTCTTTAACTAGGTATTCCGCAGCTAATTCTCCACCTGCCACGTTATCGGAAGCGATGAATGTTTCGATATCCCCTTCGTCAGAAGAGCGATCAATTGTAATAACAGGTATGCCCGCTTCGTTTGCTGATTGAACAGCAGAAGAAATTGCCGCTGAATCTGTTGGATTAACAAGAAGGATATCTACTTTTTGAAGAATTAAATCTTCAATCCCGCTAATTTGTTTAGCTGTATCGTCCTGTGCATCAACAACTGTAACTTTCATGCCTTTTTCTTTTGCCTCTTTTTCAATACCATCTTTTAAAGAAACGAAGAATGGATTGTTTAACGTTGAAATACTGACTCCGACTTTCACGTCTTCCATAGAGTCTTTGGTTTCTTTTTTATCATCTTTTTGACCCGAATCCATTGAACAGGCAGCTAATACCATTAAAGAAAGAACCATAAACAACGATACTATTTTTTTCATTTATTACACCTCTACTTATGATTTTTTACGGTCAAGTAACACCGCAATTAATATAACTGCACCTTTTACCACTTGCTGGTAGAAAGAAGATACACCCAGTAAATTCATACCGTTATTCAAAGTACCGATAATCAGGACACCGACTAGCGTACCGAACAACCGGCCCTTACCGCCTGAAAGGCTTGTTCCGCCAAGCACTACCGCAGCAATGGCATCCATCTCATAGGATTGACCAGCCGTTGGTTGTGCAGAATTCAAACGGGATGTTAAAATGGCACCAGCAATCGCTGCCATGGTACCCGCCAGCCCGTAAATGGCTACTTTTACTCGATCTACTTTAATCCCTGATATACGGGAAGCCTTTTCATTTCCACCAATTGCATACGTTTTACGTCCAAATGATGTTTTATGAAGTAGGAACCATAGGATAAAGAAAGCAATAATCATCACAACCGCTGGAACCGGTAGCCCAAGGAAGTATCCTCTCCCGAGCATTTGGAACAATTCTGAATCACCAATTCCTGTAATTGGCTTTCCATCTGTATAAACGAGCGTTAATCCACGGAAAATTGTCATCGTAGCCAGCGTTACAATGAAAGGTGCCATTTTCCCTTTTGAAACAAGAATTCCATTGATTACACCCATTATTGTACCTAGTAGAACTCCTACTAATATTGCTAAAATTGGATCTAATCCTGAGACCATCATTCCAGCCATAAGTGCGCTGGATAGAGCCAGTATGGAACCAACGGACAAATCAATTCCGCCTGTTAAAATGATAAAGGTCATCCCAAATGCAATAAGCGCATTAATAGAGGTTTGACGCAATAAATTCAAAATATTATTTGGTTCCATAAATGATGGATTTAACACAGTTATTACGATAAATAATAAAATCAAGGCGAGTAACGGACCAAATTTCTGCCAAATCCCGCTTTTCCCTGTAGCCTCAAGTTTCATCCTAGTTCCCTCCTGTCGCCAATGACATAATTTTTTCTTGTGTTGCTTCCTGCTTTTTCAGTTCCCCGGCAATTTTACCTTCATGAACAACAAGGATTCGATCACTCATCCCAACGATTTCGGGAAGCTCTGACGAAACCATAATAATAGCGATACCGCGCTCTGTTAATTCATTCATCAATTCATAAATTTCACGTTTAGCTCCAACATCAATTCCTCGAGTTGGCTCATCCATAATCAATACTTTAGGTGACGTGCCAATCCATTTGGCAATAACCACCTTTTGTTGATTCCCACCGGATAAATTACCGATGATCGTTTCTGTAGAAGATGTTTTCACATGAAGACGCTTGATCATCATCTCTGTAAATTTTTTCTCATCTTCCGTTTTTACGAGTCCACTAGGGGCAAAGCTTTTTAAATTCGGCAGGCCGATATTTTCCCGTACTGAAAAGTCCAGGATCAAGCCCTCTTCTTTACGGTTTTCCGTGATGAAAGCTAAACCATAGCGAACTGCATCCGTTGGTTTTCGTATAGAAACTTTCTTACCTTCAACAGTAATCTCACCGCTGTCTATTTGATCAACCCCGAAAAGGGCACGCATTATTTCTGTTCTACCCGCTCCCATTAATCCGGCCACGCCCACAATCTCACCTTTTCGGACAGCGAAGTGGATATCTTCAAAAAGCCCCTTTTTAGTTAGTCCTTTTACATCAATGACTACTTCGCCGAGATGGGCTTCACGATGAGGGAAACGATCCTCTAGCTCCCGGCCAACCATCTTTTGAACAACTTCATCGAAATTTGTATCTTCAATTCTTTTCGTATCGACAGTTTTTCCATCACGCATCACGGTGATTCTGTCACAAATGGCAAATATTTCTTCCATTCGGTGAGAGATGTAAACAAGAGACACGCCTTTTTTGGTAAGGTCCTTCATTACTTCAAAGAGCTTCTCGATTTCTCTATCGGTTAAGGCTGCTGTTGGTTCGTCCATGATGATGACCTCGGCATCCGTCATAAGCGCTTTAGCAATTTCAATCATCTGCTGTTCCCCAACGGAACAAAGCCCTGCTTCCTTATCAAAAGGAAGGGAAATATTAAGCGTTTTAAAGATCTCATTTGCTCGCGCTTTCATTTGTTTGTTTCTTAGGACACCGAAGGCATTTACCATTTCCTTGCCGATAAATAAATTCTCTAACACCGTCATTTCCGGCCAAATGTTCAATTCCTGACGGATAAAGGCCATTCCCGCTTCTTCCGCTTCCTTTGAATCCTTAAATGAGGTTTCTTTACCATTAATCTCAATAGTCCCTTGATCATGCTTATGCAGCCCCGTCAAAATGTTCATCAAGGTGGATTTCCCGGCTCCATTTTCCCCCATAAGTGCGTGGACTTCTCCAGCCTCTAAAGAAAACTGAACGCCTTCCAATACCTTGTTTTGACCAAATGCTTTATAAATATTGTTCATTTCAATTTGCATGCTCTTCACCTCTTTTCTTTAAAAAAATACTCCAGACTGCAAAATACAGTTTGAATACGGTGTCGTTTCTCCTGTACGGATTACTGCCTTTGCTTTACTTGTCAGCCTTTTAAAATCCTCATGGGAAACATATTCAATCGCATTTCCAAATTGCTGTTCCATATATTGATGCTGCTTTGAATTGTTCTCTTTCACCTCAGTGGCAGCAATCGCTTTCTCGACTACCATATCTTCATGAACGGCACGAACAACCTCTTGAAATGAAGGCGTTCCAGGCGTTAAGGCTAAATCTATTTTAAGCACTCCTGAAGGGACCGGGAGGCCGCAATCACCTATGACAATATAATCCGTATGCCCAAGGTCAACAAGAACTTTGGCTATTGAACTATTGATGATTCCATGACGTTTCATTCTTCAAAGCTCCTTTCGACTTCTTCCCTTGTCGGCATGCCTCCTTGAGCTCCTAACTTCGTCACAGAAATAGAGGCAGCCCGGTTTGCGAATAACAGACAGTCGTCAAAACTTTTTCCTTCTGCAACAGCAACCGCGAGTGCTGCATTAAATGTATCTCCTGCACCTGTTGTATCTACAGCTTCAACCACAAAGCTTGGGACAACCTTCTCTTCGTGCCCGTCAAAATAACGGACGCCATTTTTGCCTTCTGTAATAAATAATTTATTTGGATACTCAGTTAAAACTTCTGTCCGGTCTCTTCCATCGAATAGTATTTCGAATTCATGTTCATTTGGTGTAATGAATGATGAATGTTTAATAACAGACTCGCTTATCTTACGTGCAGGTGCTGGGTTTAAAAGTAATCTCTTTTGGAGTTTTTCACATAATTCAGCAAGGTATAAAACAGTTTCCTCTGGTATCTCCTGCTGAACCATGACGATATCTGATTCCTCGATGATTTTTTTCGCTTTTTGTACATATTCAGGGGTGATGGAATCATTAGCCCCTTTTACGACAATAATACTGTTATCACCTTCAGAAAGGATAATGTGAGCTGTACCGGACATAGCACCTGTAACCGGTTCCACATAGCTCGTGTTTATATGATTTTTTTTCAGGTTTTCTAAGATGATTTCTCCATAAATATCATCTCCTACACATCCAATCATTGTTACCTCCGCACCAAGGCGAGCTGCAGCCACGGCCTGATTGGCCCCTTTTCCTCCAGGAACTGTTATAAAAGAATCTCCTAGAACCGTTTCCCCTGCTATAGGACGCTTTGCTGATGTTACCACTAAGTCCATTGAAGAACTTCCTACTACTGCAATTTTTATCATGGCTTCTCCGCCTTCCTTCTCGTTGTTTGTCTTTCCACAAAAGAAACTGGGAGCTTTTTGTGCGTTTCTTCCATCTTTTCCTGATTGATCTTTTTAATTAACAATTTTGCTGCTTGTGCCCCCATCTCATAGGCGGGCTGGCGAATTGTCGATAGCGGAGGATGTAATAACGCTGTGAATGCGATATCATCATAGCCGATCAATTGAATATCGTCAGGAATTCTTATTCCCCTTTTCAAGATTTCTTGTAGGGCGGCTGCTGCAACAATATCATTACAGGCAATGATTCCATCTGTCTCCGGATACTGTTCAAACAACTGTCTCGCACAAATTTGTCCACCTTGAAGGGTAAGAGATGAATCCATGACTTGAACATTCACTTCCGCTTGCTCCAATTCTTCCAATGCTGCAATGTACCGTTCATATACAGGTTTTATTTCAACTGGTCCCCTGATAAGGACGATGTTTGTGCTACCTCGATCGAGCAATACACGAGCAGCCAATTTACCGCCTGTTTTTTGGTCCGAATAGACGGCTGGTAACTCCTCTGCTGTACGATCAAGAAGGACAACAGGAATTTCCAGATTATCAAAATTTTCATTTGCTTCTTCACTTGTTGATGCAATCATGCCTACTACATTATTCTGTAGAAAGGTGTCAATATATTCTATTTCCTTATCTCGCTTTTCATCGCTATTCCCAAATATTAATCGATATCCAAATTTCTGCAGATAGTCCTCAACGCCCCTTGCCATTTCTGGAAAGAAGGGATTAGTAATGTCAGGTAAAATCAAGCCAATCAATTTAGATTTACGTTTATAGAGGGATCTTGCCACTTCATTCGGTTTATAATTTAACTTTTCAACAGCAGCCATGACCACCTTTTTTGTGTCTTCATGTGCATATCCGCTGTCATTTATCACTCTTGAAACAGTTGCTACGGAAACCCCCGCTTCCTTTGCAACATCCCGAATAGTTGCCAATATATCCACCCCAATATAATATGTGTAACCGTTTACACATTTAGCTTATCACCAATTCATATGGACGGCAAGTCCTATTCCGTCGATATTTATTAGGTAATTTAGACCAAAAAGCATAACACAATCCTATCTTAGGTATACATTTGATGAATAATGAACACAAAGGTTCCCTTCACATCTCTAGTTATGAAAAGCTTGAAATTCGAAAAAACTGGCTCAAAGATCTGAGCCAGCTTTAAAATTAAAGTGTATTTGCAGGTAACTTTTCGTAAAGAGCATTATTTACATGCCCAAACTCAGATGCATGTGGACGATCTTCGCCATCACTATATCCGTATTGAAGCATACGGTTTCTGTTAAGACAGAGTTTGGTTAATTTAGGTGCAAAGAAATTGAATGTCTCGAAGCGGTCCTGCAATTGTGGGAATTTTTGCTGATGTGTAAGGATTGCTCGAGCGACACCTTCCCAAAAGACATTCTCATTCAATAGGTTCATTCTCATAAGAAGTGTGGACAAGTAACGGAAATGACAGATAAATAGTCCCGTGAAAATGAATTGAACCAGGCCCTCCGGCGCTTCGCTTCTTAGTACCTTTTTTAGATTATCAGGAAGCATACTTAATTCAGGAAGCGGTTGATCACTGATATTTACATCATCTACAAAATCCTTGATTGCCAACCGGTGCGGTTTATAATCTTTCAATACTAAAATTGTATTTTGGCCATGCGGTGAGAAGACAACCCCATACTGATAGATAAAATGTAACAATGGTGAAAGAATGACGTCGAATAATTGGTCTGTCCATGCCTCCGTAGTTAATCCAGATTTTTCAATCAGGCTTTCCACATACGGCTTACCTTCGTGGTCCACATGCAAAAGGGATGCAAGTGTAATAGGCTTCTCGCCTTCTTCCATATAACTGTATATACTCTCTCTCCAAATACCGCCTAGCATCTCTAAATATTGATATGGTACGTTCTTTAGCTTAGAAAAATATGGGTGATCCACATTTAAACTGGCCACCTCACCAGGAAGTACTACTCTACATACCTCCTTTAAGAACGAATCATTATTATAAATGTTCTTAATATACTCTGTGATTTTTGGTGCAATGACTGTACGCTCTGCTGGTAATCCACGGTAGACCAGCGTATTTAAAATGCTCATTGGTAACTTGACGTGATGTTTGTTCTTATTCGAAACATTAACAAACGTCCGAATCGATTGCTGTGGAAGATACTCATCAGGGCCGTTTCCTAAAGCTACAATCAGACCTTTAGCCAAATCATCGGTAAAATTCTGAATGATGACATTCTTCCATTGCCATTCATGTATTGGGAGGTAAAAATAGTCTTCTACCTTTAACCCTTTCTCTGCCAATCTGTTTGCAAATACTTTTCGGGTTTCATCATCTAGTTCATTTTCCATCAATTGCTTATAAGATAACGTTTGTATGGAATTGAACGCACCCCTTGTTTTATGAACAGCAATCCACGATAGCTGAATTTTCTCTTGATTTTCTGGAGCGAATTTCAAGTAATCATCATAACCGAATCCAATTCTTCCCTTGTTATAGGCAATCCAGGGGTGACCGCTCATTTCACCTTCAAGTAGCGCATAGTCCAGTTCGACTAAATCATCCGCCTTTTGTTCCGGTTTAGATAGTAATTGCAGGTCGGCAAGCAACGTATGATGGAACTCTTTGATTAAATGGCCCGTTGTTTCTGCAGTCATCCCGATTAATGGCTGAAGATCCAAAATGAATTGAATGGCATCATTTGCTTGTCTGGTTTGTTCTGCTTCAACTACTTTAATCGATCCAGCCTGTACATCATAACTGTCAAAAAGACGAGGCAAGGCTAAAAATTGATAAGATTTTTCCTCATTTATCTTTAACTCATATAAGTATCCTGCTACATCTTCGTTCAAGACAGCTGGATGGATTATATCTTCATACATATACTCGGAAATCATTTTAGCGAGCAGGTTTTGGTTTACTATCGACCAATTTTTTTCTGTAACCGCCTTTTCCACTTCATTTATGAACTGCATACATTGACTCCCTTTCTTTCTATTAATAGGCCATGACTGGTGATTTTACACGGAATGATTGAAAAGCTCCTTTTGGTTCGGATGGATAAATCTCTTTTCCTGCTAATTGATTAATAATAATGGAGTTCCGGAATGCCCCTAATCCTAAATCAGGAGCGCCCACGCCGTGCGTATGTAACTCGCCATTCTGAATATAAAGATGATTTGGGGTAGATACGGTAGTACCAACCCGATAGTCTTTCGTAATTTCAAGTCGGCCAAACTCATCGCGGACTATGAGGTCTTCCATACTGTCAAGGAATGCCGGCACGGTTGATTTATAGCCGGTACCAAAAACGACCGCCTCTGTGTTCACATCAAATTCGCTATCTTCCAACCACTGTCGACATTTCAAGGTCCAGCCATTTTCAGTTGGCTTTACGGCTGCAACTTCTGTCATAGCCCTAAGTTCAATGGCAAGTTCTGCATTTCCAATAGACTTTTCATACATTTTGTCAAAGATCGCAGCAATTGTCTTCGCACTGATTCCTTTATACAACAGATCCTGTTTTGGCAGAATGTCATCTTTCTTTTCCTGAGGCAGCCGATAAAAGAAATCCAGGTAATCTGGAGTGAAGTATTCCAACCCCAGTTTTGAATATTCCATAGGAAAAAAACCTTTGGATCTTGTGTACCAGTTTAGCTGGTAACCATACTTCTCCTGCTCATTCAGTAGGTCTTCAAATACCTCGGCCGCACTCTGTCCGGATCCAACAACTGTTATGGATTTTTTCTTTAGGACATTTTCTTTATTCCGTAAATAATCGGCCGAATGCAGGATGCTCTCTCCCATATATGGATTAAATGCAGACGGTACAGCTGGAGCACTGCCAATTCCCATGACTATATGACGGCTATAATAGACTTCGATCTGTTGAGTTTTTTCATCTCTCACACTGATCTGATAGAAAGGTTCCTCTTGATCCTTAATATACTCCAGCGCCTCAACCGCTTTTCCAAAACAGCAGCTATCAAGTTGATTCGCAGTCCAGCGGCAATATTCGTTATATTCTTTTCGCGGAATCAAGAATTTTTCAAGGAAGTAGAAATGATAAAGCCGGTCATGTTGCTGTAAATAATTCAAGTAACTATATGGGCTTGTCACATCTGCCATGCTAACTAGATCAGCAAAGAATGGTACCTGCAGTGTCGTCCCTTCAAGCAACATCCCTTCATGCCAATTAAATTCCTGCTTTTTCTCAAAAAAGATGGCATTTAACTCCGGGGTTTTCTCTAAAAGGGCTGCAAGTCCAAGGTTAAAGGGACCTATCCCGATTCCAACCACATCATAGATAGATTGTTGCTTCTCCATACTTCCACTTCCTCTCGAAATTCTCCCGCGTACATGACATAAGTAATCCTGTTTTGTCAGGGAGTTCAATCTCTTTAATTGGGGTAAAGCCGCATTTTTCAAATAAATGAATCATCTTTGCATTCCGGATATCCGGTTCTGCCATCACTTTGTTTGTAGTAGAAGTCAGTAATTGGAATTTCACCATTGCACGTAAAAATGGCAAAGCCAGTCCTTTTCCAAGATACTCGGGATCACCAATGAGTAAATGAATACCCTGGTCGCCCTCCTCAGCATCATAATATTTTTCAATGATATCGCCTTTTACCCAATACGACTCCCAATAGCTCATTGGGATCTCGTCCAGGCAACCCAAGTATAGTGTTTGGTGTGTATCTGCCATCGCTTTCTGCAAATGAACAGCAAATTTTTCTTTTGTAAAATTCAAGTTCCAGTAGGGTATCACATGATCTTCGTGCATCCAACTATGCAGAGTATCAAAATCCCGCTCAAATTCCACTTTGACAAAAGAAAGCTGCTGATTACTGTCTTTCAGCTTTTCTTCATAACTATTTTTCATGGGTGACTAAAACCCCCTGCGCAAACGGATTTTCAATGGTCGTATAAACAGACTGTGTCTCAAGTGAACCAACAAGCTCGTCCATATCATGAAAACGCGTCAGTAAATTGGCTTTACAAGGTAGTTCTTGTTCATAAAGCAACCTCGAGACAACCCGGTTCAATCCTTCATCTTTGCTTTCCTTACCACTAGATTCTAGTTGTTCCTGAACGAGCTGTAATAATTTCTGCTCTGATGCTAATCCATCCGTACCAAAATTGTTGATTATGCCTAATAAATGATTAAAGAAGAAATAGTATTGAAGTCTTTCTTCAGCAACTTCATCCGAACAAATTGTGAAACTTTTTTCACTTAGTTCAGGCAGGATGCTCAACAGCCGGTCTACTTTTGATTCACAATAGTAATACCCTTGATTATCTCGATAATAAAAAGTGGATGGGTACCCATTTTGAAGCTGGATAATTGAATTTTGTTGATGGGCTTCTAGAACAATTCCATACTCTTCAAACAGCCAAAGCATCGGTTTTAGTGTCATTGAAAGATACGTATTAAACCAATCCTTACTTACTTCTTCAGTACTACGGTTTTCTTCTTCTGCTAATTTTCGGATGATCGCTCCAAGCCTTGATGGTGCACCATAGGCATTGTCCTGACATAGACCTGCAATCAGGCTTGCTTGTTTATTGTTTTCATAGAAAGGATTTTCCCGAATATCAACATCAAAACCTGAATCTTGTTCAGTTGTTTTGATTGTTAGATAAGCAGGGTCCTTTATGACGCGGAAGGACGGGTGCTGCTTTCTTAAATCATCGCCCACTTTGGAATCTATTAATTTTGCGATTTCAACACCACGATCGAGTTCTTTTTGCAGATTTGCACGTAACGAGTTTGTGATTTTAACCGGAACGGAAAACTTATACATATATTTCGATGTAGCACTATAGACTGTTCTGAATGAAGAAGTGGCCGTGAATTTTTTCCCAAGCGGGCCTGCATAGATTAGTAGTCCTAGCTCAATTAACTTCTTGACTTCTTCTTTTTCGACTAGTTCTTTTGCCTGAAGCGGGTGCCCTGGAATAATGATATATGGGCTTTCTTTTTTGCAATACGTGTCACGGAACCCACTGGAAATCTCCAAATCGCCGGCTAATTCCTGTTTAATGATCTCACTTGCAGATGTGACTTCACTAGAGTCTTGGATGACAATCGATGAATCGGCTAGGAAGTAATGAAGCTGGAACTCCCCTTTTAATTCTGGCGAATAGTTCCATTCATCCCTATCTGATATTCCCTGCTTACTTTTCGGTGTTGGATGGAACAAGTGACCAAATAGAAGGGACTGTTCTGCTTCGATGTATGTAAAGTCAGGACTTTGAAGTGCATCAAAGTCTTCTCTCCGGGCTTCCACATAGCGTTGAATATTTTGGCTACTTAGGATGACACGCAACATCAATTCATCTTCACTATCTGTTCGGCCCTGTTCATTTAATAATTCTTTAGACACGACTGAAACCATTGTCACGTAGTCTAATTCACGCACTTGTTTGGACGCCGTTTGGTAGTAAACCGGGAAGGATATAATATGACGCCCCGTTTCCGACCAATACTTAAGTGGAACAAGCAATGCAATATCTTGGGATGCAAGATTACTGACTAATAAAGAAGTCGGTACAGTACCCTCCAGTTCAGGCCAGTTCTTTGTTTCTTCTAGACTGCAATTCCCAGTTTCTCGGAAATAACAATTCAGAAAGCTTTGCATCGTCGCCCGTTCAGCTATTTGCTTACTATTCATCATCATTCCTCCATCATCTTGAACATTTCACCTAATACCCGAATCTCATCTATGATTTCCTCTATGTGTTCAAGCTTTGTCATTGGATTCAATAGAGTCATCTTTAAATAAACCTGTCCATCAAAACGAGTTTTTGCCAAAAATGCACGTCCGCTCTTTAGTAATTCTTGCTGAATCTGTTTATTTAGAAGATTTACTAATTGATCACTTTTTCCTTCGGGATTATAACGAAATACAACTGCATTCAATTCGGGATTTTTATTTAATACGCTGAATCCTTCTGCTTTATTGATCTCCGCAGCCACTTCGCGTGCAAGATGACAAGTATAGTCAATCATTTCAGCAAATGTATCGAGTCCAACAACCTTTAATGACATCCAAAGTTTTAGCGCGTCGAATCTTCTCGTCGTTTGAATCGATTTATTGACTAAGTGGACCATACCCTCCTCTTCATCTTCCTGTGGATTCAAGTAATCTGCGTGATGCTGGATAAATTGAAACGAATTGCGGTCGGAGACAAGAAAGGCACCGCAACTGATTGGTTGATAGAATAATTTGTGAAAATCAACCGTAATCGAGTCAGCCAGTTCAATTCCATTGATTAATTCTTTGAAATCCCTACTTAAAATCATCGCTCCGCCATAAGCGGCATCCACATGCAGCCATAACCCGTTTTCCGTTGCAGCTGCAGACAATTCATGTAATGGATCTATAGAACCAAAATCCGTTGTTCCACATGTAGCAACAATCGCAAATGGAAGTAAATCCTGCTCCTCTAAAATCATAAGCTGACGATTCAGTTCATCTATAGAAAGACGGTGATTAGAATCCGTTTTAACCGTTACTACCGCCTGTTCACCAAGCCCCAGCTGTGCCGCGGATTTACGAACCGTAAAGTGGGCAGCCTCCGAGCATAAAATCCGCAGTTTTTTTGCTTCGGTTGGCAGACCATGTTGCTGTACATCTATATCCCAAACACGCTTACAATAGGCGTCTCTCGCCAATAACAGTCCCATATAATTAGATTGGGTTCCACCGCTTGTGAAGATCCCGTCCGCTTTATCAGAAAACCCTACCTGAGTGCACAACCAATCTATTAAACGCTCTTCAATAAAGGTTGCGGTCGAGCTTTGATCCCAGGAATCCATGGATTGATTTAGAGTACTGATAATCATTTCGGCAGCCACTGCAGGTATGAGTGTCGGGCAATGCAAATGTCCGATACAAGTAGGGCTGTGTACATTGATGCTGTCATTAATAACAAACTCAGCTAGTTCAGTAGCGACACCTTCCAATGTCTCCCCTTTTATCGAACCAAGGGATAGCCCATTTAATCTCGCTTCAATTTCATGCGGTTTTTTTCCGGAATACGGCTGATTATTCCCTTTTAAAAAGTCGGTAAGTCTTTTTTCGATGATTTTTAAAGAAGCGGTGTAATTATTGAAACCGGCCTCGTTATTTAAGAAAAATGGAGAATAAGCAAAATTAGTTTTATTTATCATTTCAATCATTTATTCTTCACCCTCTTGCAACAGCTGCACGAACAGCTTCTTCAAAAATTGCAGTAGCTTCTCGAAGCTGTGATTCCATTACGATTAATGGAGGCAAAAACCTCACTACGCTACCATGTCTGCCACCAACTTCTAAGATTAATCCTCTTTGGAAACATTCCTGTTGAATGGTGCTGGCAAGTTCAGAATTAGCCGGATAGCTTCCATTCGAGTTTTGTGGTTCTAAATGGTTAACCAGTTCAACACCGACCATCAATCCCCGGCCTCTAACATCCCCAATTTGTTGGATATCCTTTTGCAAATCTTTAAGAATATTCTTTAAGATTTCTCCCATTTTAGCTGCATGCTCCACAAGATTTGTTTCTTTCATGAACTTTAAAGTTGCTGTTCCTGCTGCCATTGCCAATTGATTTCCGCGGAACGTACCAATATGAGCACCCGGAGACCATAGATCCAGATCTTTGTTATAGATCACGACGGATAATGGAAGGCTACCACCTATTGCTTTTGATAGTACAAGAACATCTGGAATGATTCCTGCATGCTCAAAGGCAAACATTTTACCTGTTCGGCCGATACCCGATTGAACTTCGTCGATAATTAATGGAATGCCTCTCTCTTTTGTAATTCTCCTAATCTCCTTAAGCCACGGAATTGGTGCTGGAATGGAACCCCCCTCACCCTGTACTGCCTCTAAAATCATTCCTGCAGGTGCTAATAATCCAGACTCAGGATCGTTCAACAGGTTTTCGATATACTGGCTACTAATTTTGTGACTTTCCTCTCCGCCAATTCCAAATGGGCAGCGATACTGGTATGGATATGGTAGGAAATGTACGTCTGGCATTAATCCTTGAATTTTTTCCTTTGGTTTTGTATTACCGCTGATTGACATTGTCGCATGTGTTGCCCCATGATAAGCACCTTGGAAAGATAAAATGCTACGGTTGCCTGTAGCTGTTTTAACTAATTTAAGCGCTGCCTCAATAGCATCTCCGCCAGTAGGACCACAGAATTGAATTTTTGCATTTTTTCTGAATTCTTCAGGCAGACATTCAAAAATTTCATCAACGAACTGCTCTTTGATCGGCGTAGTAAAGTCCAATGTATGTAAAGGTCGTTTAGCTTTTAGAACATTTTCCATTACTTCTAGCACAGCCGGGTGATTGTGTCCGAGCGCTAATGTTCCAGCACCAGCAAGAAAATCAATATATTTCTTTCCATCCATGTCTGTTAGGTAAATTCCCTCCGCTTGATCGATGGCCATAGGTAATCTTCTAGGATAAGATCGAGCATTTGATTCCCTTGTGTTTTGTTGTTCCAGTAATTGATCATTTTTGGTAAGTGTGGTAGTTCCCATAATGAGCCTCCCTATATATTAATTAATTAATTGAGAATAATTATCATTATCACACAATTCATTCTAATGATAATGATAATTATTCTCAATGAGTAAATCCGCTCATTTTTCTTCTAATAAATTCCAATAATATTAAACAAAGGTTAAAATTGGTATTTACATACTTGTAACTAGGATGTTCTGTTCATTTTATGACCCGAAAATTTTTCTTAAGGTTTAATTAAGATTATATTAATAAGCTTGCCCTGGATAAAAACACAGAAAGGGAGGAACAAAAATGAATGGTTTGAAAGGCAGGCGTGAACTCAAACATGCAATTACCAAAGCAGATTGTTATCTATTAAGAAATAATTACAGAACTTCATGAAGGAAAGTATTTAATTCGCAGTGTCTATTTCGATAACTTCTAAGGCAAAAAACATAGGGCTTCTATCATAGAGATAAATTCAGATCTAGACTCTATGATTATAATTCCAACTTTATTAACCTCGAAAAAAAGAGGAAGCGGGATAATCTAGCCTATAAACAGAAATGTAAACTCTCTCCTGATGAATATGAACGAATTCATATAGGGAATTATGTGATACCAAAAAATAATTTAATTAAGAGGTTCATAAAAAATAAATACCTTGTTTTCCTACTAATATGATTAACCTCGTTCCAAGCCTTTTCATAACACTTTCTTGTGCTTATTCCCCCCTCTTCCTGACTTAACAAACTGCTCACATCGATTATTTTCAAACTTATAATTACCCTTATTTGGTATAAAATAGTAAAATAGAGAAAGAGCTGAACCTCTATTCAGAGAGACTGTTTACTTGTTTATTATTTTTAAATACAGGGTAAAGATTTCAATCATTAATTTTCCGATTATCCATTATCAATCTTGTCAAAACGTGTCGGTGTCAGGGGGGGAACGAATGAAAAGAAATCATACGATGATGCAATTTTTCGAGTGGCATCTTGAAGCAGATGGCTCTCATTGGGACAGACTGAAGTATGCGGCTTCCAAGTTGAAAGATATAGGAATTGACTGTGTTTGGCTTCCGCCAGTTACAAAAGGGCAATCCGTAGGGGATAACGGCTATGGGATTTATGACGGATACGATTTGGGTGAATTCGACCAAAAAGGATCCGTTCGAACCAAATACGGAACAAAAGAGGAACTGCTTCAAGCCATAGATACATGTCATAACTATGGACTTTGCGTGTATATCGATCTAGTTATGAACCATAAGGCTGGAGCTGATGGAACTGAAAACTTTGAAGTCATTGAAGTCAACCCGAACAACCGGATGGAAGACATCTCAAAACCATTTGAAATTGAAGGTTGGACAACATTCGATTTTCCAAGCCGTAATAATCAATACTCTGATTTTAAGTGGAACCATACTCATTTTAATGGAACGGACTATGATGCCGGAAACGACAAAATGGGTGTGTACCGGATAACAGGGGAAAATAAACATTGGAATAAGCATGTTATTGATGAATTTGGTAACTACGATTACTTAATGTTTGCCAACATCGATTACAGTCAGCCAGAAATTCGCCAGGAGATGATTAGCTGGGGAAAATGGATGGTCGACACGTTAAAATGCGATGGTTTTCGATTAGATGCTGTAAAACATATTGATTACGACTTCATCAATGATTTTTTACAGGAACTCCTCCCTTATACAAAGGAACATTTCTTTATGGTCGGAGAATTTTGGAAAGCTGATGTGAAAGCCTGTCAAACTTACTTAGAACAAACAAATCATGACCTCAGCCTGTTCGATGTTTCCCTTCATTATAAATTTCATGAGGCCTCAAAAGAAGGCTCTAACTTCGATCTCTCAACCATCTTTGATCATACCCTCGTTAAAACCAATCCGGCACAGGCCGTTACTTTTGTCGACAACCATGACTCCCAGCCACATGAATCACTAGAATCCTGGGTAAAGGACTGGTTTAAACCATCGGCATATGCTCTTATCTTGCTGAGACTTTGCGGTTACCCCTGTGTCTTTTACGGAGACTATTACGGAATCGGCGGGCCTTCTCCAGTTCCTGGGAAAAAGGATATTCTAGATCGCCTCTTATATGCTCGGTATGAAAAAGCCTATGGGGATCAAGAAGACTATTTCGATGATCCAAACACGATAGGCTGGGTCCGGCTTGGAGTAGAAGAACTAGAAGGATCTGGATGTGCCGTCATTGTATCCAATGGAGATCACAACAGTGAAAAAAGGATGTACGTCGGTGAACATCGATCTGGTGAAATCTGGATTGACCTGACCTTTCATAGAGATGATCATATCACCATTGAAAAAGATGGTTTCGCAACCTTTCCTGTTCATGGTAAAAGTGTATCTGTTTGGGCGTTGAATGAGTAAAAATACATGCTCTTAGAGCCACCCTTTCAAAAAACAATAGCAAGAAGAGCATGTGGGGTAATAACATGCTGTTCTTTGCTGTTTTACAAAATCATATTTTAAAGTTCACACCCTAAAAACGATAGAAGGACGAAATGTTCCTCCACTAGAACAAAGATGATTTTTTCATCTTAATCAAACATGGTAAGATAAGGGAAAAAGGAGCTGAGGGAAAAATGAAAAATGAAATCATTAAAAGATTTACTTCGTATGTAAAGGTGGATACGCAATCCAATGAGGAAAATCCCACATGTCCTTCTACAACCGGACAGTTAACTCTGGCAAATACATTGGTAGAGGAATTACAAGCAATCGGGATGACAGAAGTGACAATTGATAAAAATGGCTATGTTATGGCGACTTTGCCTGCCAATTCAGAAAAGAATGTACCGACTATCGGATTTTTGGCTCATATTGATACGGCTACGGATTTTACTGGGAAAGATGTAAAACCGCAAATTGTTGAAAATTATGATGGTAGTGATCTTACTTTACATGAAAAATTGAATGTCATACTATCACCTAATGATTTTCCTTCGCTCAACGACTATAAAGGGCATACCTTAATAACGACGGATGGAACAACCCTACTCGGCGCAGATAATAAGGCTGGCATTGCCGAAATTATGACAGCTATGGATTATTTAATTCATCATCCAGAAATTAAGCATGGAAAAGTCCGCGTGGCCTTTACTCCCGATGAAGAAATCGGCAGAGGACCACATAAGTTTGATGTGGCTGCTTTTGATGCTCAATTTGCCTATACAGTAGATGGCGGTCCACTTGGTGAACTTGAATATGAGAGCTTTAATGCGGCATCAGCCAAGATCACTGTCAAAGGGACCAATATACACCCTGGTACTGCAAAAGGGAAAATGATTAACTCAGCTAAGATTGCCATGGAGCTCCACATCAAGCTCCCTCTGGAAGAAGCACCGGAATTTACTGAAGGCTACGAAGGATTTTATCATCTCCTTTCATTTCATGGAGATGTTGAGGAAACCAAGCTTTCCTACATCATTCGGGATTTTGACCGCCAACAATTTAACAACCGTAAGAACTATATAGCGAAAATCGTCGAAGAATTAAGAGAAAAATATGGTCAAAATCAAATCCTTCTTGAATTGAATGATCAATACTACAATATGAAGGAAAAAATCGAGCCTGTCAAAGAAATCGTTGACATTGCCTATGAAGCAATGGAGAAACTTGGAATCAAACCAAAAATCTCACCAATCCGCGGTGGTACGGACGGTTCTCAACTATCGTATATGGGACTACCAACACCAAATATTTTTACAGGCGGCGAGAACTTTCATGGCAAATACGAATTCATTTCCGTCGATAATATGGTGAAAGCAGCTAACGTTATTGTTGGAATTGCCTCGCTTTTTGAAAAAAAAGCGAGAATACCCAAGTAGAATTCAAAGGACGATTACTATAAATTTTTGGGACAAAATGGTGTGGGGAAACTTTACAGTAGCAAGCGCAGTACTTGCTACACAATCGGAGTGCAGTCCATTTAATCATTCTTGTAGATCCACCTACTTCTTGGTATAAAACTATAGAAACATGCTCTTTCCCGAATAGGACTCCATCGAACTGTCCCTAATGAGAAAAGGTAACGGAGGACATGTTGATCTCCGTTACCCTTTGTAATATTTACGAATGGCACTATTCATTTTCTTAATTTTGTAAATACCTCTCCTTAACTTGCTGACTACGTAAATGACTCTTTGGCAAAAGTACGGTTTGGTTATGTAAATCACGGCAGTAAAGCGTTTTTCTTGTATCCCATAAATAATTGTATGGGAAAATCAGGGATAGTTCATCCTCAAATAATACTGACGTGTCATAGTGGTCCATTATATAGTAGTCTTCCGGATAGATTGGCATGATTGCAAAATTGGTCAGTTTATCTTGAAGGCTTCTCTTTAGATCATCGTAACAAAAACTATTGATTTCAATGCATTTCTTTGGTGAAATCTCCTTGTATTGATGGAGAAGATCCGCAAAAAAGTAATCCGCGATATAATTGCTGACTAATACCTAGAGCGTCTGTTCAAAGTAGTCTACTTTTTTTATCGTTTCTGAAGCCTCATCCACAAGACTCAGAATCTGTTTTGCGTAAGTCAAGAGAACTTCCCCTTGCTTCGTTAACTCTACTTTCCTACCAGAACGATGAAAAAGTCTTGAATCAAAGTCTTGTTCTAAGTAATTAATATGATGACTAATAGTAGGTTGTGAGCAATAAAGTCGGCGGGCAGCCTCTGTGAAAGAGCGACACTCAGCAAGTACGATAAACGTCTCCATTTTCTCCAGTGTATTCATGTGTGGTTAGTTCCCCCAAGACTTTTTTGTGAAAATGATAATCATTATCATTTATATATTAACAGGACATGCTCATCCTGTCCATGTCAAAAATGCATCAATACTATCTCTTTCATAGGCTGTTCCTTAAAATTCAACTTAAATTTTCTATGTAGTTCTTTATACCCCTGCCACTATAGCCTTTGTATAATGAAAAGATGTTAGACATCTCTTCTTTGAAGTTACTTTTCTAGCATATGATTGCTCTAACACCGCTATATAACGGAGTAAAAATTTCTCATAAATAATTAATAACAAAAATAAAGAAGCGGCAAAGACAATGAACGTCTCTGCCGCTTCTTTGTATAAATGGCTTCCCTTATTTCTTAAAGGCCTCTGAAACCTTCAAAAGCTTGCCCTTGATTTTTGTATTTTTCATCACTTTCAAGACAAGAGGTCCCTTTTCATTCAATATTTCCACATAGGAAACATTGTCCTGAATGGTAATAATTCCGATATCTTCGGCTTTAACACCATCAATCTTCGCAATTGTACCCACGAAATCAACGGCCCTGATTTTCTTTTTCTTACCGCCATTAAAATATAGCTTCATGATTTGTTTATTCAATTGTTCACTTTTATCTTTTTTTATTTTGGGACGAGCCTCTAGTTTCGCTTCAAAATCATTCATCTTATTCGAGACATCTTCTTCTGATGGAGCGGAGATTTTAGGGATGTCAAATCCGATATAGCTTTGAATCTCTGTAAGGAACTTGTCTTCGTACGGTGTCACGAAAGTAATGGCTTTCCCTTTTTTACCAGCTCGACCTGTTCTTCCAGTTCGATGTACATAGCTTTCTTTTTCTAGAGGAAAATCATAATTAATAACATGAGTAATATTATCAATGTCTATTCCCCTTGCTGCTACATCTGTAGCAACTAAATAGCGGAATTCGCCTCTTCTGTACTCGTTCATCACAGCAAGACGATCTTCTTGAAGCATACCTCCATGAATCATATCGCAAGGATAATCTAAATCCATTAACTTTTCACATACTTCGTCCACCCGGTCTTTCGTCCGACAGAAAATGATGCAGCTATCAGGATTCTCAGTGATTGTAACGTCTTTAAGCAGGGAAAACTTATCATCTTCCTTCACTTCGATAAGGGCATGTTCAATTTTCTCAGTCGTTATGCCCGTTGCCTTAATCTCAATATCTAAAGGATCGTTCATATATTTTTGACAAAGTTTCTTTATGCTCTCTGGTAAAGTAGCAGAAAACAACATGGTCACTCGGTTTTTTGGAAGCTCTTTAATGATGGCTTCCACTTGTTCGATGAACCCCATATTTAACATTTCATCCGCTTCATCAATAACCAAATGTGTTAAACGCTCCAAAGCAAACGTACCTTTTTCAATATGATCGAGTACACGTCCTGGCGTTCCCACAACTACATGACTTTTTTGTTTAAGTTCTGCTTTTTGTAGAGCAAATGGAGATTTTCCATAAACCGCTGTTGCTTTAATTCGTTTAAATCTACCTATATTCGTAATATCCTCTTTCACCTGCACAGCAAGCTCGCGCGTAGGTGTTAAAATAAGTGCCTGTGGCTTATTCTCCTGCCAATCAACCATATCGCAGATCGGTATGCCAAATGCAGCCGTCTTACCACTCCCTGTTTGCGACTTCACGACAAGATCCTTTCTTTTCAATGCCACAGGAATCACTTCACGTTGAACTTCCGTTGGTTGCTGATACCCCAGACTCTCCAATGCCCTTACAATTTCATCACTTAATGTATAATCAGTAAAACGTAATTCAGTCATATAATAGCCTCTTTTGTTGTTTAGTATCTTACTTTATTGTTTCCATAATCGTTATTTCCTTATACTGATTTCTATTATACGCGATATGAAGCGATAAACCTCGTAATAACCAAACTACTAGACCCTTTTTTCATGTGATCTATTCTTTGATTTGTGTAAAACATGTCTTAAAAAAATTAATAAAATGTGGCACCTTTACCTATTTTTTAGTGAAAGGTTGCTTTCCGAAAAATTTATGTCTTTCAAACTTCTTTAACCTTGCTTTGATTATTCAAAATAGATTATATTCCTGCTAATATGCTAAAATATGTATGATACAAGAGAGTTAAAAAAAGGGAAAACCCATTAAATTCTTTCTAAAAGGAGCGTTGATTTATGATAATCGTAACGAATAGAATTAGAGTTAAAAAAGGGATGGGTGCAGTTATGGCCCCTGGATTTACTGCACCAGGCCCACTTGATACAACAGAAGGCTTCGTAAAAGTAGAAGTATTATTAACACAAAACTTAACAGATCATGATGAACTAAACGTAAATATGTACTGGGAAAACCTTGATAACTTTACTGCTTGGAGAAATAGTGATGCGTTTAAAGCTGCACATAAACGACCTGAACCTAGTTCCGATGAAGCAAAAAAAGAATCACCTATTCTAGGCAGTGAACTTACTACTTATGAAGTTGCCTCCGTAAAAGAAATAGCTAAATAAGAAACTTCAAAAGAGTTTTAAACGAAATTCGTCCGTTGGAGGTATTATTTCGACCGTAGCCAGGAGCAATCCGACCTTCAGAGAGATTATTCGTCCTTCGTTACAATTAAATCGACCTTCACCATTTCATAAATCAGAAAAAACAGTATGTATTCAATAACATACTGTTTTTTCTGTTGGATACTTTATACAATTCTATAAGTTACCTCTCAAAATCATTGAACTTCAGCCTTTTTTATTTGTTTACTTCTTAACTGTCCGCATGCCGCATCAATATCCGTTCCATGTTCTTGGCGGATTTTACAATTTACGCCTCTCTTTTTTAACGTATCATAAAACGTGAGAACAGACTCTTTCTCACTTCTTTGGTATTGACTATGTTCATCTACAGGGTTATATGGAATTAAGTTAACATAAAGCCGATGTTTTTTGTCATCAAGAAGATTGGCAAGTTGCTCGGCTTCTTCTTTATGATCATTTACATCTTTCAATAGGATATACTCAATAGTAATTCTTCTGTTTGTTTTTTCTAAATAATAATCAAGCGATTTCATTAATTTTTCTATTGGAATACCTCGGTTTATTTTCATAATCCGGGTTCTAAGATCATTATTCGGTGCATGCAATGATATTGCCAGGTTTACCTGTAATTGAGTATCTGTGAATTCATAAATCTTATTGGCTAGTCCACTAGTCGATACAGTGATACGCCTTGCAGCGATAGCAAGCCCTTTATGGTCCATAATTACCTTTAAGAAATCTATCATATTTTCAAAGTTGTCAAACGGCTCGCCAATCCCCATTACAACTACATGACTAACAATGTCTTCTTGTTCCAATTTGTCTAGATGCAGTTGAACGTTCATAATCTGTTCTACAATTTCCCCACTAGATAAATCGCGACTTTTGGCTAAAAGACCACTTGCACAGAAACTGCAGCCAATATTACAGCCTACCTGTGTGGTGACACAAACTGAAATCCCATATTTATGCCTCATCATAACCGTTTCGATTAGGTTCCCATCCTGTAATCTAAACAAGAACTTAATCGTTCCATCCGCTGACTCTTGCTTAACATGCTCAGTTAAAGTTTGGATGAAAAAGTTATCTTTCAGTAATTGAATGCACTCTTTATTTACATCTGTCATTTCAGAGAAATCTGTTACACGCGTCCTATAAAGCCACTCCCAGACTTGTGAAGCTCTAAACTTTTTATGACCATGTTCCAAAAGCCACGCTGTCAATTGATCGAATGTTAAACCATAAATGGACTCTTTATTCATACGTTACCCTCTTTTCATAACATTAAAATTTAATTCTACAACTCAAAAAACCTAACAAGCAATTCCTCTGAATTGGCAAATTTATTTATGATACGGTTCATTTCTATTTATCCGAAACGCTCGATATATTTGCTCCAACAGAACCAACTTCATTAGCTGATGTGGAAAGGTCATTTTAGAAAAGGAAAGTGCATAATCACTTCTTGAAATCACTTCTGAGCTAAGCCCCAGTGAACCGCCAATAATAAAGGCAATTTTGCTTTTTCCATAAGTAGCTAGATGGTCAATATGAGATGCTAGCTGCTCTGAGGTTAGCTGTTTGCCATTGATTTCAAGCGTAATAACGTAGGTGTCTTGGCTGATTTTAGCTAAGATTCGCTCACCTTCCTTTTGTTTTACAATGTCCATATCCGCTGCACTCAGGTTTTCCGGGGCTTTTTCATCTGGTACTTCAATAAGTTCTATATTAGCATAGGCACTTAAACGTTTTGTATATTCAGCAATTCCTTGCTTTAAGTATTTTTCTTTTAGCTTGCCAACAGTAATAATCGTTATTTTCATATATATCCTCTAACTTTCATTATGTTTTAGTATCAGTTGTTGGATTTGCCTACCTATTATCATACCTTAGAGGGGCCTATAAACAAAACAAGCATATCCTTTCCAGTTTTGCTTAGTGATAAGTCTATTACATTTAAAACCACTATAAATAATGATTCAACTATCATCTTTATATTAAAAAGCCGCTTCCTCCTTAAAAAAAGTGGCAACGGCTTCATTCATAAGTGAATAATGTACATTTGTTTCTTTCCAAGGATAACTCAAGAGTAATGTAACCAAAAGTAGAACCAACAAGAAATGAAAATAAAAACCCAAACCTATTGAACTAGAACGCAAATATAACAATAATCCAGTAATCATTATTTCAATAATGATTATTATTGACGCTTTATATTTGTAACTGATAAACTATAAAATTCCTTTGGATATACATTTTATCGACAAATTTCGGATGAAACTAAAGTTGCCTTCGATAGGCAGAGCTGATTATTTTTATAGGAATTCGCTTCCCTGTCTTTATTCTGCGGCCTTAATACTCTTTTTTTGTTCTAGTGTCCTTTTATCTCATATAGAGAATCAACGGCTTAAATGTACGACAATTCAATGCTCTAGTTTCTAATTTGTAAAATGTTAAGAACATGTTAAGAACAGGTTACAAACACGTTATCCACAAAAGTTATCCACATATCCACAATTTCTATCCACATCTTGTATGAGAATATTAGTTCCCTACTAGATATATTGCCACGTTTCGACAATATTCACAGGTTGTTGATAACTGTTTTTCTTCAGAAATGAATGTTAAAACAGGGTACGTTTCACACTCATATACCACTTCATCCAACGCCATATCCACGTGTTCCTGACAGCAATATAATTCCATCATACATCCTCCTCTTCCTTATTCATTGTTACTAATAATGCTGCACCTATTTATCCACAATTTGATTGGTATCTTTATCTTTTATCAAATATCCACAAGTAATCGTATCAAAAAATAAGAAAATCGCAAGCAAAAGTAAAAGACAGGAAGTATCGGCTCCCTGTCCTTTTACTACTCTAGATTTCGCTGTTGGAAAGCGTGACTTCCGTGGTTTTTTTCTTTCCATCACGGTAATAGGTAATTTTAACCTTATCACCGATTTTCTTATCATTGTAAAGATACTTTCTTAATTCTACTACGTCATGGATTTCTTCATTATCCATTCCAACGATGACGTCAAATTCTGCTAGACCTGCTTTATCTGCTGGAGAGTTACTTTGAACACCCGTTATTGCCACACCTGCAGTAACTTTCTTAGGCAATTTCAATGTATTTTGTTGATGATATTGCGAAATTTCTTCTACAGATGCTAAATTCACACCTAAGAAAGCACGTTTAACTTCACCAAATTCCTCGATATCATTAATAATTGGAATAACCGAATCAATTGGAATGGAAAGTCCGATTCCTTCCACTGCATTTTCTGCTATCTTCATCGAATTGATTCCGATGACCTGCCCGGCCATATTAACAAGTGCCCCTCCACTGTTTCCTGGGTTAATCGCCGCATCGGTTTGAATAACCTCTGCATTCCAATCCACCTGTCCGTCTTCATTGATATCCACTTCAATTGTACGTTCCAAACCGGAAATGATCCCTTGTGTAATGGATCCAGAGAATTGAAGACCTAGCGGGTTACCAATTGCAATGACAGGCTCCCCAGGTTTCAATTTTCCAGATTTCCCGAACTCGGCAATGGTCTTAATTTTATCTCCATCTACTACAATGACGGCAAGGTCTGTCCATGGGTCGCTACCTTGTAGTTCAGCTGGCAATTTAGTTCCATCACTTAACGTGACTTCCAATTCATTTGCGTCTTCAATGACGTGATTGTTTGTAACAATATAGGCTTTACCGCCATCTTTCTTATAAACGACACCAGAACCAGTACCCGCTTCAGTAGAACTGCTCTCGTTTCTTCCCTGCTGGCCCCAGAAGGTCGTTTCCTGAATATTTGTGATGCCGACTACCGCGTCGCTAGCCTTATCAACAGCATTAGTAACGGCACTTGTCACATCTACAGACAGGCTTTGTTGCGTCTGCTTCATCGATTCACTACCAGTTGATTTTTCCGTTGTATTTCCGTTGCTTTCGTTATTCAACAGTCCACTTCCCGGAAAAGCTAATAAAATAAGTAATGCCCCAATGATGGCGCCTCCTAAGCCTGAAAGAAAATAGCTCGTATGGCTCCCTTTTCTCTTTTTGTTTTGGTTCTCATCATTCTGATCATAATAACCCAAGACAGCTCCACCCTCTCATTTTAGGAATGAATTATAGCAATTACTATTGTTTGGTATCCTCCCTTAATTATACTCATTTAACTGAGTTTTTCTAAAAAAATGTACGCCATTATTTACTGGGTAAGCTTAAAATTGAATAATATGTAGCAACTTTTCTATTTTCCTATACAGTTCTAACCAAACGGTACCCCTTTTAATCCGGTTATTAACTATCTAAGCTTATATTTTATAAATAAAAAGGAATGAACAAGGTTTCCCTCATCCATTCCTTTTATTTATAACGTAACAAGCTCTGTAGGTTTTTTCGGATCCGTATCATAAAGAGAAAATTGTTCACCGACGATGATACCCTTTGTCTTTAAAGTTTGTTCTACTGACATTCTTGCTAGGTCTTTCATATTGTTATCTAGACTCAAGTGGGCCAGGTAAATCCGCTTTGTCTTATCTCCGGCCACTTCACTCATTGCAAGAGCGGCGTCTTCATTACAAACATGACCAACATCACTTAAAATTCTGCGCTTAATGCTCCACGGATATTTCCCCATTCTCAACATAGATACATCATGATTACTTTCAAATACATAGGCATCAGCATTCGAGATAATACCTTTCATCCGATCACTTACGTATCCTGTATCAGTAATAACCACAAGCTTCTTACCTTCATGATGAAACACGTAAAACATCGGTTCTGCAGCATCATGCGATACACCAAAGGATTCTATATTAAGACTGCCGAACGTTTTGACTTGTTCCATTTCAAATGTGAATTTTTGTTCGACAGAAATTTCACCGATTGTACGCTCCATGGCATTCCATGTCTTTGCATTCGCGTATATCGGGAGTTTATGCTTCCTAGCAACCACGCCAAGACCTTTTATATGGTCGCTGTGTTCATGGGTAACAAGGATACCGGATAGCTTCGACATATCACGGCCTATATCTTGAAACAACGCTTCCAAGGCCTTACCACTTAAACCAGCGTCGACAAGAAAAGATTGATCCTCCGTTTCCACGAAAAAGGCATTTCCTGTACTCCCGCTTGCGAGAACACTAAAATGCATAGTCATCTTTACTCACTCCAGTATTTTTTCTTCTGTATTTAATTCAATGACCTCTCCATCGAAAGCATTTACAAATAGATCTGTTTCGTCATCCAAGACCACCCACCATGTTGGCACAAGTAAATGTGACACAGATGTCGTCTGCAGGGAATTATAAAAACCTAGTTGTACATTAGTCACTTTGCTTTTAGGAGCAATATCACCATGTTTATATAAAGCTCCAATAGCATTTAGGGCAGATTCCAACTCTTTGGGTTTGTTGAACTTCTCTATTCCCTCCAAATACATCTGTTCATAGGAGACAACTTCCCCCTTCTTGTTCAGATATAAAGTGACCTTACCCTTACTATTATTATAAAACATCTTTTTGTCTGATACTTGATAGCAGATAATGGTCTGGTTGATCTGGTCATAACTCCAAAAACGATAATCATTACCATTCAAGATATACTCCTTCAAGAATATCTCAACATCTGCAGCATGAATTTCTTCATTCATACTAACCGGCGTTTTAAATGTACCGACAAGGTTCATATCATCTATAATTTTCGCTTTTTGATTTTTCAGGTACTGTAAGTCTTTCTTCTCGAAATTTTTACTTTTAGCAATCAAGAATTGATCCTTCACCTTTTGTTTCGGAAGTGGAACGTCTATTGTAATCTCATCTTCTTTTAAAAGGTCTTCCGTTGAGGACTCCGTGATAATATTTTCGTATGTGTAATCATTTATTTTTTCCAAAAGTTGATAAAGCAAGAAAATGTTCAAAATGAAGAAAACCATAATGAAAATTGACTTTGTATTATTCCAATCCACTTTGATCGCCTCCCGAGTCTTCATCAAAAGGCACAATAAACCATTTATCGCCGATACGATAATACCAAGTGGGCTCAAGTGTAACAAGAGTGACAAGCTTGGAATCTAACGACTTATTTAGCTTATAACCAACCGAGATGTCCTCCACACTCTTGAAATCAATATTTTCCTTAGATTTCAACTGATTCAGAACTTCCCTGCCACTTGGTAAAGTGGCTACCGATTCTTCTGAAGGAAGGACAGAAGCAAGTGAAAAGTAGGGACGCTCGTAGCTATAAATTTCTTCTTTTCCCCAAATTTGTTCGATTTCAGTCATTCCATATTCATTGAAGGCCGGATATCCATTTACGAATAAGCGGAATACCACACGTTGCTCATTCTCCGACATATAAGCATAGCGGTAATTGCTATCTTCCCAGCCGGCATGATCATTAATAAAATCAATGCTTTTTCCCAGAAGGTCACTAGAACTCTTGCTCTTTTGTGCCGGATTAATATAAGAAATTATATAATTCTCTTTATTGATCGTCATCAGTCTTGTACCATCCGTGTATTCCTCACCGGCAGAAACTGATTCCTGGCGTACATACTTAGGATAACTAAATAACGCATCTTTCAGGTTTCCAATATCAAAGGTGTCAATATAATATTGAAATCTGTTAATCTTCATAGAATTTTCCGGAACAAACAGTGTCCTTTTACCGTTTATAGTTTGAGCTGTGTATTCAGGATATTTTATATGTGAATCATTATAGAAATCATCCATGAAATCTTTAAGTCTTTTAGTATCAACCATACTTTGGTAGATTTTCTCTTGTTCGTAAGAGACAAAATAAACCGCAGATTTATTACCACTGATATCTTTTTGTTTAATGATGATGCGATCAAAAGAAAAGCCAGGCAATTCCTTATCCGCAATATCCAATACCGTTTTATAGAGGGAGATTGGAACATCATCGGAAAATTCGATTTCCACCGATCCCTCTTCATGAACAAAATCATCAAATTTCCTTTGAAGCCTTTTCATGGATAACTCTTTTACGCCGGTAAAACGCCATTGAGAAAATTCTTTCTCCATTTTATCTATTTCTACAGGATCGGATGTCTGGAAATGTTGACCATTGCTGTGAAAAATGATACTAACCGGTTTAATGACATCACTGACAATCTGCACATCACTTTTAATCCTTATAAGATCATCCCCTGATTGGTCAAACTGATCATATTCAGGCTCGTACGTCCAAATACTCCAAGTCAAAAAAATACTAGTCCCAACTAAAATAATCAGTATTATACTTTTCGCACGTTCCAAATTCATGACCAATCATCCTCTTCTTCCTGTTCGTAAGGAAGTGTAAAGAACACCGTAGTTCCTTTTCCATCCACACTTTCCGCCCAAATTTTCCCGCCATGCGCCACGACCATTTCTTTCGCAATCGCTAAACCAAGTCCAGTCCCACCAAGGTTTCGTGACCTTGCTTTATCCACACGGTAAAATCGGTCAAATATTTTATCAATGACATTTTTCGGAATTCCCACTCCTTGATCAGTAATACTGACAACGATAAAACTTTCAGCTGCCCTGACACGGAAGGTCACTTGACCACCTTCAGGAGAGTACTTTAATGAGTTGGAGATTACATTATAGAGAACCTGGGTGATTTTATCTTCATCAATATCTACAAAATAAGCATCCTTAAGCAGATCACGCTTAAACGTGATATCATCATTTTTCGTCATTTCAAATCGATCGATAATATGGTCATAGAATTTATTGAAATTCACCCAGCCCGTTTTAAGCCGATAGTCTTTACTGTCCATTTTTGAAAGCTGTAACAGGTCATTTACAAGCCTGATCATTCGCTCTGTTTCATTTTGCGTGACACTTAAAAAGGCAGGAGCGATCTCCTCTTCCTTCCAAGCCCCATCCGCCAATGCCTCCAGGTAGCTCCTCATTGTTGTAAGCGGTGTTCTTAGCTCATGCGACACGTTGGCAACAAATTCCCTACGTTCACCCTCAATTTTCTCTTGTTCTGTGATATCATGCAAAACAGTGATCAATCCATTAACGAATCCCGTTTCCTTTTGAATAACTGAAAAGTTACCTCTCAAAATGAACGGCCGATCCTTTTTGCTGTAATCAAGGATTACGGACTCTCGTTCTTCTAGTAAATCCTCAAATTTATATTCTTCTTCAAGGCCCAAAACCTCAATGATAGGTTGGTTCATGACGGTTTCATGTGAGACATTCAGTAATCGTGCAGCCGGTTCATTAATCAAGTTCACTCTACCGCGTCTATCAGTTGAAATAACACCGTCTGTCATATTGGTGAGGACAGATGAAAGTTTACGTCGTTCTCCCTCTGTGCTAGATTGCGACTCTTGAAGTTTTTTAGTCAAATTATTGAAAGTGACAGCAAGTTGACCTATTTCGTCATCGCCATATACTCTAACTTTTCTAGAGAAATTCCCTTTCGCCATCACCAATGCCTGTTTTCTCATATCCGACATGGGCCGAGTGATAGTCCGTGCCAGCAGGATTCCTAAGATAGCCGTAATGACCAGTGCAATAGCCGTACCCGTCATAAAGATACTATTGATTTCATCCATCTGTTCAAAGACGTTCTCCATCTCAGCTATGACATAGACAGCACCAATGACCTCATCATTTGCTTCAATAGGTGTCGAAAGAACCCAGACCCGTCTGCCTGTTTTCTGATCCCGAAATACATCACTATCTTCTTTTCCATAAATGAGCGTATTCTTAATAAGGACCTCTGTTGTCTTCTTCCCTACAATATCCTGGTTACTTGGGGCTGAAGTTCCGATCACGCGTCTGCTGCGGGTGTCGATAACACGTACTTCCGAAATATCATTCGATGAATTATCGCGATCCTTCAGTATCGTATTAATCGCTTCTTCGAGGGTTGGGTCTTCCTCACCCCTCTCTTTTTCCATTTCTTCACCAATACTGTAGGTAAGCAAGTTAACGTGGCCTTTTATCGATTTCGTAAAGTTCCCGACAAGATTTTCTTCCAATTCCCCAACAAAATAAACCCCGATTATTTGCATAGCTACGAAAATAAGCAACACATAAATCAGAACAAATTTAAAATGAATTGAACGAAAAAAACCAACCTTTTTCATAAGAACTACTCCTGTTCAGGGTTACGCAAGTAATAACCGACCCCTCTTCTAGTTACAATCCAACCCGGATGACTTGGATTATCTTCAATCTTCTCACGAAGACGTCTAACCGTTACATCGACTGTCCGTACATCTCCAAAGTAATCATATCCCCAAACGGTTTGTAATAAGTGCTCCCTTGTCATAACCTGGCCGATATGCTTTGCTAAATAATGAAGCAATTCAAATTCGCGATGAGTCAATTCAATCGTGTCGCCACGCTTAGAAACCACATAGGCATCAGGATGGATAGTAAGAGTGCCTATTGTAATTTCCTTCGGTTCATTTTCTTGATCCGGAACCGGGACAGCTTGCTGGCGTCTTAAATTCGCCTTAACACGGGCGATTATTTCCCGGGTACTAAATGGCTTTGTCACATAGTCATCTGCACCAAGCTCTAACCCTAATACTTTATCTATCTCAGAATCCTTAGCCGTTAACATGATGATTGGCGTTTCATATTTCTTTCTTACTTCTCTACAAACTTCCATCCCATCACGCTGTGGTAGCATGATATCAAGCAAAATCAAATCTGGCTGCCGTTCTTCTACCATTTTAAGAGCTTCGTTGCCATCATAAGCACAAAAAACCTCATAACCTTCTTTTTTTAAATTGAATTGTAAAATATCCGCGATTGGCTTTTCATCATCCACTACCAAAATTTTCTTATCCATGTACTTATCTCCTTTTTAATAACTAAACTAAATCTATTAAAAACCTTGTCCTTATCCGGGACCTTTTTTCATATTCTCCTACTGATTACACCGACCTATCATCTTAGTCCAACAAAGTTCTCTATATATACCCTATAAAAAGGTCTAAACACCTAAACGTAAGCAAATTGTATCTATTATACTTTATCATTTTACAGGCATTAAATCACCTTTTTCCTATTATTCTCATCTTTGTATGTAGCAGAAGAAGTCTTCGAATATTTTTCGAAGACTTCCATCAATTACTGACTTATATAATTTAGCGGATTTGCAAGAGACCCGTTTTTATATACTTCAAAATGAAGGTGGACACCAGTGGAATGGCCTGTTGAGCCCATCATCCCAATTTTCATTCCTTTTCCAACCTTTTGTCCTGCTTTTATATCTATTGAATCTAAATGGGCATACAACGTTTTAAACCCATTATTATGATTGATTATTACCTTATTACCATAACCTCCGGAGTCTCCTGCGAATTCGACTATTCCATGATCGGCTGCCGTGATGGTCCTAGTTGTTGGTCGGGCTATATCTATTCCTTTATGTAGTTTCCCCCAGCGCTGACCCTGCTTACTAGAAATATAGCCCCCATCTGCAGGCCACGCATAGGTGCCGCTTCCGTTTGATGGAATGACCTTTGTTCCTTTTCTAGTGATCTCTGTGATCGCTTTTTCCGTAACTTCTTTTTTTACGATAGTTTCACTGATTTTTTTACCATTTGTTTCTTCAACTGTATAGGTGAAAGCCTGAATGCCATCGTTACCCTCTTGTTCAATAACGAGCTCATCCTTCAGAAGATCATCATCCTTTTTTACTTTCTTTTCAAAAGGAATCCCCTCTTCTTTCAAAACTTCTCTTTCTACCATTACGTTCACATAGGGTGTAGTTTGGGTCACATAGACGCTCTCTCCTGCTTTAAGCCCAATATCCTTATCAAGGCCCGGGTTTAGCTTCAACAGTTGAATTAGGTCCATATCATGCTTATTAGCAACCTCTTCAAGTTCCTCATCTTCCTTAACCTCATAGATAGCCTGTTCTTCTTTTCCTTCTTCTATCATGGAAAGGGTCTTGTTAACCGTCATAATCTCATCAGGATCAACTGCAGTTTCATTAAACGTAATTGGAAGCGAAAATTCGATATTTAGAATTCTGCTTCCTGGTTCTTTTAACGTTTCAACCGTATCCGATTCACTTTCTTTCTTGCTGGATTCATATTCAGCGTATTCTTCCTCATCTACATATAATAAGGTGATTTTTTCCACAACTTCCTCAGCATCTTCCTTAGAAGGAACATAAGCGACCACCTGATTATCAATGTTAATCTCATACGCGTCTGCCTTTACATCCAACTGATCGTCAATTTCCTTTAAGACTTGGTCCTCTTTTACTTCTTCACTAAATACTTCTTCCCCCACAAATGCTAACTGCGTATCACTATCAAATGTATAGTCAGGATAATCCGCCTCTGCTTCTGCAACTTTATCCGCTACAATCTTTTCTATTTCCGCTTCATCCGTTACACTTCCCACGAATTCATTGTTAAGATAAACATGCTGAATGGTTGTAGTTTCCGAAACCCCTGCAGCTGTTGCTCGATTTCCTGAAAGCAATAATATTATGGATATCATAAACAGCAAGATTCCTTTATTTTTTGAGATAAACATATATTGTCCTCCTTAAACGGCCCAGTCACCAATTAAGAAACTAATCAATTTATATGAGATATATTAGTTCAATTTCAATATTCACGCGTACATGACTAATTTCTATAACCATTTTTCCACTCATAACTCTATCATAATAATAAAAAAATCAAGAAATAGACTTCATAATGTAATAGAACTGTATAAATGGTGACAACAAGTACCAATAAATATTTTTTCAGAAAAGATATCTTTCTAAATAAAAATGGAGGTAGACGTAAGCCTGATAAGGAATAGCGAACCATTTATATAAATGGTCAAAATTGGATTGTTACAAATTGATAACAATCTATTAACAGGATTTAACCCGTTTGTAAATTAATATATAACAAAAAAAGCGCCATGAAAGGCGCTTTTCAAAAGGATGGCTCAGGACGGAATCGAACCGCCGACACAAGGATTTTCAGTCCTTTGCTCTACCGACTGAGCTACTGAGCCAAATATTCTATTTCAAAATGAAAAATTCATATAAAAAATAAAATGGCGGTCCCGACGGGAATCGAACCCGCGATCTCCTGCGTGACAGGCAGGCATGTTAACCGCTACACCACGGGACCAGCAAATAAATAATATAAAGAAGTGACCCATACGGGATTCGAACCCGTGTTACCGCCGTGAAAGGGCGGTGTCTTAACCGCTTGACCAATGGGCCGAAAAAAAATGGTGAGCCATGAAGGATTCGAACCTTCGACCCTCTGATTAAAAGTCAGATGCTCTACCAACTGAGCTAATGGCTCGTTCTAATAAATTTTTGCCATATAATTTTCGGATGTTCTGTTTACATCTTGCAATATGTAAACTCCGTAACTCGACGCTACTCTTGGAAGCTTCACTTGTTGCTCTACCGTGTTAATGGCTTGTTCTATTGTGACGACGCTTTTGATAATATCATAGTTTTTATTGTTTATGCAATAGTTTTTTAAAATAAAAAAATTTTTTTTATTTTTTTTCCTTTTCACTACTGTTTTAAACAAAAGTAACATGCTAACCAATTGCAAACCTTACACCAACAAGGAGTTTAATTTAAATAAAAAAAGCCGGCAAAAAAGCCGGCTCTTTTTTCATGAATTACGCTAGACGCCAAGGGCTTCTCACGATGTTTGTTTGGTTACGGTCAGGACCGACAGAGAAAGTAGTCAAAGGAATGCCTACTAATTGAGATACGCGCTCTACATAGTGACGAGCGTTCTCTGGTAGTTCATCCAATGATTTGCATCCCGTGATGTCTTCTGACCAGCCTGGCAGCTCTTCATAGACTGGTGTACATTCGCCAATCGCTTTCAAAGTCGCTGGAACCTCATGAATGATTTCGCCTTTGTATTCATAAGCCACACAAATTTTGACCGTATCAAGACCTGATAACACGTCAATGGAGTTTAAAGATAAATCGGTAATGCCACTGACACGGCGTGCATGGCGAACGACAACAGCGTCAAACCAGCCGACACGGCGCGGTCTGCCTGTAGTGGTACCATATTCACGGCCTACTTCACGGATTTGATTACCGACTTCATCATGTAATTCTGTAGGGAAAGGACCATCACCCACACGGCTTGTATATGCTTTACATACTCCAACCACATGGTTAATTTTCGTAGGTCCAACACCTGAACCAATCGTTACGCCGCCTGCAACTGGGTTAGATGAGGTAACAAATGGGTATGTTCCTTGATCTATATCAAGCATAACCCCTTGAGCGCCTTCAAATAATACGCGTTTTCCTTCATCAAGTGCGTCATTCAATACAACGGATGTATCACAAACATATTTCTGCACTTGTTGTCCGTACTCATAGTATTCTTCTAAGATATCTTCGATTTTAAAACCTTCTGTTTCATAAAAACGTTCAAACATGCGGTTTTTTTCGACAAGGTTTTGAGACAATTTTTCTTCAAAAATTTCACGGTCCAAAAGATCTGCCATACGGATGCCGTTACGAGCAGCTTTGTCCATATAAGCAGGGCCGATTCCTTTTTTCGTCGTACCGATTTTATTAGCACCTTTACGATCTTCTTCAACTTCATCCAATTTGATATGGTAAGGAAGAATGACATGTGCACGATTAGAGATACGAAGATTATCCGTGCTCACTCCGTGACTATGTAAATATGCAAGCTCTTCTACAAGCGCTTTCGGATCAACTACCATTCCATTTCCAATAACACAAATTTTATCACTATAAAAAATCCCCGACGGAATTAAATGCAGTTTATAAGTAACACCGTTAAATTTAATCGTATGTCCTGCATTATTCCCACCTTGATAACGAGCAATGGCTTCCGCATTCTGGGATAGAAAATCTGTTATTTTACCTTTACCTTCGTCTCCCCATTGTGTACCGACTACTACAACTGATGACATCTGAATAAAGCACCTCCAAAGGATCACGTAATACCGGTTATTAACCGGTTCTTATCAAACAAAACTATTTTATCAATAATTCAAAGTGGAAGTCAATACAAAATCCGAACATTATATAATTTAAAAAATAATTCGTTCGTAAATATGCATTTCACCTACTTTCTTAAAGTGTTAATATAAGGTATTAACCTTCTATAGCGTTTTTGCATACTGGTTAATTTTGAAAAACAAAACAGATTATCACATGAAAACGATTGGGTTTTTTCTTATCTTTTTATTGAAAGGGAAGGAAGCACCTAAGATGAAAATAGCGCTTTTAAGCATTTATGGCGGCTTTTTATTTCTCATTTGTATTTTCTCTTCAATATTTCAATATCATGTATTTTACCCATGGAAATCCTTTATTATTTACTGTGGATTTTTCTTTTTTATCATTTACTTCATAAAAACAGCCCGTCACTTCAAAAGTGGCGGGCTGTTTTCTATGAATAACATTAAATCTATTTAAGCCCCAGGAGACATCGAGTCATCATCGAAGCGCCGTTCTAGGTTAACGAATTTATTGTATTCTTTAACGAATGCAAGAGAAACCGTCCCAACAGGACCATTACGCTGTTTAGCAATAATGATTTCGATAATATTCTTATTCTCAGATTCTTTATCATAGTAATCATCACGATATAAGAATGCCACGATATCAGCATCTTGCTCAATACTCCCTGATTCCCGGATATCTGACATCATAGGGCGCTTGTCTTGGCGCTGCTCCACTCCACGGGAGAGCTGGGAAAGGGCAATAACGGGCACTTCTAGTTCACGAGCAAGCGCTTTGAGTGAACGAGAAATCTCCGATACTTCTTGCTGACGATTGTCGCCTGAACGGCCGTCCCCTTGAATCAATTGCAGGTAATCAATCAATATCATGCCAAGTCCATGTTCCTGCTTCAAACGACGGCATTTTGAACGAATTTCCCCAATCCGGACTCCTGGCGTATCATCAATATAAATACCGGCATTCGACAAGCTTCCCATCGCCATTGTTAGCTTGCGCCAGTCCTCATCTGTTAAGGAGCCTGTCCGCAAATTCTGAGCGTTAATATTTCCTTCCGCGCAAAGCATACGCATAACAAGCTGTTCGGAACCCATCTCAAGACTAAAAATCGCAACGTTCTCCTCTGTTTTCGTAGCAACATTTTGAGCGATGTTCAAAGCAAAAGCGGTCTTACCGACAGAGGGACGAGCACCCACAATAATGAGGTCATTGCGTTGAAAACCTGCTGTCATTCGATCCAGTTCAGCAAATCCGGTCGGAATTCCTGTGACATCACCTTTACGGGTGGTCAATACCTCGATGTTATCGTAAGTCCGTACTAATACATCCTTAATATTTTGAAAAGACCCGGAATTTTTCCGCTGGGCTACTTCCATGATCGTTTTTTCTGCTTCCCCAAGCAGCTCCTCGACCTCGTCCTCGCGGCTGTATCCTTCCTGAGCAATATTCGTTGCCGTCCTTATCAATCGACGTAGTAACGACTTCTCTTCAACAATGCGGGCATAATATTCAATATTAGCTGCGGTAGGTACCGACCCGGCCAATTCACTTAAATATGAAACCCCACCCACTTCTTCAAGGTTCTTTGCAGCGGCTAGTTCTTCGGTCACCGTAATCAAATCGACAGCTTTTCCTTCGTCATTCAGCTTAATCATCACATTAAAGATTTTTTGATGCGAGCTTCTATAGAAATCTTCTGGAATCAAAACTTCCGATGTAACAGTTAGTGAAGAAGGCTCTAAAAAAATGGCCCCTAGCACAGCTTGTTCTGCTTCTATATTTTGAGGGGGAATTCTATCTTGAAATTGTTCTATCAAATCTTAAAACCTCCCAATCTAAGAGGATACTTTTTGCTTATTTATATGTTTCTAGTTAAAAAGAAAAAAGTGAAAGGACAACATGCCCAATCACATTTTTTCGTCTATCTCTATTTTATCAATTTTTCACAGATATGAAACAGCTAAAATTAGTTAATTTCTTTCACTTGCACTGTGAGTGTTGCGGTAACCTCAGGATGAAGCTTTACAGGAAGCTTCGTATGTCCTAAAGAACGAATTCCGTCACCAAGCTCCATTTTACGTTTATCAATCTTGATGCCATGTTTTTTCTGAAGCTCTGATGCAATTTGTTTAGTCGTGATAGAACCGAATAAACGCCCGCCTTCTCCGGCTTTAGCAGATAATTCAACAGTTAATTTCTCCAATTGTTGTTTCAGTTCTTCAGCATGTTGTAGTTCTTCGGCAGCAAGCGACTCTTCTTTATTCTTCTGCGCTTCCAAAGTTTTCACATTTGTATTATTTGCTTCAACAGCTAATCCTTGTTTAATCAGGAAATTATGTGCATAACCATCTGCCACATTTTTGACTTCCCCTTTTTTTCCTTTACCTTTAACATCTTTTAGAAATATAACTCTCATTCTTTTTGTCCCCCTTCTAAATAATCATCAATTGCTGCTTTTAATCGACTTTCGGCTTCTTCAATAGAACATGCCTGTTGAGTAGCGGCATTTGTTAAATGTCCGCCTCCATTCAACATTTCCATGATCACCTGGACATTGATATCTCCGAGAGAACGTGCACTTATGCCAACTGTATCATCAGATCGCCTAGCCATTACAAAGGACGCAACAACGCCGTCCATGGTCAAAAGCGTGTCTGCTGCCTGAGCAATGAGCACCTGATTGTGGACCTGATCAGTTTTTGCCGATGCAATTGCAATACCCTTTTTATAGAAGATAACCTCTTCAATCAGCTTCGACCGTTTAATATAGGTGTCCACGTCTTCCTTTAAGAATTTCTGAACAAGTACCGTGTCTGCTCCATGAGCTCTTAAATAAGAGGCTGCATCGAATGTTCGTGAACCGGTTCTTAAAGTAAAACTTTTCGTATCGACAATAATCCCAGCAAGCAGTGCCGTAGACTCAAGCATATCAATTTTGCTGCGTTTTGGCTGATATTCAAGCAGTTCAGTCACAAGTTCAGCTGTTGAGGATGCATATGGCTCCATATAAACGAGCAATGAGTTTTTGATAAACTCCTCACCTCGGCGATGGTGGTCAATGACAACTACCTTATCAATCCTATTTAATAATCGCTCTTCAATCACCATTGAAGGTTTATGTGTATCAACTACAACGAGCAACGTTTCATCTGTAATCATTTCAAATGCTTCTTCGGGAGTTATAAACCGTGCATACAACTCCTCTTTATTTTTAATTTCTTCCATTAAACGAAGGACACTGCTATCAAGTTGCTGTGTGTTTATGACAATATATCCGTCACGTTCATTCATTTGAGCCACTTTTAAAATACCGATGGCTGAACCTATTGCGTCCATATCCGGATTTTTATGGCCCATGACAATGACTTTATCGCTATCCAAGACTATATCCTTTAATGCATGAGAAATGACGCGTGCACGGACCCTCGTGCGTTTTTCCATTGGATTGGTTTTACCACCATAAAATTTCACTTTTCCGTTTGCCTGCTTAATGGCAACTTGATCTCCGCCCCGCCCCAAGGCTAGGTCTAAGCTGGACTGGGCAAGCGATCCTAGTTCCGGTAGGGAAGATACAGCCGAGCCGACCCCAATGCTCAAGGTCAGTGGTACATTTTGCTTGGCGGTCGTTTCCCTAATTTCATCTAAAATCGTGAATTTACCCTTTTCAAGTTGATGAAGGATATGTTCATTAAAAACAGCGATAAACCGTTCCGAGGAAACCCGTTTAAAGAAAACGCCATTATCCCTTGCCCATTTATCAAGAAGTGAGGTAACCAAACTGTTTATGCTACTTTTACGCTGATCATCCATTCCCTGTGTCAAATCATCATAATTATCAAGCAGAATAATGGCGATTGCTGTCCGCTCATCTTCATATAATTTTTCAATTTCAACTTGCTCTGTTACATCAAAAAAGTAAAGAAGTCGTTCCTCACGCTTATGGACCACTTTGAATTTCCGGTCATGGAGTGTAAGCGTCTCTGTCTCAATCTCTTGCTTAATTAACGGTACAATTGAATCAGCGACATCGTAGAGTGATCTTCCCGCTAATGAATCTTCACTAAAACATGAAGCAAGAAATGGATTGGTCCATTCAATATAAAAATCGTCATTAAAGAGCATAATCCCTATTGGCATTTCCAGTAACGCTTCCTCACCGACCTTCTTTAGACGGTAGGATAACGTTGTTATATATTCTTCTGTCTTACGCTGTTTTTTTTCTTCCACTTTTAAAGTTAAATAAAATAAACCAGCAAGAATCAATAATCCAACAAGTGCAACAACCCAATTATAATACGCCAGTACGCCCAAAAGTAACAAGCCTGCAGCCAGCACCCCATATAACGGGGACTTAATCGAGTACTCTTTCAAATAAGATGGCATAGTTTCAGCTCCTAAAAGCATCTGTTTTACAAGGACTATTCCTTTTTCTTGATTGTCTCCCTGAAAGGAAATCCTAAATCTATTATACCTAAAAATCGAATGATGGTTGAGAAAATTGGATGTAAAAACGAAATAACCACGATCAAAATAGGTATAACTTTAGTCCAAGACTTCACATGACCGATATAAAATACCAGTGAATATCCTTGTATCAAAATGAAAAACTGCAGGATAAAAAATAGGTTTGTTATGGCCATATATACAAAACTATCCTTGTCCGTATTCACAAAAAGAGCCAGAAGCATCGTAATTAAATAATACCATAAAAGACTTTTCGGAAGTCGCAGATCTCGAAAATGGGGCCACTTTAGCTTTTTATCGCTGAACCTCTTCAAGATAGGATGGGCCGCAAAGAAAATCAGTAACACCATGATGACGGAAGTGATAACGAACAAACTTGGCATAAGCGTGTTCAGCAAATCTATTGTTTCATACATTCTCTTTTTGATTTGCTCTGTCGATGCCTGATCAAAGGATTCCATGATCCCAACAGATGAATCAATGGACTCCTCAAACATGTCCATCGATTTTTCTATGTAGTTTACATCGAATACTAATACCGATGCCGCATATATTAATAACGTCCCCCCTAGAAATACAAGGACAGTGCTTATAAACATAGGTGCCATTGGTTTATCTTTTTTCAAAAAATAACCAATGGTAATACCCGTTGCCCCCATAAGCAAGGTCATCGGCACGGATAATATCGTCGCGATAAGTATCGACAATAGCGAAGCAACAAATAAATACCCCAAAGCCCATGATATCTTTTGTTTATTTGTCACCAGAATGAAAGGAATGGGCAAAAAGAAAAGAGTGATGATGCCCACTATTGGGATATAAACTGTGATGAACAATAATATACAATATAGTGCTAAGAGGGCTCCGCCCTCTGCAATTCTTCTGCCGCTATTCATTTATTTTTCACCCCCAGTTGTCTAAAAATAATGTCTCAGTCTCCATCTTTATATTGTATCCGTTAAGCATAGGATATTTCAAACATCACAATCTTTTTTCATGAAATAGAATTTTTCCTTTGGAAAGAGACTATTTTCGTTTATAAAAATTTCTTCAAAAAACAAAAAAAACCGCATTTTAGCGGATTTTTAATAAAAGGGCTTTATACGTCACTCCTATCAGAATAAAAAAAGCACATTAAGGACTGCTCCTCAATGTGCCTATTTATTATTCACCAGATACGTATGGTAGTAATGCCATAGTACGTGAGCGTTTAATAGCAATCGTTAATTTACGTTGATATTTAGCGCTTGTGCCAGTTACACGACGTGGTAAAATTTTACCGCGTTCTGAGACGAATTTTTTAAGAAGATCTACATCTTTGTAATCAATTTTAGTGATTCCGTTAGATGTGAAATAACAAACCTTTTTACGCTTACCGCGTCCTTTACGTCCACCCATTGCCATAATAAATTTCCCTCCCTGCTTTTTGAAATTTCATTTTAAACGGATGTTTAAAACGGAAGATCGTCATCTGAAATGTCGATTGTTTTACCGTCATTTGCAAATGGATCATCATCTACACGAGTGTAGTTGTTGTTGCTCCGTTGATTCTGATTAGGATTTTGTCCATACGAATTGTTGTCATTTCCGTTATTATTGTTGTTATAACTTCTTTGACCTCCACCGTAAGAACCGCCTTCATTTCTTTCACCCGCTGAACTGCTTCGTGGTTCAAGGAATTGAACGCTCTCAGCCAGAATCTCCGTCACATATACGCGTTTGCCGTCTTGTCCTTCATAATTACGTGTTTGGACACGTCCATCCACGCCAGCTAAACTGCCTTTTTTCAAGAAGTTAGCTACATTTTCTGCCGGTTTACGCCAAACTACACAGTTAATGAAATCCGCTTCACGTTCACCCTGCTGATTCGTAAAACCACGGTTCACAGCCAAAGTAAAGGTAGCCACAGGAACTCCATTAGGTGTATATCGTAATTCAGGATCTTTAGTTAAGCGTCCTACCAAAACTACGCGATTCATCATCAGAATCAACCCCTAAGTTTCAAACTTGTTTCACGTGAAACAAGATTAGAATTTATATTAAATATTGGATTAGACTTCTTCTCTAGTAGCCATGTGGCGAATAATGTCTTCACTGATTTTAGCAAGACGATCGAATTCTTGGATCGCAGCACTTTCAGCGTTAACTTTAAGAAGCATGTAGTAACCATCACGGAAATCATTGATTTCGTATGCAAGACGGCGTTTACCCCATTCTTTTGCTTCTACTTCCGCACCATTATCAGAAAGGATTGTGTTGAAACGTTCAACTAAAGCTTTTTTAGCTTCTTCCTCAATGTTTGGACGGATGATATACATAATTTCGTATTTTCTCATCACTGTCACCTCCTTTTGGTCTAAGCGGCCCAATTGGGCAAGGAGCAATTATTTATAATTACTCACAAGAAGAAATTATAGCATAGTTAAAGGGACTTTGCAACGAACGGTTAAACTTATTACAATTTATTGAAATCAAATGTTATAGACTTAAATAAACTATACCGAGAAAAAAAAGACTCTACAGATTGGATCTGTAGAGTCTCTCTATGACTTATACGTTAAAACGGAAATGGATTACATCGCCGTCGTTAACGATATATTCTTTGCCTTCTAATCGTACTTTGCCCGCGTCCTTTGCAGCACTATGGCTTCCTGCTTCAAGTAGGTCATTATACGAAACGATTTCGGCACGGATGAAACCGCGTTCGAAGTCTGTGTGAATGACACCTGCACATTGAGGTGCTTTCATACCTTTACGGAACGTCCAAGCACGTACTTCCTGAACTCCAGCTGTAAAGTATGTTGCCAACCCTAGCAGGTTGTATGAAGCACGGATTAATTGATCAAGACCGGACTCCTCGATGCCGAGTTCAGATAAGAACATTTCCTTTTCTTCACCTTCAAGCTCCGCAATTTCCTCTTCAATTTTTGCACAAATTACGATAACTTCTGCATTTTCTTTCGCAGCATATTCACGAACTTGTTGTACATATTCATTATCATCAGCATTAGCCACTTCATCCTCACTTACATTAGCCACATAAAGAGTCGGCTTCGCTGTAAGCAAGTGCATGCCCTTAACGATTTTTTGCTGTTCTTCAGTAAAATCAACCGAACGAGCTGGTTTTTCTTCTTCCAATGCCTCTTTCAAAGCGACAAGGATTTCATGCTCAGCCACTGCGCCTTTATCTTTTTGCTTGGCCATTTTTCCAACGCGGTCGATTCGTTTATCAACAGATTCCAAATCAGCTAGAATCAATTCAAGATTGATGACTTCAATATCATCAATTGGATTTACTTTTCCAGAAACGTGAGTAATATTATCGTCAGCGAAACAACGAACGACTTGACAAATTGCATCAACTTGACGAACATGGGAAAGGAATTTATTCCCAAGACCTTCCCCTTTACTTGCTCCTTTAACTATACCGGCAATATCCGTGAATTCAAATGCTGTCGGCACTGTCTTTTTCGGCTTCACCAATTCAGTCAATTTTTGTAAACGATGATCGGGCACTTCTACAATCCCAACGTTTGGATCAATTGTACAAAAAGGATAGTTGGCAGATTCCGCACCTGCCTGAGTTATTGCATTAAATAAAGTGGATTTACCTACGTTAGGCAAACCAACTATACCAGCTGTTAAAGCCATTTATATTTCACTCCTTCAAGATAATTCGTACATATGGAAAAAGATAAATCTTCTATAAAGACAATCTAATTACCTAAACCTTTCCCAATTATAGATTTCACTCCCTAAAAAGACAAGTAAATCATTGAGATAGTAGGACCGCTTTCTCTCCATGAAAAAAGCATGATCATTCCTCATGCTTTTGTAGAACTTTTTTCATTTTCTTTGCAAATTCACGTCGAGGCAACATCACGCTATGACCGCAGCCTTCACATTTTATCCGGATATCCATACCTAGCCGGATAATTTTCCACTTATTGACCCCACATGGATGTGGTTTTTTCATTTCGACAATATCCTTCAATGCAAATTCTTTTTCATCCATAACCATGAGCCCCCTAGTTCCTACGACTCGCTGCCGCTATATGTAGATTTAATTCCACTTAAATCAAGAGCAGCACTTATTTCTTTTCTTAACATTCTACTAATTTCGACATGATACATCGGCTTTGTTTCAGCTGTAACTCGAAGGACGATTTCATCAGGACCTATTGTTTCAATTCCCACAAATTCAGGGGCTTTAATTAAGGCTTCATATTTACCTTCCATACTACTTAAAAGATCGATCAGTACTTTTTCAGCAAGCTCGACTGATCCATCATTAGGTATGGTCACATCAACAACAGCCATACTGTTTAAGATAGAATAATTTGTAACTTGGATAATACTGCCGTTAGGTATGAAGTGCAATTCCCCTGCACTGCTTTTAATTTTTGTTGTACGAAGCCCAATTTCAAGAACTTCACCCTCAAATGTATTAATTTTAATATAGTCCCCAACCGAGAAGTGATCTTCAAAAATCACAAAGAACCCTGTGATAATATCTTTGACCAAACTTTGGGCACCAAACCCAATCGCCAAACCGAGTACACCAGCACCCGCGAGTAATGGCATTACTTCAAGTCCAAAAATTTCAAGAATCATCATCAAGGCAATGAAATTAATAACATAGGTAATGATATTTTCCAGCAACTTAATGAGTGTCGCTTCCCTACGCTCTGAAACTCGAATAGGACTTCTTAAACGAGCTTTGAAAAACTTATTTAAAACGGTCTTTCCTATTCTAATAACAATACGCGATAACAACAGAACAAGGAAGATTTTAATAATTCCCTCTCCCATCAGTAGCCATACTTTTTCATCCAATATTTCTTTTGTAACGTTATCAATGCTATCCATCTTTTCCTCCTGCCTATTGCAAAATCTGCAAAACTTTTATATTCCCTATGACTTTCCCTATTTTGGACGTATCCCCTCTACCTCTCAAGCCAAAAGATAACCCTAAATAAGAAAAGTTTTCTCTATTTTATCAATAAATAAGGGTTTCTGTACAAAAAAAATCTGGGTATATAGGTAATATCATTAGAAGTTTTTTCTATTTCAATGAATCATTTTTTATATATAACGGGAATTGGTAGAGGAAGAAGCATCCTACTATTTCCCTTCCCCCGTTTGAAGGTTCTTACCAAATAAATCCCCACCAATTTTACATTAAATACCGTATATTTTTCCTTTTTTATCCGTATACTGTAATACCAAACTAAGTAAAGGAGTTGAGCCGATGAATCTGAATTCTAGTCTATTTAATAATAAAAATAGATTGAGTCGCATCCTACATGAAGATACGGACGCATCTAAACAAATTTCCCAAGAATTAATCAACCTTCTTCCAACTGGAAAGCTTCAACCTATCGTAATTGTCTGTATTGGCACAGACCGTTCAACTGGTGATTCCCTCGGTCCACTTGTCGGCACCCTGCTTAATGAAAAAACAGAAGACGGTACCTCTTCCTTCCATATTTATGGTACTCTCGATAATCCTATACATGCAATGAATTTACAGGAAAAACTAAATGAAATTAGCAAAATCCATACCAATCCCTTTATCGTCGGAATCGATGCTTGCTTAGGAAAATTGAAAAGCGTCGGCATTGTTCAAATTGGTCAAGGGCCGGTGAAACCTGGCGCTGGAGTCAATAAAGATCTACCTTCTGTTGGCAATGCCCATATTACAGGAATCGTGAATGTCAGTGGATTCATGGAGTTTATGGTCCTACAAAACACTCGTCTCAATCTAGTCTTAAAAATGGCCAAAACCATTGCAGAGGGCATTTATGAAGCACAAAATCAATATCCAGTAAAACCATCTTTCACTCCATCCACTCCATTCACCTGGTCATTCAAGCAAGAAAAAACACTTTGATTCTTATGTTCCTGAAAAATTTGGCCGAGTATAAAAATAAAGGAAGGGGGCGAACCCCTTCCTTTATTTTTATACATAATACATGATTGTAACTAGAATTGCTGTAATCATTATTCCTGGAAGCAGGTTAGCCACCCTGATTTTGGTGACACCGATAATATTCAAGCCAATCGCTAAAATCATGACTCCTCCAGTTGCTGTCATTTCAAGAATGAAGGAATCCATTAAAGCAGTTGGAATCAAAGTATTAATTTGCCTTGAAAAAATGGCAATGAAACCTTCATAAAGAATGATAGGGAACGCTGAAAAAAGTACACCAATGCCAAGGGTACTGGACAGAACTAGAGCAGTAAACCCATCGATAATCGATTTTGTTATTAAAACATCATGATCATTACGGATCCCACTATCCAGGGCACCGATAATGGCCATCGCTCCAATGCAAAATATGAGCGTGGCTGTTACGAAGCCCTGAGATATCGAAGTTCCCTTTTTCGCTTTCATCCGACGTTCTATCCAATTGCCTAAAGAGTTAAGCCTAGCTTCAAGATTCATCCATTCTCCAAGCACAGCGCCTCCCACAATACATATTATGACCAGAATAAAATTGTCACTTTTAAACCCCATCTGCAATCCTAAGACAATAACGGTCAAACCGATACCACTCATGACCGTTTCTTTTATCTTCTCAGGTATATGCTGTAAAAACATTCACAAAATCGACCCGATTAAAATACAAGCCCCATTCACCAAAGTCCCCAATAAAACCATCTTATTCACCTAATTCTCTACAGTAAAGATCCCATGTCGCAAGTCTGCATTCAAAAATCGTCTCACAAAGAAGGGACTAAGAGGAAAGGTTTTCTTGATCAATCAAGTCTAATATTCTCTCTAAATCTTCTTTTGAAAAGAATTCGATTTCTATCTTCCCTTTTTTCTTGCTTTGTTTAATAGTCACGCTTGTTCCTAGTCTTTCACGAAGACTTGACTCCCGCTGCTTTATAAATATATCTTTTTTCACTTGTTTCGCAGGTTTAGTTTCACGTGAAACCGTATCATTTAATTGATGAATATATTGCTCTAGCTTTCGGACATTCATTCCTTCTTTGAGAATTTTGTCTATAACTGGCTGAAGTAACTCTTTTTTCTTCAATCCTAGTAATGCACGCCCATGTCCCATAGAAATTTCACCTTCAGAGATATAACTCCTTATCTTTTCAGGCAAAGATAGTAATCGAACATAGTTAGCAATATGCGGCCGACTTTTCCCCAAGCGAATAGCCAACTGTTCCTGAGTAATTTCTAATTTTTCAAGCAAGGTTTGATAAGCCGCCGCTTCCTCAATCGGGTTTAAATCTTCCCGTTGAAGGTTTTCCAAAATCGCCAGTTCCATCATCTGTTGTTCATTCAATTCCCTCACAACAACTGGAACTGTCTTTAAGCCAGCTTCTTTTGCGGCACGATAACGTCTCTCACCAGCCACAATTTCATAGCCTTTAATACTTTTCCGGGCAATAATCGGCTGTAATATCCCATGCTCTATGATTGATTGCTTAAGTTCTTCTATCGCTTCAGATCGAAAGCTTTTCCGGGGCTGATAAGGATTTGGCCTTAATTCCCTCAATTTGATTTCCCGCACGATTTCATCTTTACTGATTTCCCCATTGTTGAATAGTGCGTTTAGTCCTTTGCCAAGTCCCTTAGCCATTTGACACCACTTCCTTTGCCAGTTCTAAATAGACCTCCGCTCCTCGTGACTTTGGATCATAAATAATTATCGGTTCTCCATGGCTCGGCGCTTCACTCAATCGGACATTCCGCGGAATGATGGTTTGATAAACTTTATCCTGAAAGTATTTTTTGACTTCCTCAATAACTTGAAGACCCAAATTTGTTCTAGCATCCAACATTGTCAATAGGACACCTTCGATTTTCAAATCATGGTTTAAATGCTTTTGCACGAGACGGACCGTATTTAAGAGCTGACTTAAGCCCTCCAATGCATAATATTCACATTGTACAGGGATTAAAACAGCATCAGCCGCTGTTAATGCATTTAGGGTAAGCAGTCCTAATGACGGTGGACAATCAATTACAATGTAGTCATACTGACTCTGCACCTCTTCTAACGCCCTTTTTAAACGGACTTCTCTAGAGATGGTTGGAACAAGTTCTATTTCAGCACCTGCAAGTTGAATTGTCGCAGGTATAGCATATAAGTTTTCGACCTTTGTTTCCAAGATAACGGTACTGGCTTCGACATCATCAACCAATACATCATAAATACATTGTTCTACTTCTGATTTATCAATACCTGCACCGCTTGTCGCATTTCCCTGCGGATCGATATCGACCAATAAGACTTTCTGTCCTATGTATGCAAGACAAGCACTAAGGCTGACAGAAGTTGTCGTTTTTCCAACACCGCCTTTTTGATTGGCAATGGCGAGAATCTTACCCACGAATTCACCTGCTTTCAACTATCTTTATACTCTATATCGAAATGCAATTACCGTAATTTTCTTTCTTTCTATTTTATCATGAATAATCCTGGAAGAAATCGTTTTCTGAAATTCCTCTTAAAATTTGGCATTTACCTAAAAATGACCAAAAGATACTGTTGAAAAGGAACCATTAAGTATCAGGTCGATTATTACTAGAGGATAAAAAAAGCTTGGTAATCGAAGACTACCAAGCGGGGCTATGGAAAAGGGAATCAAGTTTTCTTCTTAGGAATCTTAATCGTAAACTGATAATATTCCTCGAATTCCTCTTCCTCTGCATCCAAATTTATTCCATTGTCTGTTACCATATTCACGGATTGACGGATGGTATTGACCGCAATCCTCATGTCTTTACTAAACGCCTTTCGCTTTGGCTTCGGCTTAAGTACCGTACCGGTGAGGAGCTTGACGACACGCTCTTCTGTCTGCTTAACGTTTAAGCCTTTTTCGATGATTTCCAAAAGTAGTTTGATCTGCTTTTCCGGACTTTTTAATGGAATTAACGAGCGGGCATGACGTTCCGTAATTTGCTTTTGAAGAAGTGCATCTTGGACCTCCGTCGGTAGCTTAAGCAGCCGAAGCTTATTCGCCACAGTAGATTGGCCAATTCCGAGTCTTTGTGCCAGAGCCTCTTGAGTTAAACTATGAAGCTCTAATAGTTTCCCATAAGCTAATGCTTCTTCAATCGGTGTTAGCTCTTCACGCTGAAGGTTTTCTATCAGCGCAACTGAAGCCGTTTCTGTATCCGTAAAATCCTTGACAATAGCCGGTGCCAATTCCCAACCAAGCTTTTGCATAGCACGAAAACGACGCTCGCCTGCAATGATTTCGTATTTCCCCTGTCCATACGCCCTTACTACAATCGGTTGAATGATCCCATGTGTATGAATCGTTTGAGCCAATTCTGCAATTTTATCGTCATTAAAAACGGTCCTTGGTTGAAATCGATTAGGCACAATATCAGAAATGGAAATTTTTCTTATTTCTTCGTTATTATTGCTAGGTGTCTCCATCTCTAGTTGCTGTTCTTCTTTTTCGCCAAACCCAAAGAACCGCGAAAAAGGATGCTTCATCTTCCTACACCACCTTTTAAAACTCCCAAATAACATATTCTCTATTGAAAGGACAAGTCCTGCATACATTTCCCGACATGGTTATACATATGGTCCAGCGTTGTAAAAAACATGTCGACTGTCGTCATTAAAGCAATAATGAGGCATAGACGTCCAGATATTATGGATATCTGCCAGCTTACCCGAGATTATTTCCCTGATTTTTCAAAAAGATAAAACGCCGACTTTCTCGCTCTCTAGGAAAACGATGCATCTGATTATAAAGAACACTGTGTCGGGTATGTTTACTTATACATTTTTAATGGATAAAAAAACCCTACATTTATAGTAAAAGAAAATTAGAACAAGTGCTAGCCCAAATCTATCTTTCACAAAAATGAATAGTAAGCCTCATAGTAAAAGGATTATTTAATGGGCTGTTTATTTGGTGTACCAGGTTTTCTTGGGTATTTTTTAGGAGTCTTCTTTACTTTTTTTACCGTAATGATGTTTCTTTCACTATTTTCTTCGGGCAATGTGAAGGGATAAATTTCTTCAATTTTTCCGCCTAACATAAAAATCGCCTTCTTACCGGTATCCATTTCATCTTGTGCACTTGCCGCTTTCATGGCAATGAACGTCCCATCCGGTTTGACTAACGGCAAACAAAGCTCACTTAAGACAGACATCCTCGCTACCGCTCTTGCCATAACAATATCATAGGATTCACGATGCTCTGGTTTTTGAGCGAAGGTTTCCGCCCGGTCATGGTAAAAGGAAACGCCCTTTAATTGTAACTCATCAGCAAGATGATTCAAAAAGGAGATCCGCTTATTCAAAGAATCCACGATAGATACGTGGATATTTGGGAAACAAATTTTTAAAGGAATGCTCGGGAACCCAGCTCCTGCTCCAACATCGCAAATCTGATAAGGCTTGTTAAAATCGAAATAGAATGCTGCACTAATTGAATCATAAAAATGCTTTAAATAAACTTCTTCTTTATTCGTGATGGCGGTTAGGTTCATCTTTTCGTTCCATTCCACCAATAATCGATAATAGGTGTCAAACTGTTCAAGCTGACGAGGAGAAAGCTCGATCCCCTTCTCCTGTAGTGCCTGTTGAAATTGTTCAATATTCATGAATTCTTCAATCCTTTTCGGGTATTTCCGTTACTGAGAAACTCTGGCAATCTTACCTTGTTCCAAATAAACAAGCAAAATGGAGACATCAGCAGGATTTACACCGGAAATTCGTGAAGCCTGAGCTACTGATAGCGGGTGAACCTGTTTTAATTTTTGGCGTGCTTCTGTTGCAAGACCGGAGATGGCATCATAGTCGATATTCTCTGGAATTTTCTTATTCTCCATTTTTTTCAGGCGATCGACCTGTTGCAAGGATTTTTCAATATATCCTTCATATTTAATTTGAATTTCGACTTGTTCCGTCACTTCGTTGCTTAGTTCGACGTCACTTGGAGCTAGCTTCTGAATATGAGAATAATCCATTTCAGGACGTTTCAATAAGTCAGAGGCACGAATTCCATCCTTCAATTCACTGCCACCACTTGTTATAATAACGTCTTGCACTTCTTGTGTTGGTTTAATGAAGGTTGATTTTAGCCGTTCTTTTTCCACTTCAACTGCTTCCTTTTTCAAAAGAAAACGTTTGTAACGGTCTTCTTTGATCATTCCAATATTGGACCCAATTTCCGTTAAACGTAAATCAGCATTGTCATGACGCAGCAGTAAACGATATTCTGCACGTGAAGTCAGCAAGCGGTATGGTTCATTCGTGCCTTTCGTAACGAGATCATCAATTAAAACGCCAATGTAGGCATCCGAGCGGCTTAAGATCAGTTCTTCTTTTCCTATTGCTTTCAAACCTGCATTAATACCAGCCATAAGCCCTTGCCCCGCCGCTTCTTCGTAGCCGGAAGTTCCATTAATTTGGCCTGCAGTATACAAGTTTTTAACTTTTTTCGTTTCTAGTGTAGGCCAAAGCTGAGTAGGAACGATTGCATCATATTCAATTGCATATCCAGCACGCATCATTTCCGCCTTCTCGAGCCCTGGAATCGTTTGAAGGATTTTTACTTGTACATCTTCAGGTAGACTGGTTGACAGCCCTTGCACATAGACTTCCTTTGTATTACGACCTTCAGGTTCAAGGAAAATTTGATGGCGCGGTTTATCATTAAAACGTACGACCTTATCTTCTATTGATGGGCAATAGCGTGGTCCCGTTCCCTTAATCATCCCAGAATACATCGGTGAACGATGTAAATTCTCATCGATGAGCTGGTGGGTTCCCTCATTCGTGTATGTCAACCAGCATGGCAACTGTTCAGTGATGAATTTCGTTGTTTCATATGAAAAAGCGCGTGGGACTTCATCACCAGGCTGTATTTCCGTTTTGCTGTAATCAATGGATGAACTATTGACGCGCGGAGGTGTTCCTGTTTTAAAACGAACTAAATCAAATCCTAATTGCTCCAAATGTTCAGAAAGTCTGATGGAAGGCTGCTGATTGTTAGGACCGCTTGAATATTTTAGTTCCCCTAAAATAATTTCTCCACGTAAATATGTTCCTGTCGTGATTACGACAGTTTTCGCACGATACACTGCACCTGTTTTAGTAATGACACCCGTACAAACACCATTTTCAACAATTAATTCCTCAACCATTCCTTGAATTAATGTCAAATTTTCTTGGTCTTCTATCGTCTTTTTCATTTCCTGCTGATAGAGAAATTTATCCGCCTGTGCCCTCAACGCACGTACAGCCGGACCTTTAGCTGTATTCAACATCCTCATTTGAATATGGGTTTTATCAATATTTTTTCCCATTTCACCGCCTAAAGCGTCAATTTCCCTGACAACAATCCCTTTTGCTGGTCCGCCAACAGACGGATTACATGGCATAAAGGCGACCATATCTAAATTAATGGTAACCATCAACGTTTTAGCTCCGACTCTTGCAGCTGCAAGGCCTGCTTCACTACCAGCATGTCCAGCTCCAATAACAATGACATCATAACTTCCTGCTTCGTATTGCATATTTTCTCCTCCTTTTACTGTTATTTTCCTAAACAAAATTGCGAGAACAATTGGTTGATTAAATTATCCTGAACACTTTCACCAATGATTTCGCCGAGGAGCTCCCAAGCCTTTGTGAAATCAATTTGGACTAAATCAATCGGCGTCCCCATGTCAATCGCTTCAATTGCATCCTCAATTGACTGTAATGCTTGACCAAGCAAGGCTATATGACGAGCATTTGAAACATAGGTTAAGTCTCCTGACTCTAAAGAACCCTCAAAGAATAAAGAAGCAATCGCATCTTCCAACTCATTGACTCCTTGATCCTCAAGTAAAGACGTAGAAACAATTTTATGCGATGCCGACTTTTCCTTAACCTGATCCAAATTGATTTTTTGTGGAAGATCAGTTTTATTGATAATAACGATAACATCCATACCTTTAACAGCTTGGAATAGTTTTTCATCTTCAGGTGTAAAGTCATCGGAATAGTTTAAGACAAGTAAAATTAAATCTGCCTCTTTTAATACTGCACGAGAACGTTCAACCCCAATTCGTTCAACAATGTCCTCTGTTTCCCGAATCCCTGCTGTATCGACAAGTTTAAGGGGGACTCCGCGAACATTGACATATTCCTCGATTACATCACGTGTTGTGCCTGGAATATCAGTAACAATGGCCTTATTTTCATGAACTAAGCTGTTAAGCAAAGAAGATTTTCCGACATTCGGGCGTCCAATGATAACCGTCGCCAGCCCATCCCGCAGAATTTTCCCTTGCTGGGCAGTATGCAGGAGTTTTTCTATTTCCGTCTTCACATAGCTGCCTTTTTCCAAAAATAAACGATGTGTCATTTCTTCGACATCATCATATTCCGGGTAATCTATGTTCACCTCGACTTGTGCGAGGGTCTGTAAAATTTCCTGACGCAACTTTTGAATTAATTTCGAAAGCCGCCCTTCCATTTGCCCTAAGGCTACATTCATCGCTTTATCCGTTTTTGCCCGAATTAAATCCATAACAGCTTCTGCTTGGGAAAGATCAATCCTTCCATTCAAAAAAGCTCGTTTCGTAAATTCACCAGGTTCTGCTAAACGTGCCCCCTGTGAGAGGATAAGCTGTAATACCCGATTGACCGAAACGATCCCGCCATGACAATTTATTTCGATTACATCTTCTCTTGTAAATGTCTTTGGACCTTTCATAACAGAAACCATAACTTCTTCTATGATTTCACCAGTTTTCGGTTGAGTTAAGTGTCCGTAATGAATCGTATGTGATTTCACTTCAAGCAAACTTTTCCCACCTGGTCCTTTAAAGATCTTATCGGCTATTTCTATGGCCTCATCACCGCTGATTCTTACGATGGCAATTGCCCCTTCCCCTAAGGGAGTAGAGATAGCGGTGATTGTATCGAATTCCATGCTTTCACCTCTTATATATTGATGTTTCTTTATTTTTTCCATAATAAAATCGTCGAATTCCCTAAATAACTACAATACCACAGTATATTCATGAAAAAAAGTAGATACTCCTTCCTTTCCAGAGTTATCCACATGCATTAAAACCCATATTCTGTATCACTTATTTTAACTTATCCACATGTGAATAACAAATATAGCCTGCTTTCCTTCTTTTCTTAACTCTTTACTAATTACGAAAGGACAAAATAGATACATGTCGATTTTTGCTGAATTTTTCTTTTTTTAAAGAATTCGACAGACTACAATACTTTAATCACTCATGGGCCGAACCATTCCTATTAAAAACAAAAAAAGAACCTCCGCTAATAGCAGAAGGTTCATCTGATTGGTGTAATGACCAAATGGCGATATGGTTCTGTACCATTGGAAATTGTTTTGATTTTTGGGTAATGCAGGAGAGCATTATGAATGACCTTCCGTTCAAAGGATGGCATTGGCTCCAGTGAAACAGATTTACCAGTTTTTATTGCTTTATTTGCCATTCTTTCAGCCAATTGGATTAAAGTATCATTGCGGCGATTTCGATAATCTTCTGCATCCACAGTTATATTCAAAAACTGCTTCGAATAGCGATTTGCAACCAGCTGCGTTAAATACTGAAGGGAATTTAGTGTTTGGCCCCTTTTTCCAATTAATAAAGCGATCTTTTCACCTGATAAAAGAAACGTTACATTCTTACCTTGACGACGGACATCAATTTCTGCATTAACTCCCATTTTTCCACTGACATTCTTCAAAAATTTCAGTGATTCTTCAATAGGGTCAGCTGGCAATGTCACATGGACAATTGCCTTCCTTGCACCAAATAAACCAAAAAATCCTTTTTTGCCTTCATCTTCAATTTCAATCTCCACGCGATCCCTAGTGCTGTTAAGTTGAGCTAAAGCTAAATTTACTGCTTCTTCGACAGATTGTCCTGCAGCAGTTACTTTTTTCACTTTTTCTTTGCTCCTCCCGCGTTTTCCGCAGCTGCTTTTCTAAGATCTGGACCTTTAATGAAATACGTTTGAACGATACCGAAAATGTTACCTACTACCCAGTAAAGTGAAAGAGCAGCGGGAAATTTAATTGCAAAAATAACAATCATAACTGGCATGATGTAAAGCATCATCGTCATTTGTGCTGCCATTTGTGGATTAGAGTTCATTCCCATCATGGATAGTTTTTGCTGAATAAAAGTAGTAATACCAGCAACAACCGGTAAAATATAATACGGATCCGGAGAACCTAAATCAAACCAAAGAAAGCTATGTAAAGCAATTTCTTCCGTACGGCTGATAGCATGGTAAAAACCGATCAAAATTGGCATTTGCACCAATATCGGTAAACATCCCGCCAATGGATTCACATTATATTTTGAAAATAAAGCCATCGTTTCTTGCTGTAGTTTTTGTTGTGTGGCAGCATCTTTTGAGCTGTATTTTGCTTGAAGTTCTTTCATCTCAGGCTGAATAGCCTGCATTGCTTTCGAGCTTTTCACCTGCTTGATCATTAATGGAAGTAATGCTAAGCGAATGATTAGTGTAACACCGATGATTCCCAAACCATAGTTCTCGCCAAATGCCTCAGAAAACCGAATGATCAGCCATGATAATGGATAGACAATGTATGAATTCCAGAACCCTTCACTTTCTGCAGTTATAGGTTCTTTAATTTCCGTACACCCTGCTAACAACATCATTATAGAAGCTAGTCCAATAATGAGTAATATTCGTTTTTTCAACCGTAATTTCCTCCTAACTGCAATCAATCTTTTTTGAAACAATGAACTGTTTACAAGCAGACTTCAAGGAAAAGTAATCCACTTTTTTTACAGCTCAATAAGGAATTTTCTATGTTATTTTTCTCAATGTTTAAGACATTAACTGAGGAGTACTTAGTTTTCGATATAAAGGAGAACGTTATTGTTTTTTCATTTTAAAGTTTAGTGATTTAGAACGTTTTAGGACATGGATCAAGCTGCTTTTCACTTGGAAAAAGTCCATTTCCGCCGCTGGCTTTCGAGCAATCACAATATAATCCTTACCGTCTTCTATATCATCTTTCAATTCCAAAAATGCTTGCCGTATGTATCTTTTAATCTGATTCCGAACAACAGCATTCCCGATTTTTTTACTGACAGAAAGGCCTATCCGAAAATAATCCTGCTCGGGCTTTTCAAGGACATAGACAACGAATTGCCGATTAGCAGAGGATTCGCCCTTTTTAAACACAAGCTGAAACTCGTCCTCTTTCTTAATCCTTAACTTTTTTTTCATCTTTACACCTTCATTAAATGAATTGAGTCTCAGTAAATCCCTTATTTTGCGAAAAAAGACCACTGAGACTTTTCAGTGGTCTATGCAGATAATACTTTTCTGCCCTTACGGCGACGTGCAGCAATTACTCTACGTCCGTTTTTCGTGCTCATACGTGCACGGAAACCGTGAACTTTACTATGCTTACGATTATTCGGTTGATAAGTTCTTTTCATTATATGACACCTCCCTGAGGAATAACAGTTAAAGACAGTCTTTACAATTATATAGATGATGGTTTCTACTTGTCAACCTCATCCTAAAAAATATTTCTTTTTATGCTCAATGTCCAGTTGGTCTTTTTTTACTACCTAGCCTATTGTAAATGATTTTGCCTCGAACTGATATAGAAATTTTTGGTGAGAGGGAAATTTCCATGAATTTTCCCTTAAACACATTTAAGCAGATCCCTTAGTTTACACGATCCACTGAGCAAAAACATAGGGAGGCCTGGTTGTTTTTAAGTGAACCATTGGGTTTGTCAGGAAAAGGTTTTAATATTTACGTTTTATTGAAAGCTATTACAACATGTTTTTCTGTCCTATTCGTTTAAGAAGCAGGGAAATAAATTTAAATACTTCGTGCCAAAACTTCAGTCTGTGGATAAAATTCGACATGATTTTTTCTATCCACAACCTGTTTTATAGACTTTTACACATAACAATAGCCTGTGGAAAAGTTTTTCCCACAGGCTCGTAAAGTTGTGGATAAAGTTTTCTAACCCATTGCAAGACGCCTGAATTTCTGATATTATATTTGTGTTTTCACTCTGAATAACTTTATCAACAGGTAAGGTTTATCCACAGACTGTGCATAACATGTGGATAGCTTATTCGACCTGTGTATATTACTCTGTCCACAAACGGTGGATATTGTCGAAAACCCTTTTTTCTTCTTTATTATATATTTCTCCAAATACCTGTTGATGAATAATCATCCAAACCTACATCACCTTACAAGATGTAGTCTGTACAAAGGTTGTACAGCGCAAGATATAGTAATAGGGACATCACATTACAGAACACTCCCTTATACAGCTCACCGAACCTTTGCTGTCAAAATTTATATTAAGACGGCAATCGATGAGTTTATTTGTGCCTATACATTTAGATATTATTAAAAATATTTTGCAAAGGAGGGATAAGTTTGGATAACATCGATAGCCTCTGGAACCAGGCGCTCGGAAAAATTGAAAAAAAGATCAGTAAACCAAGCTTTGAAACTTGGCTTAAATCAACCAAGGCTTATTTACTACAAGGTGATACGTTAACAGTCACCGCTCCCAATGAATTTGCCAGGGACTGGCTTGAAGAACGCTATTCACATCTTATTTCTGATGTATTGTTTGAACTTACCGGTGAGGAATTGGAAGCAAAATTCATCATTCCTCCCAATCAAGAAGATGGTGATTTTACTGTTCCTGTTCAGCCTAAAAAGATTAAAAAACAGGATAAAGAACACAATGCATTTCCTCAGCATATGTTAAATGCGAAAAATACCTTTGATACGTTTGTCATCGGCTCCGGCAATCGTTTTGCCCATGCCGCGTCTCTCGCTGTCGCAGAAGCTCCTGCAAAAGCCTATAACCCATTATTTATATATGGAGGCGTAGGACTAGGTAAAACCCATTTAATGCACGCAATTGGGCATTACGTACTTGAGCATAATCCGAAGGCAAAGGTCGTTTATTTATCTTCTGAAAAATTTACGAACGAATTTATCAATTCTATCCGAGACAATAAAGCAGGGGAATTCCGTGATAGATACCGAAGTGTAGATGTTTTATTAATTGATGATATTCAATTTCTAGCAGGAAAAGAACAAACTCAAGAAGAGTTTTTCCATACATTCAATGCACTACATGAAGAAAGCAAACAGATTGTCATCTCGAGTGACCGTCCTCCAAAAGAGATCCCTACACTCGAAGACCGCCTCCGTTCCCGCTTTGAATGGGGTTTAATTACGGATATCACACCGCCTGATTTAGAAACGCGAATTGCTATTTTACGTAAAAAGGCAAAAGCAGAAGGTCTTGATATCCCAAATGAAGTTATGCTTTATATTGCCAATCAAATTGACTCGAATATTCGTGAACTTGAAGGTGCACTTATTCGTGTTGTTGCTTATTCTTCGTTAATTAATAAGGATATTAATGCTGATTTAGCAGCCGAAGCATTAAGAGACATTATTCCAAGCTCGAAACCTAAAATAATCACCATCTTAGAAATCCAAAAAACAGTTGGTGAGCATTATAGTGTGAAATTGGAGGATTTCAAAGCGAAAAAACGGACTAAATCCGTGGCCTTTCCAAGGCAGATTGCCATGTATCTTTCCAGAGAGTTAACGGATTCATCTCTGCCTAAGATAGGAGATGAATTTGGTGGTCGCGATCATACGACCGTTATTCATGCGCATGAAAAAATTTCAAAACTTATGCAAACAGATACCCAGCTTCAACGTCAGGTCAAAGAAATCCAGGATCAGTTGAAGGTATAGATGATTCTGGATAATGTGTATAACTGATGACTACTTACACACAGTCTGTCCACATGTGGATAGACTGTTTTTCCTTAGGTTGAGTCGACTTATCCACATATCAACAGGCCCTACTACTATTACTACTATCTTTTTTAATAAAAAATATTAATAAATATGCCTATTCGGCAATTAAAAATTTGGAGGATGAAACATGAGATTTATAATTCAAAGAGATCGATTAGTTCATAGTGTCCAAGAAGTAATGAAAGCAGTCACATCAAGAACAACGATTCCAATTTTAACGGGGATAAAAATAAGTGTTACAACTGAAGGTGTTACTTTAACAGGAAGTGATTCAGATATTTCCATTCAATCATTTATTCCAGCTGAAGTAGACGGTGATGAAATTGTTGAAGTGAAAAATAGCGGTGGAATTGTACTTAATGCTCGTTTTTTCAGTGAAATTGTCAAAAAATTACCGATGGATACTGTAGAAATTGAAGTCGAAAACAACTTTCAAACAATTATTCGCTCAGGTAAAGCTGAATTTAACTTAAATGGACTGGATCCTGAAGAATACCCCCATCTTCCAGTCATTGAGGAAGAAAATATTTTCAAGCTTCCAACAGACCTATTAAAAACTCTTATTCGTCAAACTGGCTTTGCAGTGTCCACCTCAGAAACACGCCCTATCTTAACAGGTGTAAACTTAAAGGTTCAAGATGACGAATTGACCTGTATTGCAACAGATAGTCACAGGCTGGCAATGAGAACAGCAAAAATCGAAAATAAAATTACTGGGACCTATAGCGTTGTGATTCCAGGTAAAAGTCTAAATGAATTAAGTAAAATCCTTGATGATACAAACGAACTAATAGAAATCGTCATTACAGATAATCAAGTCTTATTCAAAGCAGAAAATTTATTATTCTTCTCACGGCTACTTGAGGGGAATTATCCGGATACGTCCCGCTTAATTCCTTCAGATAGCAAAACGGATGTGACTGTTCACACAAAAGATTTTCTGCAAGCAATTGACCGAGCATCTTTATTGGCCAGAGAAGGCAGAAATAATGTGGTCAAACTGACAACTTTAGAAGGCCGCATTATCGAAGTCTCTTCTAATACACCTGAAATTGGTAAAGTAATTGAGGAAGTTCAAGCAGAGGCCATTGAAGGTGAGGATTTGAAAATCTCCTTCAGTGCTAAATTTGTTATGGATGCCTTAAAAGTTTTAGAAGGAACGGAAATTAAAATCAACTTTACAGGTGCGATGCGTCCATTTGTAATTCGTCCGCTTCATGATGATTCTATGCTTCAATTAATTCTGCCTGTTAGAACTTACTAAGCTAAAATAATATTTTAAAAAAATTAAAGGCTTGTTCAGCAGGCCTTTAATTTTTTTATACTTAAATATAGGCCCCATAAGGTTTTTTACAGCGTTTTTAATTCTGAATAAAACCTAGAACTATAAAAAACAGGAGCTAAAAAAGCTATACTTTGTCTTAATGGGTTTTTTTTAGTAAAATGAAATATTAAAGACTACTTAGAAATGAGTGAGGCATGAAATGGACTCCATAAAAATAAGCACAGAATATATTACGCTAGGACAATTCTTAAAAGTAGCCGATTTGATCCAAAGCGGAGGAATGTCGAAATGGTTCTTAAGTGAATACGAAGTTTTCATTAACGGTGAATTAGACGTGAGAAGAGGCAGAAAATTAAGATCAGGTGATAAAATAGAGATTCCTGGATTTGGCGTCTTCACAATTACAAGCTAAAACATAAGGGAAGAGCGGAATATGTATATTGAAAATATAAGTTTGAGAAATTACCGCAACTATACCGAATTGAACCTGACTTTTGAAAATAAGGTCAATGTAATCCTTGGGGAAAATGCTCAAGGAAAAACAAATGTCATGGAATCTATTTTTGTTTTAGCAATGGCAAAATCTCACCGGACCTCAAATGATAAAGAACTTATTCGCTGGGATGAAGAGTATGCTAAAATAGAAGGAAGAGTTAGAAAGAGAAATACCTCAATACCACTTGAGCTGACCATTTCAAAAAAAGGGAAAAAGGCGAAATGCAACCATATTGAACAAAGAAAATTAAGTCAATATGTCGGAAATATGAATGTGGTCATGTTTGCGCCTGAGGATCTTAACCTTGTAAAAGGAAGTCCTCTAGTCAGACGCCGTTTTATAGATATGGAAATTGGCCAGGTTTCTCCCGTATACCTTCATGATATGAGCCAATATCATAAAATACTTCAACAAAGAAATCATTACTTAAAGCTTCTGCAGACCCGGAAACAAACGGATACGACGATGCTTGACGTGCTAACTGATCAATTTATTCAGTATGCAGCGAAAATTGTCGAAAGAAGATACGAGTTTCTTTTAAAGCTCCAGCAATGGGCAGAGCCGATTCACTCGGGGATCTCCAGAAATCTAGAAGTATTGAAAATCCAATATAAACCGTCGCTTGATGTATCAGAATCTATGGATTTGACGAAAATGATAGAAGTATACACAGAAAAATTTGATAAAATAAAAACAAGGGAAATTGAACGGGGTGTAACACTGGTAGGTCCTCATCGTGACGACCTGGTTTTTTTTGTGAATGACCGTGATGTCCAGACATATGGTTCACAAGGACAACAACGTACAACTGCCCTATCTTTGAAACTTGCCGAAATTGAGCTGATCCATGAAGAAATCGGCGAGTATCCCATTTTATTATTGGATGATGTGTTATCGGAACTTGACGATTTCCGTCAATCTCATTTACTGAATACGATACAAGGGAAAGTGCAAACATTTGTGACGACACCCTCCGTTGATGGAATCGATCATCAAACCCTAAGAGAAGCGTCCACCTTTTATGTTAGTCAAGGAAGTATAAAAAAGGTTAAATGATGAGGTGAATGTATGTATCTCCATATTGGTGAAGACATTCTTGTGAAAACGGACGATGTCATTGCCATTTTAGATAAGAAGTTGCTCCAGGCCTCTCCAATCATGAGTGAGTTTTTGGAGAAAAAGTCTGATGTTACTTACCATTTAGCAAAAAACTCGGTTAAATCGATTGTAGTGACGGATAAACAGGTCTATTATTCACCGCTTGCGTCGTCCACTTTGAAAAAGCGTTCACTGCAGCCATCGTTATTAATCGATGATATAGACTCTCTTTGAATTTAAGCGATAAAGTTTTAATTACTCCTAAAAAAATGATAAATGCCAAAAGAAAAGTGTAGGTGATACGTATGACAATGGAACAAAAAGAAGTACAAGCTCAGGCATACGATGAGAATCAGATACAGGTTTTAGAAGGCTTAGAAGCAGTTCGTAAACGTCCAGGGATGTATATCGGTACTACCTCTGCAAAAGGACTTCACCATCTTGTTTGGGAAATTGTCGATAATAGTATTGATGAGGCACTAGCAGGTTTCTGTACTGAAATCAAAGTGACGATAGAAGAAGACAATAGCATAACCGTAGTCGATAATGGTCGGGGAATTCCAGTAGGTATCCATGAAAAAATGGGACGGCCAGCAGTAGAAGTAATCATGACGGTCCTACATGCGGGCGGTAAATTTGGTGGCGGGGGTTATAAGGTCTCCGGTGGTCTGCATGGTGTGGGAGCTTCAGTAGTTAATGCCTTATCCACGGTTTTAGAAGTTTTTGTTCATCGTGAAGGGAAAATTCACTATCAACAATTTAACCGTGGTGTCCCAAAAGAAGATTTAAAAATTATCGGGGAAACCGATCATACCGGTACGACGGTACACTTCATTCCTGATGGTGAAATCTTCACGGAATCTTTAGAATATGATTTCGATACATTAGCCACACGTATCCGTGAGCTTGCATTCTTGAATAAAGGCTTGAAGCTAATCATTGAAGATAAACGCGGAGAAGAAGAGAAAATCAGGGAATACCACTATGAGGGCGGTATCAAATCTTATGTAGAGCATTTGAACCGTTCAAAAGAAGTCCTTCATGAGGAACCGATTTTCATGGAAGGCGAGAAAGAAGGTATATCTGTCGAATTAGCTCTGCAATATAATGACAGCTACATCAGTAATGTCTTTTCTTTTGCCAATAATATTCATACCTATGAAGGCGGTACACATGAATCAGGATTCAAGACTGCGTTGACTAGGGTTATCAATGATTATGCGCGGAAAAACGGGCTCTTAAAAGAGGCAGACTCCAATTTCTCTGGTGAAGATGTTCGTGAAGGGCTAACAGCAATTATTTCCATTAAGCATCCTGAACCGCAGTTTGAAGGGCAAACCAAAACAAAGCTTGGAAACTCAGAAGTAAGAACGGTTACTGATTCCATTCTTTCGGAAAGGTTGGATTCCTTTTTATACGAAAATCCTTCAGTGGCTAGAAAAATCGTTGATAAAGGGCAAATGGCGGCAAGAGCTCGTTTGGCGGCCAAGAAAGCACGTGAGTTAACTCGAAGAAAAAGTGCTTTGGAAGTCTCCAATCTACCTGGGAAACTAGCAGATTGTTCGTCTAAGGACCCTTCTATCAGCGAATTGTACATTGTAGAAGGAAACTCGGCCGGTGGCTCAGCTAAACAAGGACGCGACCGCCATTTCCAAGCTATTCTGCCGCTAAGAGGTAAAATCCTAAATGTGGAAAAGGCGCGATTGGATAGAATCCTTCATAATATAGAAATTGGTACAATTATTACTGCACTAGGAACAGGTATTGGTGATGAATTCAATATTGAAAAAGCTAGATACCATAAAATTGTTATCATGACCGATGCGGATGTAGACGGTGCTCACATTAGAACTTTAATGTTGACATTCTTCTATCGCTATATGCGGAAAATTATAGAGTATGGTTATATTTATATTGCCCAGCCACCTCTTTTCAAAATTCAGCAGGGTAAAAGAGTGGAATATGCCTATAATGACCGCGAACTAGAACAAATCATGGCAAGTCTGCCAAGCACTCCTAAGCCTAACTTACAGCGTTATAAAGGGCTGGGGGAAATGAACCCAGAGCAACTATGGGAAACAACAATGAACCCTGATACGAGAACGTTACTTCAAGTTAGTTTGAAAGATGCTATTGAAGCAGATGAAACTTTCGAAATGTTGATGGGAGATAAAGTAGAGCCGCGTCGTAACTTTATTGAGGAAAATGCGATTTATGTTAAAAACCTCGACATCTGATTTTTTGACAGGATGAATTTACATCCTGTTCTTTACATAGTGCAAGATCAGTTTAAAAAATGAGAGTAAAAGCTTTATAAAGGAGGTTGGCTCCATGTCAGAAAATGAAAGATCAGGTGTAAAAGAAATAAATATAAGTACCGAGATGCGTACATCTTTTTTGGATTACGCGATGAGCGTTATCGTATCCCGGGCGTTACCTGATGTAAGGGACGGCTTGAAACCGGTACACAGAAGAATTCTATATGCGATGAATGATCTTGGTATGACGTCGGATAAACCATTTAAAAAATCAGCCCGTATTGTCGGAGAAGTAATCGGTAAATATCACCCGCATGGTGACTCTGCTGTTTATGAAACGATGGTCAGGATGGCTCAGCCATTTAACTATCGCTATATGCTCGTTGATGGACACGGAAATTTCGGTTCGGTCGATGGTGACCAAGCGGCCGCCATGAGGTACACAGAAGCGAGAATGTCAAAGATTTCGATGGAATTGATTCGTGATTTGAATAAGGATACGGTTAACTTTCAGGATAACTATGATGGCTCAGAAAGAGAACCAGCTGTTATGCCAGCCCGTTTCCCAAACTTATTAGTGAATGGTTCGTCAGGGATAGCAGTCGGAATGGCTACCAATATTCCGCCCCATCAATTAGGTGAGGTAATTGACGGTGTATTGGCTTTAAGTAAGAATCCTGATATAACAATTCAAGAATTGATGGAATTTATCCCTGGCCCGGATTTTCCAACTGCGGGGTTAATTTTAGGGCGCAGTGGAATTAGAAAAGCCTATGAAACTGGAAAAGGGTCAATCATTCAGAGGGCGAAAGTTGAAATTGAAGAGAAGCCCAATGGAAAACAGGTTATTCTAGTTAAAGAAATCCCTTATCAAGTGAATAAAGCAAGGTTGATTGAAAAAATTGCAGAACTTGCTCGTGATAAGAAAATTGAAGGCATTACCGATTTAAGGGATGAATCAGATCGTACCGGCATGCGTATAGTTATGGAGCTACGAAAGGACGCAAATGCAAATGTCCTTTTAAACAACTTGTATAAGCATACTGCAATGCAAACGACCTTCGGAATCAACTTGCTTGCACTGGTGGATGGACAGCCTAAAGTATTGAACTTAAAGCAATGTCTGCACTATTACTTAGAGCATCAACAGGTAGTTATACGACGCAGAACTGAATTTGAACTACGTAAAGCGGAAGCGCGTGCTCATATTTTAGAAGGTTTGCGAATTGCCCTTGATAATTTGGATGCAGTCATTACATTAATCCGTGGTTCCCAAACTACAGAAATTGCCCGAGAAGGGTTAATGACACAATTTTCACTTTCTGAAAAACAGGCGCAAGCAATTTTAGATATGCGTTTACAACGCTTGACCGGTTTGGAACGGGAAAAAATTGAAGATGAATATCAAGCGTTAATGGCATTAATCGCAGAATATAAAGCTATCCTTGCTGATGAGGAAAAGGTTCTTGAAATTATTCGTGAAGAGCTTCTTGAAATTAAAGAACGCTTTAATGATAAAAGAAGAACTGAAATTACATTAGTCGGTTTTGAGAACTTAGAAGATGAAGATTTGATTCCAGAGGAAAATATAATCGTGACACTGACTCATAACGGTTATATTAAACGTTTGCCTGCAACCACGTACCGCAGCCAAAAACGCGGAGGTCGAGGTATACAGGGAATGGGTACGAATGCAGATGACTTTGTAGGTCATTTGTTAACAACTTCGACTCATGACACACTATTATTCTTTACTAATAAAGGTAAAGTCTATCGGTCCAAAGGATACGAAATTCCTGAATATGGCCGGACTGCAAAAGGACTGCCACTTATCAATTTGTTAGAAGTTGATAAAGGTGAGTGGGTCAATGCAATCATACCGGTGAAGGAATTTGTCGATGATTGGTATTTATTCTTCACAACCAGACATGGTATATCAAAGCGTACACCACTGTCATCCTTTGCAAATATCCGCAATAACGGTTTAATTGCTTTAGGGCTGCGAGAAGATGATGAATTGATCTCTGTACGTCTTACGAATGGAGAGAAACAGATTATTATCGGAACAAAAGCTGGAATGATGATTCGTTTCCCTGAAACGGATGTACGTACAATGGGACGTACCGCAGCTGGAGTAAAAGGGATTTCCTTAAGGGATGATGACGAAGTAGTCGGTATGGAAATTCTTGAAGAAAATGAAGAAGTCCTGATTGTTACGAAAAATGGATATGGAAAACGGACATCTGCTGAGGAATACCGTATTCAAAGCCGTGGTGGTAAAGGAATAAAAACATGTAATGTCACAGAGAAAAATGGTGAACTTATTGCCGTGAAAACAGTGACAGGAGAAGATGAGGACTTGATGCTGATTACAGCAGCTGGTGTGTTAATCCGAATGGAAGTCGAAGGTATTTCTAAAACGGGTCGTAATACACAGGGTGTTAAGCTCATTCGTCTCGAATCTGCAGACAATGAATATGTTTCAACGGTGGCCATCGTTGGAAGAGAAGAAGAAGAAAAAGAAGAATTCGTTGAAAAAGAAGAAGGAATAGAACAGAATCCAACAAATATAGATTCAGATCCAGATTCTAACGAAGTAGCCGAAAACGAAGAACCTGAAAAAGATACGGAAGAATAATCGTTTAATAAAAGAGACCCAGCCAATTATGAACTGCACCCCAATTGTTAGACAACATCTAACAATTGGAGGTGCAGTTTTTTAATTTTTATATTGGAAGTAACAAGGGGGCTACTGCTGAAATTGTTTTTATTGATGCAAGTTCTCAAATTAGGCTACTGGTTAAGATAGTAGATAATAATCAAACATTAATTTAGGGATAAATCGGGAGTTATATATATAGGAAATCTTATAATCATAGAAGAAGTTTACTAATTTAATCAGGTAAGCTACTTCTATCATTAAAGGAGACAACCAAAGAATTGGGTAACTACAAACGAAGTATTTTATTTATTTTAAAATAACTCTTGCAATTACTTGTGATACTAGATATAATAACTAAGTCGACATCGAGAGAAAAAAAGTTGTTGACAGGAAATGATATAATTGATATATTATTAAAGTCGTTTCTAAGATAAACGACAACGAAATTGCTCTTTGAAAACTGAACAAAACAAAGCGCCAACGTTAATTTTTAAGTGAGCACACACTATTAAAAAAGCAAAATGAGCAAGTCAAACATTTCTTCGGAGAGTTTGATCCTGGCTCAGGACGAACGCTGGCGGCGTGCCTAATACATGCAAGTCGAGCGAATCGATGGGAGCTTGCTCCCTGAGATTAGCGGCGGACGGGTGAGTAACACGTGGGCAACCTGCCTATAAGACTGGGATAACTTCGGGAAACCGGAGCTA